>NZ_JAOZVW010000124.1 GCF_025869345.1 Sphingopyxis sp.
GCTTCGATCTCGGGTCCGCGCGGCCTTGCGGGTAGCGATGCTACCCGCTGCACCCGCCCGAACCCGATATCTTCGCCATTTCGACGCCTCGGACCCGAAAAGTGCGGGGCCAGACCCTAGAGGCGCGACCGTCTCCGTGGCTCGGCTCAAGAGTCGCTTTCTCGTCGATCTCCTCCTCCGCCGTACCGAAGCGGCCGGCGGCTTCGCGGCGATCCTCGCGCGGGGGGACGAAACTTCCGGGATCATCCTCGTCCAATGCAGCGATCGCGGGGAGCCCGGACCGTTGCTGGAACGCCGCTTTTCGCTGGACGGACGCTATATCTGGCAGGCCGTGGGGCCCGATGACCCAAAAGATGGTGAAGCCCGCGCAAACTATCAGGAACGGCGGCGAAAGGCCGATCCCGACCTGTGGATCGTCGAACTGGATATCGCAGATGCGCCACAACTCGTCGCGGAGTGGGCTGCGTTAACTTGACTCTGTTGCGGCGCACAATAAGTCGCGCCCATTCCATAACGCGTAGGTCGTTCCGTGGGTTGCCCTGCCTTGGCAAAGCGCCCCGAAAACGGTTCGGACACGCAGTCGGATGATGGCCGCAGGCGGCATAGAGCCAGATATAGCTCACCCGCCTGTCTTGAGGTTCCGGTCCATCAGCCGCCCTTTTGACGGATTATATGAGTCGCATTTTGAACGCCGCCAGCGCGGCCGCTGTCGGCATGACCGCCACCGCGATGCTGCTGCTGGCCGAACCGGGCTTCGCGAGCGATCTCGCGGCCAGCGCGAATCTTCCCGCCATCACCCTGCCGGGCGCCGATGCGCCGCAGAGAGACCCGGCGGATGCCACGACGACAAGCGAACAGCCGGTCGTGACCCTTCCCCAAAGCCCCCTTTCCGAAAACCCTGATTCCGAACGCAGGGACGAACCCGCGGCCGAACCGAAGCCGGCGCTGGATATCGATTCGCTGGCCGAGCTCGTCGCCGCGACCGATCGTCCGGCCGAGATCGACCCCGAACTCCGCTGCCTCGCCGGCGCCGTCTATTTCGAATCGCGCGGCGAATCGCTCGCGGGTCAGCTCGCCGTCGCGCATGTCGTGATCAACCGCGCCAAGTCGGGCCGCTTTCCCAAGAGCCTGTGCGGCGTCGTCCACCAGCCGAGCCAGTTCAGCTTCGTCCGCCACGGCAAGATGCCCGCGATCCGCAACGCGGCCCAGTGGAACAACGCCGTCGCCATCGCGCAGATCGCGCGCGACGGAAGCTGGAAGACGCAGGCGCCGGGTGCGCTCTTCTTCCACGCGCGCTATGTCTCGCCGGGCTGGCGCAAGACGCGCGTCGCGTCGATCGATAATCATATCTTCTATCGGTGATCCCGATTCTCCCTGCGGCGCAGCCGTGGGGAGGATTTCTCCACGCATCCCGTTCATTGCCAGGCCAGATTTTGTGGCGCATGGTGCGTGCATGACGCGTCATCTCCCTGCCACGCTGCTGATCGCAGCGTCGCTCGCGCTCGGCGGCTGTGCGACAGCCGTGCCGCCGGTCGAAGTTACCCGCTTTCACGGCAATGCGCCCACGGGCTGGGCGCCGGGCACGCGCTATGCCGTCGACGAGGCGCCGCTCGGCGATCCGGCGGCGATGGCCGGCACGGGGGTGGGCGCCAACGCGCCTTCTCTCGAATGGTCGAGCTATCGCACCGCGGTCGAACAGCAATTGCAGCGCCAGGGCCTCGTCGCCGCGGCGAACGGCGAGCGCGCCCCGCTCAAGGTCCGCATCGGCTTCGATCGCAACGAACAGGCCCCCGCGGCGCGGCGCTCGCCGGTTTCGGTCGGGGTCGGCGGCTCGACCGGCAGCTATGGCTCGGGGGTCGGGCTCGGCGTGGGGATCAATCTTGGCGGCGGACCGAAGCGGATGGCCGACCTTCAACTGTCGGTGCGCATCGACGATGCGGCATCGGGCCAGGCCCTGTGGGAAGGCCGCGCGCTGACCGCGATTCCGGTGAAGGCGCCCGCCTCGCAGCCCTCGCTCGCCGCGGCGAAATTGGCCGAAGCTCTATTCAGGGACTTTCCCGGCGAATCGGGACGCACTATCAGCGTCCCATGACTATCAGCATCAACGCCGCGTTCGACAGCGGCAATATCGTCGTGGACAGCGTCGAGGGCCCTTCGGCGCGTCTTTCCATCCGCAAGGATCGCGAATCCGATTTCTATCAATGGTTCCACTTTCGTGTCGCCTGCACCGCCGGCGACGCGCTCGAGCTTGCGATCGCCGGCCTGGCGAACTCGGCCTATCCCGACGGCTGGCCCGGCTATGCCGCCGCCGCGAGCTATGACCGCGAGCATTGGTTCCGCCTCGACACCAGCTATGACGCGGGCACGCTGACGATCCGCCACACCGCCGAAGGGCCGCTGCTCTGGGTCGCCTATTTCGCGCCCTATTCGATGGAGCGCCACCATGATCTGGTCGCCTCGGTCGCCGAATGCGAAGGCGTCACCTATCGCTGCCTCGGCACCAGCCTCGAGGGTCAGCCGATCGACTGCCTCGAAATGGGCACCGGCGACACGCAGGTCTGGCTCTATGCGCGCCAGCATCCGGGCGAATCGATGGCCGAATGGTGGATGGAGGGCGCGCTCGAAAAGCTCACCGATCCCGCCGACCCTTATGCGCGGTCGCTGCTGGGCAAATGCCGTTTCCATATCGTCCCGAACATGAATCCCGACGGGTCGCGGCGCGGCCATCTGCGCACCAACTATGCCGGGGTGAACCTCAACCGCGAATGGGACAATCCGACTGCCGAACGCAGCCCCGAAGTGCTGTGCGTGCGGAATGCGATGGACGAAAGCGGCGTCGACTGGGCGATGGACGTCCATGGCGACGAGGCGATCCCGGCGGTCTTCCTCGCGGGGTTTGAGGGCATTCCGTCGCTGAAGGACGCGCAGATCGCGAAATACCGGGCGTTCCAGACCGCGCTTGCCGCGAACACCCCCGATTTTCAGGTCGAGCTCGGCTATGAATTTTCAGCGCCCGGTCAGGCGAATCTCAGCATGTCGACGACTCAGCTCGCCGAACGCTTCGGCGCGGTGTCGATGACGCTGGAGATGCCGTTCAAGGACAATCGCGACCTGCCCGACCCGGTGCAGGGCTGGTCGCCCGAACGTTCGAAGCTGCTCGCGCACGCCTGTCTCCAGACGCTCGACCAGATGCTCTGACGGAAAAAGAAAACGGGGTCCGGGAGAGGGACCGGACCCCGTTCTTCATGCCCCGAAGGGCAAAAGGGTAGAAGGGCAAGGGGGGGCTCAGGCGGCCTTCTTGTCCTCGATCACCGACGGCGCGACGCCGCCGATCGCGATCTTGTGCGGCTTCATCGCCTCGGGCACTTCGCGCACCAGGTCGATCGCCAGCAGCCCGTCGGCCAGATCGGCCTTGCCGACGCGGACGAAGTCGGCAAGCTGGAAGCGGCGCTCGAACGCGCGCGTCGCAATGCCCGAATAGAGCATCTGGCGGCCTTCGCCCTCGCCGGCGGGCGCCTTGCGGCCGCTGACGGTCAGCATGTTCTGCTGCGCGGTGATGTCGATCTCGTCAGTCTTGAATCCCGCGACCGCGACGGTGATGCGGAAATGGTCGTCGCCGAGCTTTTCGATATCGAACGGCGGATAATTTTCGGCGGCCGATCCGCCGGTTTCGAGGAAATCGAACAATCGGTCGAAACCGACGGTCGAACGGCGATAGGGGGTCCAGTCGAAATTGTTACGCATGGCTCAATTCTTCCTTGTCAAAGCGAAGCAAAGGGACCGCGGCCCGAATCATGGGGCGTGCCGCGATCACCGTCCGGCCCCGTTCTGGCGGCCGGACGCGTTGAATCTGGTAACCCTGGAAACCATTTCAAGGGGGCGTTGGCGTTCGGGCGCAACTGGCGCTATGGCGCGGCGAATCCCCTCCAGCCGAAGGACCGCCCATGCCGCAGCTCATCCTCATCCGCCACGGCCAGTCGCAATGGAATCTCGAAAACCGCTTCACCGGCTGGTGGGACGTCGACGTCACCGAAAAAGGCGCGGCGGAAGCGTGGGCGGCGGGCGAACTGATGAAGGACAAGGGCATCGCCCCCGACATCGGCTTCACCTCGGTCCAGACGCGCGCGATCAAGACGCTGAACCTCGCGCTCGAGGCGATGGGCCGCCTGTGGTTGCCGGTGACCAAGGACTGGCGCCTCAACGAGCGGCATTACGGTGGCCTCACCGGACTCGACAAGGCCGAGACGGCGGCGAAGCATGGCGACGAGCAGGTGAAGATCTGGCGCCGCAGCTTCGATATTCCGCCGCCGCCGCTGGCCGCCGATTCGCCCTATGACCTGTCGAAAGACCCGCGCTACGCCGGCATCGCGATCCCGTCGACCGAAAGCCTCAAGGATACAATCGCGCGGGTGCTGCCCTATTATGACGGCGTCATCGCGCCCGAGCTGAGGGCAGGCAAAACGGTGCTGATCTCGGCGCACGGCAACAGCCTGCGCGCGCTGGTCAAGCATCTGTCGGGCATTTCGGACGCCGACATCACCGGGCTGGAAATTCCGACCGGCCAGCCGATCGTCTATGACCTCGCCGACGACCTGACCGCGCGCGAGCGCTATTATCTGAGCGAGCGTTGAAACCCGCCCCCCCCGCGTAGGCGGGGGCCGCAAGCAGCCTTGCGCTACCTCGATAGCGGCCCCCGCCTTCGCGGGGGCGACGACAGGATCAATCGCGCAGCAGCTCGTTGATCCCGGTCTTGGCGCGCGTCTGCGCGTCGACGCGCTTGACGATCACCGCGCAATAGAGCGACGGTCCCGGCGTTCCGTCGGGGAGCGGCTTGCCCGGGAGCGATCCGGGGACGACGACGGCATAGGGCGGCACTTCGCCGATGAAGACCTCGCCGGTCGCGCGATCGACGATCTTGGTCGAGGCGCCGAGATAGACGCCCATCGACAGCACCGCGCCCTCGCGCACGATCACGCCCTCGGCGACTTCGGCGCGCGCGCCGATGAAGGCGCCGTCCTCGATCACCACCGGACCCGCCTGCAAAGGCTCGAGCACGCCGCCGATTCCGGCGCCGCCCGACAGATGGACATTGGCGCCGATCTGCGCGCAGCTTCCCACGGTGGCCCAGGCATCGACCATCGACCCATCGCCGACATAAGCGCCGATGTTGACGAAGCTCGGCATCAGCACCGCGCCCTTGCTGATATAGGCGCCGCGGCGGACGATCGATCCGGGCACCGCACGAAAGCCGGCGTCGCGGAAACGGTTTTCGCCCCAGCCGGCGAATTTCGATGGCACCTTGTCCCACCAGGTCGCGCCGCCCGGCCCGCCCTCGATGATCTCCATGTCGTTGAGGCGGAACGACAGCAGCACCGCTTTCTTGAGCCACTGGTTGACCTGCCACCTCCCGCCGGCGTCGCGCTCGGCGACGCGGAAGCTGCCGTCGTCGAGCCCGGCAATCGCGGTTTCGACCGCCTCGCGCACCGCGCCGGCCGTCGTCAGCCCCAGCGTGTCGCGCGCGTCCCAGGCGGCTTCGATCGTCGTTTGCAGGTCGGTCATGAAAGTCCCCAAGGTAAAGGCAGGTCGTCGAGCCAGTCGGCGATGTCGGTCGCGTGGAAATCGACATGGCTTGGCAGGTGGTCGCGATGGCCGCTTTCGCTGCCATTGTCCAGCCACACGGTCGTCATGCCGAGTGCTTTGGCGGGCGTCAGGTTGCGCGCCATATCCTCGACGAACAGACTCCTCGCCGGATCGACGCCGAGGTGCGCGATCATCGCCGAATAGGCTTCGGGATCGGGCTTGGGCGTGTAGCGCGTGACGCGGATGTCGCAGATGCCGTCGAACAGGTCGGCGATCCCGCGCGCCGCCAGCACGCGCGCGGCATAATCGGCGTCGGCGTTGGTGAAGATCAGCCGCCGCCCCGGCAGCCGTTCGAGCCCGGCGCGCAGCCGGGCGTCGATGCTCAGCCGGTCGAGCGCGATATCGTGGACGTCGACCAGAAACGTCTCGGGATCGACGCCGTGATGCCGCATCAATCCCGCCATCGTCGTGCCATGGTCGTGGAAATATTGCTTCTGCACCCGCCGCGCCTCGACCGCATCGACGCCCAGCAGGCGCATGATGAAGGCGCCCATGCGCGCATCGATCAGATCGAACAGCTTCGCCGACGGCGGATAGAGCGTGTTATCGAGATCGAAGATCCAATTGTCGATATGGTCGATCGGCACAGTCATGGTGACCGGCCGCATAAGGGCCGGGCGCCGCGGCGGCAAGGCGGATGCTTTACTTTGCGGCAATGGCTTTGGGCCTAAACCGGAAAATGCTATGATCATGAGGGGATAGGGGAGACGGGCGATGATGGAGAGCGTGCGGCGCCGTTCGGTCCGGGGACTTGCCCGGCGACCTCTGCCGCTGCTTCTGAGCGTCGCTGCCTTGTCGCTCGCCGGTTGCGGCGGCGGTGGAGCGCGGCCGTCGCCGACGCCCGCACCGCCTCCGGCCCCCACCCCCGCTCCGACTCCTACCCCTACTCCGGCGCCCACGCCGCCGCCGACCGGAAATTTCAACACCGCCGAGACACGGCGATCGGACGGGGTGAATTTCCACGGTGCGATCACCGCCTATCAGGCGGGCGCGACCGGGCAAGGCATACTGGCAGGGGTGATCGACGACGGGATCGACGAGGACAGCCCCGAATTCGCAGGACGCATTTCGCCCGCCTCGGCCGACGTCGCCGGATCGCGCGGCATCAATGCCGAGGGGACGCACGGGACCAATGTTGCGCAGGTGCTGCTCGGCGGCAAGAATGATGCGGGCACCTTCGGCATCGCCTTCAACGCCAATCTGCTCGTGCTGCGCGCCGACCGGCCGGGAAGCTGTGCGACCGAGGACCCCGACGATGACGAAAGCGGGTGCCGCTTCGGCGACAGCGCGATCGCGGCGGGGCTCGACCGCGCGATCAGCGCCGGCGCGCGCGTCGTCAACATCTCGCTGGGCGGCGAAGACCCGCCGGGCACGGGGCTGCGCGCCGCGGTGGCGCGCGCGACCGCGGCGGGGATCATCGTCGTCCTCTCGGCCGGCAACGAAGGCGACACGACCGCGAACGGCAATGATCCCGACAATCCCGAACCTTTCGCGCAGGGCCTGCGCGATGCCGGCGGCGGGCTGGTGATCATCGCGGGATCGGTCGACGACCGGGGCGTGATCTCCAGCTTCAGCAACCGCGCCGGCGGCTATGCCGAATCTTATCTCGCGGCGCTCGGTGAGGATGTGTGCTGCGCCTACAAGGATGGGGCGATCGAGACCGAGGGCAATTCCGTCTTCGTTCTCAGCGGCACCAGCTTTGCCGCGCCGCAGATTGCCGGAGCGGTGGCCTTGATTGCGCAGGCCTTTCCCAATCTGACCAGCCAGCAGATCGTGCAACTGCTCTATCAGTCGGCGCGCGACGCGGGGGCGGCGGGCGAGGATGCGGTGTTCGGGCAGGGCATTCTCGACATCGCGCGGGCCTTTCAGCCGATGGGTGCCACGACCCTGGCGGGCACCGCGAGCGCGGTGCGGCTCGACACCGCGCTCGGCCTGCTCGGCGGCCCGATGGGCGATGCGGGCGGCGCGGGTGCGGCGACCGCTGTCGGGCTGGTCACCGACGGATATGGCCGCGCCTTCAACGTCGATTTCGGCCGGTCGCTGATGCCGCGGCGCCCCGATTTCAAATTGTCGGGTGCGATCGGCGGTCTCGTCCGCCAGCAAAGCGCCGCGTCGGACGCGCTGGCGCTCTCGGTCCTGACCGCGCCCGGCGGCGATGCCCTGGCGGGGCTGTCCTTTCGCGACGCGCGGCAGGCGCGCACGATCGCCGCGTCGATGATCGCGCGGCTGGACGATCGGACGCGGATCGGTTTTGCCGCGGGGCGCGGCCTCAGCGGCCTGGTTGCGGGCGAGCGCGGCGAATCGAACCACGCGATGCTGATCGCCGACGCGGCGCAGGAGGGGCTCGGCTTCGCGGCGAGCCCGGGCGCCGGGCTGCTGCTTCGCCGCGACCTCGGCCACGGGCAGAGGTTCAGCCTCACCGCCGAAAACGGCTGGGTGTCGGGATCGCGCTGGCAGGACGATCCGCTGCTTCGCTATCGCTCGGGCCGCGACAGCCGCTATCAGCGGCTGGGAGCGGCGTGGGACGGGCGCTTCGGCCGCGTCCGCGCGATGCTGGGGGGCAGCTGGGTCCGCGAATCGGACAGCCTTCTCGGCGCGCGCCTCGGCCCGGTGTTCGGGGCCGGTGGCGCAGCCAGCCTCGTCGGCGACGCCAGCCTCGGGCTCGATCTCGACGGCGGCTGGAGCCTGTCGGGGGCGTGGCGTCAGATGTGGACGCGGCCCGATCATGGCGGGCTGATTGCGGGCGGTACGCTCCGCTCGGCCGCCTTTTCGTTCGACATCGCCAAGGCGGAGTTGTTCGGGACCGGCGATCGCGCCGCGCTGCGTTTCGCGCAGCCGCTGCGCGTTACCCGTGGCGGCCTCGATTTGATGCTGCCCGTCGCCTATGATTATGACACCGGCGGCGCCACCTTTGGGCGGCGCACCTATAATCTCGCTCCGACGGGTCGCGAACTGGTGGTCGAGGCGAGCTACGCGCTGTCGCTGTTCGGCGGCGATCTCATCGCCAACACATGGTGGCGCCGGGATCCGGGCCACATCGCGGCGCTGCCCGACGACAAGGGCGCGGCACTCCGCTTTTCGATGGGGTTCTAAAGCGCGGCGCGCAGCGCCAGCCAGGAATCGCGTTTCGCCGCGAAGCCGATCGTGTGCGCGGCGCTGCTCGACGGCAGGTCGACGATCGCGATGGCTTCGAGCGGGGGCAGCTGGCGCCGGCCGATCGCCGCCGCCTTGCCGCCGTTGAACGCGATCATCCGGAGCGCGGGTAGATCGGCGACCAGCGCGGCCAGATCGTGCGGCTCGGCTTCGCGGATCAGCGAATCGCTGCTCGTGCGCCGCTCGGCGGTGCGGATCACATCCCACAGCCCGACCTTCATTGCGTGCAGCTCCGCCAGCCGCTCGGCATAGGGCATCGCCGCGAGCGGCCGGGCGAGGACGTCGCCGAGCAGGCGCCAGAACTGGTTGGTCGGATGCGCATAATATTGCCGTTCGGCGAGCGACCGCGCGCCGGGCAGGCTGCCGAGAATCAGCAGCCGCGTATCGCGGGCGACGTGCGGGGCAAAGCTGGCGTGGCGGGGCGCGGGCATGGCAGGGGGGATAGCGCGGACGCGGCGGCGCAACAATATTACGGCCGCGAAGCGCCCGCCTCTTGACCATCGGGGGAATCGCCGCTAGGGGCGCGCTCGACCGAAAAGGGCGGTTTGCCGCCTTTTTCAGTTACAACAGCGCTTGAACATTGCTGGCGCGGATGGAGCCTCCGGAGGATCAATGCGATTCCGCCGGGGTCTTTTGCTGTTATCAGGTCGGCCGTTTTTCGCCCTTTTTGGCGGGCAAGCGGCCGGAGCTTCATCCACCGCGGTACAGTAACCGTTCGCTTTGATGGGCGAACACAAAAAGGTGAAGCATTCATGCCCACGATCAACCAGCTGGTCCGCAAGGGCCGGACGCCGCAAAAGGCGAACTCCAAGGTCCCGGCGATGGAAGCGAACCCGCAGAAGCGCGGCGTTTGCACCCGTGTCTATACGACGACCCCGAAAAAGCCGAACTCGGCGCTCCGCAAGGTTGCGAAGGTCCGCCTGACCAACCAGCGCGAAGTCATCACCTACATTCCCGGCGAAGGCCACAACCTCCAGGAACACAGCGTCGTGCTGATCCGCGGTGGTCGTGTCCGCGACCTTCCCGGTGTGCGTTACCACGTCCTGCGCGGCGTGCTCGATACGCAGGGCGTGAAGGACCGCAAGCAGAGCCGTTCGAAATACGGTGCGAAGCGTCCGAAGTAAGGACCGCTTTTTCGGCTATTTGATCATCCCTGGCCGCTCTTGCGCCGGGATGCTGTTGTAAAAGGAATTACCCATGGCTCGTCGTCGTCGTCCCGAACGCCGCGAAATCCTGCCCGATCCCCGTTTCGGGGATGTCGTGCTGTCGAAATTCATGAACAGCGTCATGCTGGACGGGAAGAAGTCCGTCGCCGAAAGCATCGTCTACGGTGCCCTGGAATCGGTCGAGGCCCGCGCCAAGAAGGAGCCGATCGGCGTCTTCCACGAAGCGCTGGCGAACATCCGTCCGAACATCGAAGTCCGCAGCCGCCGCGTCGGCGGCGCGACCTATCAGGTTCCGGTCGAGGTCCGTCCCGACCGTGCGCAGGCGCTGGCGATCCGCTGGCTGATCGCTGCCGCGCGCAACCGCAGCGAAACCACGATGGCCGCGCGCCTGTCGGGCGAACTGCTCGACGCGTCGAACAACCGCGGCAATGCGGTCAAGAAGCGCGAAGACACGCATCGCATGGCCGAAGCGAACCGCGCCTTCAGCCACTATCGCTGGTAATTCGCGCGGACGGTCAGCCGTCTCGCAATCGTAACAAACCTTCCTATATCGGGGGCGGCCCCACCGGCCGCCCCCCAAATCCAAGGAAAAGACCATGGCACGCAGCCATCCGCTCGAACATTATCGCAACTTTGGGATCATGGCGCACATCGACGCCGGCAAGACCACGACGACCGAGCGCATTCTCTATTACACCGGCAAGTCCTACAAGATCGGCGAAGTCCATGACGGCGCCGCGACGATGGACTGGATGGAACAGGAACAGGAACGCGGCATCACGATCACGTCGGCGGCGACCACCTGCCTGTGGAAGGCCGATGAGGGCAAAGGCCCCGAGCATCGCCTGAATATCATCGACACCCCCGGACACGTCGATTTCACGATCGAGGTCGAGCGCTCGCTTCGCGTCCTCGACGGCGCGATCACCGCGTTCGACGGCGTTGCCGGCGTCGAGCCGCAGTCGGAAACCGTGTGGCGCCAGGCGGACAAATATAAAGTTCCGCGCATGTGCTACATCAACAAGCTCGATCGCACCGGCGCCAATTTCTATTATTGCGTGCAGACGATCATCGATCGCCTCGGCGCGACGCCGGCGGTGCTGTATCTGCCCATCGGCGCCGAAAGCGACTTCATCGGTCTCGTCGACCTCGTCAACGAGCGCGCGATCATCTGGAAGGACGAAAGCCTCGGCGCCGAATTCTTCTATGAGGAGATTCCGGCCGACCTCAAGGACAAGGCCGCCGAATATCGCGAAAAGCTGGTCGAGCTCGCCGTCGAACAGGACGACGATGCGATGGAAGCCTATCTCGAGGGCACCGTCCCCGACGTCGCGACGCTGAAGGCGCTGATCCGCAAGGGCACGCTGGCGCAGGCCTTCGTGCCCGTGCTGTGCGGCTCGTCGTTCAAGAACAAGGGCGTGCAGGCGCTGCTCGACGCGGTCGTCGATTATCTGCCCTCGCCGCTCGACATTCCCGACGTCCAGGGCATCAACCCGGCGAACGACCAGCCCGACTCGCGCGAGACCTCGGACTCGGCGCCGCTGTCGCTGCTCGCGTTCAAGATCATGAACGATCCGTTCGTCGGTTCGCTCACCTTCGCCCGCATCTATTCGGGCACCTTGAACAAGGGCACCTACCTGAACTCGGTCAAGGACAAGAAGGAAAAGGTCGGCCGTATGCTGCTGATGCATGCGAACAGCCGCGAGGACATCGAGGAAGCCTATGCGGGCGACATCGTCGCGCTGGCAGGCCTCAAGGAAACCACCACCGGGGACACGCTCTGCGCCACCAATGCGCCGATCATCCTCGAGCGGATGGAATTCCCCGAGCCGGTCATCGAGCTGTCGGTGGAACCGAAAACCAAAGCCGACCAGGAACGCATGGGCATCGCGCTCAACCGCCTGGCCGCCGAGGATCCCTCGTTCCGCGTTTCAACCGATCATGAATCGGGCCAGACGATCATCAAGGGCATGGGCGAGCTCCACCTCGACATCCTCGTCGATCGCATGAAGCGCGAGTTCAAGGTCGAGGCGAATGTCGGCGCGCCGCAGGTGGCGTATCGCGAATCGCTCGCGAAGCCGGTCGACGTCGATTATACCCACAAGAAGCAGTCGGGCGGCTCGGGCCAGTTCGGCCGCGTCAAGGTCAGCGTCGCCCCCGGCGAGCGCGGTTCGGGCATCACCTTCATCGACGAGATCAAGGGCGGCAACATCCCGCGCGAATATATCCCGTCGGTTGAAAAGGGCATGCGCGAATCGGCCGAAAACGGTCACATGATCGGGTTCCCGATCATCGACTTCGAAATCAAGCTCACGGACGGCGCCTATCACGACGTCGACTCGTCGGCGCTGGCGTTCGAAATCGCGGGCCGTGCGGCGATGCGCGAAGTGGCGGCGAAAGCCGGCATCAAGCTGCTCGAACCGGTGATGAAGGTCGAGGTCGTGACTCCCGAGGAATTCATGGGGGATGTGATCGGCGATCTCAACAGCCGCCGCGGGCAGATTCAGGGCACCGACAGCCGCGGCATCGCCCAGGTCGTCGAGGCGATCGTGCCGCTGGCGAATATGTTCGGTTATGTGAATCAGCTGCGCAGCTTCAGCCAGGGGCGCGCCAGCTATTCGATGCAGTTCTCGCATTATGAAGAAGTGCCGACGAACGTCGCCGAAGAGGTGAAGGCCAAGATGGCCTGATGGGCTCAGGCCGCGCGGACTTGCGCCGCGCGGCAAGACCTACTAAGGGCGGCGCCTGATTCAGCAGGCTCGTCCAAACTGATCAACCCAAACACATGAACAAGAAGGTTCCATATCATGGCTAAGGCTAAATTTGAGCGGACGAAGCCGCACTGTAACATCGGCACCATCGGTCACGTCGACCATGGCAAGACCTCGCTGACCGCGGCGATCACCAAGGTGCTGGCGGAAAACATCGCGGGCAACGCGGCCGTCGACTTCGCGAACATCGACAAGGCGCCCGAGGAGCGCGAGCGCGGCATCACCATCTCGACCTCGCACGTCGAATATGAAACCGACAACCGCCACTATGCGCACGTCGATTGCCCGGGCCACGCCGACTATGTGAAGAACATGATCACCGGCGCCGCGCAGATGGACGGCGCGATCCTCGTCGTGTCGGCCGCCGACGGCCCGATGCCGCAGACCAAGGAGCACATCCTGCTCGCGAAGCAGGTCGGCGTTCCGACCATGGTCGTCTTCCTCAACAAGGTCGATCAGCTCGACGATCCCGAACTGCTCGAGCTCGTCGAACTCGAGATCCGCGAAGAGCTCTCGAAGCGCGACTTCGACGGCGACAATATTCCGATCATCGCCGGTTCGGCCCTCGCCGCGCTGGAAAGCCGCGACGACAACATCGGCAAGGACGCGGTCCTCAAGCTGATGGCCGCCGTCGACGAATGGATTCCGCAGCCCGAGCGTCCGCTCGACAAGCCCTTCCTGATGCCGATCGAAGACGTGTTCTCGATCTCGGGTCGCGGCACCGTCGTCACCGGCCGCGTCGAAACCGGCGTCGTCAAGGTCGGTGAAGAAGTCGAGATCGTCGGCATCAAGGACACCAAGAAGACGACCGTCACCGGCGTCGAAATGTTCCGCAAGCTGCTCGATCAGGGCGAAGCCGGCGACAACATCGGTGCGCTGATCCGCGGCGTCGGCCGTGAAGAAGTCGAGCGCGGCCAGGTTCTGGCCAAGCCCGGCTCGATCACCCCGCACACCGAGTTCACCTCGGAAGTCTATGTCCTGTCGAAGGACGAGGGCGGCCGTCACACGCCGTTCTTCGCCAACTATCGTCCGCAGTTCTACTTCCGCACCACCGACGTCACCGGCGAGGTCGTCCTCCCCGAGGGCACCGAAATGGTCATGCCGGGCGACAACGTCCAGCTGTCGGTCAAGCTGATCGCCCCGATCGCCATGGACCAGGGTCTGCGCTTCGCGATTCGCGAAGGCGGCCGCACGGTCGGCGCAGGGGTTGTCGCGACGATCACAAAGTAATATAGGGCCGCGAGCCGCGCGATTCGGATCGATTCGCGCGGCTCGTAGCTTAAAGGTTTTTGATGGCCTCACCGGCTTCCAACAGGAGGCCGGGACAGGCCATTTCGGCTCTTTCGCATCGTTAGACGGGATTCGACTGGAACAGTCATGGAAACGCAGAATATTCGCATTCGCCTGAAGGCCTTTGATCACCGCGTGCTCGATCAGGCCACCACCGACATTGCCGATACGGCACGTCGCACGGGCGCTCTCATTCGCGGTCCGATCCCGCTTCCGACGCGTATTGAAAAATTCACCGTGAACCGCGGTCCGCACATCGACAAGAAGTCGCGCGAGCAGTTCGAGGTGCGTACCCACAAGCGGCTGCTCGACATCGTGCAGCCCACCCCGCAGACGGTCGACGCGCTGATGAAGCTCGACCTCGCCGCGGGCGTGAATGTCGAGATCAAGCTGGCCTGAGCCAGCGTGCTCCGGACTTGATCCGGAGCCCAGGGTAAAGCGGCCGACAGGTCGCGCTGAAGCCGCCCTGGGTTCCTGCTTTCGCAGGAACACAACAAGGTTTCGGAGGATACCGCCGGACTTGATCCGGGCTGCGTCCCCCGTCTCGCCGCAGGTCCTTCGGGATGGCGGCACCTCAGCCCGGACGGGGCGATGCATCGAAATCTTGGGCTGGGAGGGTTCCGCCGGGGTTTGCCTCGGTGGGTCCCGCAAGCCGTGCGGAATGGTCCGCCCGGCCTCTGTTGAGGAGTATGATCATGCGTACTGGCGTGATCGCGAAGAAAATGGGGATGACCCGCCTGTTTCAGGACGACGGCCGCCATGTGCCCGTCACCGTCCTGAGCCTCGAAGGCTGCCAGGTCGTCTCCGTGCGCGATAAAGACCGCGACGGCTATGTGGCCGTTCAACTCGGTGCCGGGTCGGCCAAGGCGAAGAACGTCGCCAAGCCGCAGCGCGGCGCCTATGGCAAGGCCGAGGTCGAGCCCAAGGCGAAGCTCGTCGAATTCCGCGTCGCCGACGACGCGACGCTCGACGTCGGTGCCGAACTCTCGGCCGACCATTTCGTCGCCGGCCAGATCGTCGACATCCAGGGCGTGACCCAGGGCAAGGGCTTTGCCGGTGCGATGAAGCGCTGGGGTTTCGGCGGTATGCGCGCGACCCACGGTGTGTCGATCAGCCACCGTGCGCATGGTTCGACCGGTAACCGCCAGGATCCCGGCCGCGTCTTCAAGAACAAGAAGATGGCCGGCCACATGGGCGCGCGCAATCGCACCCAGCAGAATCTCGAAATCGTCCGCACCGACGTCGAACGCGGCCTCCTCTTCGTCAAGGGCTCGGTTCCCGGCTCGAAGGGCGGCTGGCTGCTCGTCCGCGATGCGGTGAAGCTGCCGCGTCACCCTGAGGCTCCCTATCCGGCGGGCATCAAGAGCGCGGCCAACACCAACGATGCCCCGGCTGACGCGCCGGTCGAAACGCCGGTCGAAGCGACCGTCGTCGACACCGCGGCCGCCGACGGCGCACAGGAGTCCTGATCATGAAGGTCAAGGTTCAGACCCTCGATGGCAAGGCTGGCGCCGACATCGACCTTAACGACGACGTCTTTGGCGTCGATGCGCGCACCGACATCCTGCACCGCGTCGTCGCGTGGCAGCTCGAAAAGCGCCGCGGCCCCGCCCGCGCCGCGCGCGAGCGCAGCGACGTCGCCCGCACCGGCAAGAAGTTCGGTCGCCAGAAGGGCGGCGGCACGGCTCGTCACGGCGATCGCAAGGCACCGATCTTCATCGGCGGCGGCAAGGCGCACGGCCCGCGGGCCCGCACCTTCGGCCACTCGCTGAACAAGAAGATCCGCAGCCTCGGCCTCAAGATGGCGCTGAGCGACAAGGCGCTGGGTGGCAAGCTCGTCGTTCTCGACACGCTCGAGCTCAAGGATGCGAAGACCAAGGCGCTCGCCGGCAAGCTCGGCAAGCTCGACCTCGGCAATCGCGCCCTGTTCATCGATGGTGACGCGGTCCACGCCAGCTTCGCGATGGCATCGGCTAACCTGATCGGCATCGATGCGATGCCGGCAGCGGGCGCCAATGTCTATGACATCATCCGTGCCGACACGCTGGTCCTGACCCGCGCGGCGGTCGAAAAGCTGGAGGCACGCTTCAATGGCTAAGGCAAAAACTGTCGATGCGCGTCATTATGACGTGATCCTCGCTCCGGTGATCACCGAAAAGTCGACGCTGCTCAGCGAAAACAACGCCGTGGTGTTCAAGGTCGCCAATGACGCGACCAAGCCCGCGATCAAGGCGGCCGTCGAGGCGCTGTTCGATGTCAAGGTCGTCGGCGTCAACACGCTTGTCACCAAGGGCAAGACCAAGCGCTGGAAGGGCAAGCCCTACACCCGCAGCGACGTGAAGAAGGCGATCGTTCGCCTGGCCGAAGGCCAGTCGATCGACGTCACCACGGGCGTCTGAGCGGCTCGGGAAGGCGAAAGAAAATGGCACTCAAACATTATAACCCGACCAGCCCCGCGCAGCGCGGCCTGATCCTCGTCGACAAGTCGTCGCTGTGGAAGGGCAAGCCCGTCAAGGCGCTGACCGAAGGCAAGCGCAAGACCGGCGGCCGCAACAACAAGGGTCATGTGACCTCGCGCGGCATCGCCGGCGGCCACAAGCAGAAGTACCGCTTCATCGACTTCAAGCGTCGCAAGTGGGACATGCCGGCCACCGTCGAGCGTCTGGAATATGACCCCAACCGCACGGCATTCATCGCCCTCGTGAAATATGAGGACGGCGAACAGACCTATATTCTGGCGCCGCAGCGTCTGGCCGTGGGCGACACCGTCGTTGCCGGCAAGAAGACCGACGTGAAGCCCGGCAATGCGATGGAATTGTCGCAGATGCCGGTCGGCACGATCGTCCACAATATCGAGATGAAGCCGGGCAAGGGCGGCCAGATCGCCCGTTCGGCCGGCACCTATGCGCAGGTCGTCGGTCGTGACCGCGGCCTCGTCATCGTGCGTCTCGGTTCGGGCGAGCAGCGCTACATTCGCGGCGAGTGCATGGGCACGGTCGGCGCGGTGTCGAACCCCGACAACCAGAACACCAATCTGGGCAAGGCGGGCCGCGGCCGCTGGCTCGGCAAGCGTCCGCTGACTCGCGGCGTCGCCAAGAACCCGGTCGATCACCCGCACGGCGGTGGTGAAGGCCGCACCTCGGGTGGCCGTCATCCGGTGACCCCGTGGGGCAAGCCGACCAAGGGTGCCCGTACCCGCCATAACAAGTCGACCGACAAGATGATCATCCGGTCGCGTCACGCGAAGAAGAAGAGGTAAGCCATGGCTCGCTCGGTCTGGAAGGGTCCGTTTGTCGACCTTCATCTCCTCAAGAAAGCCGAAACGGCCCAGGACGGTGGCAGCTCTGCCCCGATCAAAACCTGGTCGCGCCGGTCCACCATCCTGCCGCAGTTCGTCGGGCTGACCTTCAATGTCTACAACGGCCGCAAGTTCGTGCCGGTGTCGGTCAATGAAGACATGGTCGGCATGAAGCTGGGTGAATTTGCGCCGACGCGCTTCTTCCCCGGCCACGCGGCCGACAAGAAGGGCAAACGCTAATGGGCAAGGAAAAGTCCCCCCGCCGCGTTGCGGATAACGAGGCGCTCTCGGTCGGCACGCAGATTCGCGGTTCGGCGCAGAAGCTGAACCTCGTCGCCGCGCTGATCCGCGGCCGCAAGGTCGAAGACGCGATGAACGTCCTCGCTTTCTCGAAGAAGGCGATGGCCGTCGACGTGCGCAAGGTTCTCGCCAGCGCCGTCGCCAACGCGGAGAACAACCACAACCTCGACGTTGACGCGCTGGTCGTCAAGGAAGCGAGCGTGGGCAAGTCGATCTCGATGAAGCGCTGGCACGCTCGCGGCCGCGGCAAGTCGACCCGGATCGTCAAGCCCTTCAGCCGCATCCGCATCGTCGTCCGCGAACAGGAAGAAGAGGCGTAAGATGGGCCAGAAGAGCAATCCGATCGGCCTGCGCCTGCAGGTCAACCGCACCTGGGACAGCCGCTGGTTCGCCGAGGGCCAGGACTATGGCCGCATGTTGGTCGAGGATCTGAAGATCCGCAAATATGTGTTCAAGACCCTGCCGCAGGCCGCGATCTCGAAGGTCGTGATCGAGCGTCCGGCGAAGCTGTGCCGCGTGTCGATCTATGCCGCCCGTCCGGGCGTCATCATCGGCAAGAAGGGCGCCGACATCGAAAAGCTGCGCAAGAAACTCGGCGAGCTGACGGGCAGCGACGTGTCGCTGAACATCGTCGAGATCCGCAAGCCCGAAGTCGACGCCAAGCTCGTCGGCCAGGGCATTGCCGACCAGCTCGAACGCCGCGTCGCCTTCCGCCGCGCGATGAAGCGCGCGGTGCAGTCGGCGATGCGTCTCGGCGCCGAGGGCATCCGCATCAACTGCGCCGGCCGTCTCGGCGGCGCGGAAATCGCGCGCACCGAATGGTATCGCGAAGGCCGCGTGCCGCTGCACACGCTGCGCGCCAACGTCGACTATGCCGAGGCCGAAGCGCACACCGCTTACGGTGTCTGCGGCATCAAGGTCTGGATCTTCAAGGGCGAGATCCTGGGTCATGACCCGATGGCGACCGACCGTCTGATGCTCGATGCGCAGACGACCGGCGTCCGTCCGGCCCGTGACGATCGCCGCTAAGGACTGCTGACATGCTGCAACCGAAAAAAACCAAGTTCCGCAAGGCTTTCAAGGGCCGCATCCATGGCCTCGCCAAGGGCGGCACCAGCCTGAACTTCGGCTCCTACGGCCTGAAGGCGATGGAACCCGAGCGCATCACCGCGCGCCAGATCGAAGCGGCCCGCCGCGCGATCAGCCGTGCGATCAAGCGCCAGGGCCGCCTGTGGATCCGCGTCTTCCCCGACGTTCCCGTGTCGTCGAAGCCCGCCGAAGTCCGCATGGGCAAGGGCAAGGGTTCGCCTGAATTCTGGGCCGCCCGCGTCAAGCCCGGCCGTATCCTGTTCGAACTCGACGGTGTCCCCGGTCCGGTGGCCGCGCTGGCGTTCGAACGCGCGGCGATGAAGCTGCCGATCAAGACGAAGGTCGTTGCCCGCCTCGGCGACACCTCGCATCTGGAGGGTTGAGGGCCATGGCCAAGACCGAAGATCTGACCAAGAAGACCGACGACCAGCTCGCCGAACAGCTTGGCGAACTGAAGCGCGAGGCGTTCAACCTCCGTTTCCAGGCCGCCACCGGCCAGCTGGAAAAGGCATCGCGGGTCAAGGAAGTGCGCCGCACCATCGCGCGCGTCAAGACCGAGCAGACCGGGCGCGTGCGCTCGGCCGCCAAGTAAGGAGACCAACCCATGCCGAAGCGCATATTGACCGGCACGGTGGTGTCCGACAAGGGCGACAAGACCGTGGTCGTGAAGGTCGAACGGAAGGTCAAGCACCCTCTGTACGGCAAGATCATCCGCCGCTCGAAAAAGTATCATGCCCACGATGAGGACAACGCCATCAAGGCCGGCGAAACCGTCCGCATCGAGGAAACGAAGCCGATTTCGAAGCTGAAGACCTGGAAGGTTCTCGACAAGGTCGAAATCTCGACCAAGGCGAAGAAGGCCGACGAGATCGACGCGCAAGCGTAAAGAGTTTCACGGAACCGCCGGGGAGCCCCGGTAGGCCAAGGAAGAAGGAAGTGCATCGATGATTCAGATGCAGTCACAATTGGAAGTCGCCGACAACAGCGGTGCGAAGCGCGTCCAGTGCATCAAGGTGCTCGGCGGCTCGAAGCGCCGTGTCGCCGGCGTCGGCGACGTGATCGTCGTGTCGATCAAGGAAGCCCAGCCGCGCGGCAAGGTGAAGAAGGGCGACGTGCATCGCGCCGTCATCGTCCGCACCGCGAAGGATGTGCGCCGCGCCGACGGTTCGGTGATCCGTTTCGACAGCAACGCCGCCGTTCTCGTCAACAAGAATGAGGAGCCGATCGGCACGCGTATCTTCGGCCCCGTCGTCCGCGAACTGCGCGGCAAGGGCTATATGAAGATCATCAGCCTGGCGCCGGAGGTGCTCTGACCATGGCGAACAAGATCAAGAAGGGTGACACGGTCGTCGTCCTGTCCGGCAAGGACAAGGGCAAGACCGGCGAAGTGACGCAGAGCCTGCCGAAGGACGGCAAGGTCGTCGTCGCGGGCGTCAACGTCATCACCCGTCACCGCAAGCCGACCCAGCAGAACCCGCAGGGCGGCCTCGAGCGCAAGGAAGCGCCGCTCTTCGCGAGCAAGGTCGCGCTCGCCGATCCCAAGACCGGCAAGCCGACGCGCGTCCGCTTTGAAACCAAGGACGGCAAGAAGGTCCGCGTGGCCGTGAAGTCCGGGGAGACGATCAATGGCTGACACCTACACCCCGCGCATGCGCAAGCTCTATGACGACAAGATCGTCAAGGCGATGACCGAGAAGTTCGGTTACAAGAATGTGATGGAAGTGCCGAAGATCGAGAAGATCACGCTCAACATGGGCGTCGGCGAAGCCACGCAGGACAAGAAGAAGGTCGAAGCCGCGGCAGCCGAAATGGAGCTGATCGCGGGCCAGAAGCCCGTCGTGACCAAGGCGAAGAAGTCGATCGCGCAGTTCAAGCTGCGCGAAGGCATGCCGATCGGCTGCAAGGTGACCCTGCGCCGCGAACGCATGTACGAGTTCCTCGATCGCCTGATCACGATCGCGATGCCGCGCATCCGCGACTTTCGCGGCGTGTCGGCGACCAGCTTCGACGGCCGTGGCAACTATGCCATGGGCCTGAAGGAACAGATCATCTTCCCCGAGATCAACTATGACCGCATCGACCAGGTGCGCGGCATGGACGTGATCGTCACCACCACCGCTCGCACGGATGACGAAGCCCGCGAACTGCTCAAGCTGTTCGGCTTCCCCTTCCCGATCGCAGCGCAGGAAAAGGAAGCCGCCTGATCCCCTTGGGACCAGGCCGGCTCTTTCAAGAAGGAAAGAGAACTTAAGTCATGGCGAAACTGAGTTCGATGAACAAGAACGAGCGTCGCAAGCAGCTGGTGAAGAAATATGCCGGCCGTTACGCAAAGCTGAAGGCGATTGCCGCCGACACCTCGCTCGACGATGGCGAGCGTCTGATTGCGCGCCTCAAGATGGCGGAAATCCCGCGCAACGGCAACCCGACCCGCATCCGCAACCGGTGCGAGCTGACAGGCCGTCCGCGCGCTTATTACCGTAAATTCCGGCTGTGCCGTATCCAGCTCCGCGATCTGGCCAACAAGGGCCTGATCCCCGGTGTTGTGAAATCGAGCTGGTAAGGGACTAGAAGATGGCAATGACCGATCCCCTGGGTGATATGCTCACCCGCATCCGCAACGGCCAGCAGGCGAAGAAGGACAGCGTCCTGACCCCCGCCTCGACCCTGCGCGTCCGCGTTCTCGATGTGCTCCAGCGCGAAGGCTATATCCGCGGCTACAGCGAAGAAACGCTGGGCGCGAAGGGCCAGCACAAGGGCATCCGCATCGAGCTCAAATATTTCGAGGGCCAGCCGGCGATCCGCCACGTGGCCCGCGTTTCGAAGCCGGGCCGCCGCGTCTATTCGGGCTCGAAAGAGCTGCCGATCGTGCGCAACGGCCTGGGCATCACCATCGTGTCGACCCCGCGCGGCGTTCTTTCGGACGCCGAAGCCCGCGAACATAATGTCGGCGGCGAAGTGCTGGCGGAGGTGTTCTGATGTCGCGCATCGGTAAAAAATCAGTGGCGGTTCCCGGCGGCGTCACCGCCGCGATCGACGGCGGCACGCTGTCGGTCAAGGGGCCGAAGGGCACGCTCGCGATGCCGCTTTCCGACAACATCAAATATGAAGTCGGCGAAGGCAGCATCTCGGTTCAGCCCGCGAACGACAGCCGCGAAGCACGCGCCTTCTGGGGCATGCAGCGCACGCTGGTGCAGAATCTCGTCACCGGCGTGACCGAAGGCTTCACCAAGGTGCTCGAAATCACCGGCGTCGGCTATCGCGCCAACTCGCAGGGCAAGACGCTGAAGCTGCAGCTCGGCTACAGCCACGATGTCGATTTCGCGGTGCCCGAAGGCATCGAGATCAAGACGCCGGACAATACGACGATCGAGATCAGCGGTATCGACAAGCAGAAGGTCGGCCAGGTCGCGGCGGAAATCCGCCGTTGGCGCAAGCCCGAACCCTATAAGGGCAAGGGCATCAAATATCGCGGCGAGTACATCTTCCGCAAAGAAGGCAAGAAGAAGTAAGCCATGGCACATCTTACCACTTTCCAAAAACGCCGCCAGCGCGTCCGCACCGCGCTCCGTCAGCGCGCCGCCGGCCGGCCGCGGCTTTCGGTGCACCGCTCGGGCCGCCATATCTATGCGCAGCTCATCGATGACGCCGCCGGCAAGACGCTGGCCGCGGCCTCGACGCTCGACAAGGATGTGCGCGGCAAGACCGGCGCCACCGCGGCGGCGGCAGCCGACGTCGGCAAGCGCCTTGCCGACGCCGCCAAGAAGGCGGGCGTGACGCAGGTCGTGTTCGACCGCGGCGGCTTCCTGTTCCACGGGCGCATCAAGGCGCTGGCCGACGCGGCGCGCGAAGGCGGATTGGAGTTCTAATCATGGCAGACGAAGTTCAGAACGCCGAAGGCGCCCCCGAAGCAGCCCCCGCCCCCACCGAAGGCCAGGCTCCGCGCCGCGGTCGTGGCGGTGGTCGTGACGGCGGCCGGGGTGGCCGCGATGGTGGCCGTGGCCGCCGCGACGATCGTCGCCCGCGCGACGAGGATGGCGGCGAAGAGCTGATCGAAAAGCTCGTCCACATCAACCGCGTGTCCAAGACGGTGAAGGGCGGCAAGCGCTTCGGTTTCGCCGCGCTCGTCGTCGTCGGCGACGGCAAGGGCCGCGCCGGTTTCGGTCATGGCAAGGCGCGCGAAGTGCCCGAAGCCATTTCGAAGGCGACCGCGGCCGCGAAGAAGGCGATGATTCGTGTTCCGCTGCGCGACGGCCGCACGCTGCACCATGACGGCCGCGGCGTGTTCGGCGCCGGCAACGTCACGCTGCGCTCGGCGCCCGCCGGGACCGGCATCATCGCCGGCGGCCCGATGCGCGCCGTGTTCGAATCGCTGGGTGTGGCCGATGTGGTGACCAAGTCGGTCGGCACCTCGAACCCCTATAACATGATCCGCGCGACCTTCGAGGCGCTCGGCGAGCAGACCAGCCCGAAGTCGGTCGCGCAGCGCCGCGGCAAGAAGGTTTCGGACCTGATCAAGCGTGGCGGCTCGTCCGACCGCGCAGCCGAGGCCGAAGCCGCGGCGGTGACGGAGTAAGACAATGGCCGACAAGACAATCAAGATCCGCCAGATCGGTTCGCCGATCCGTCGCCCCAAGAGCCAGCGCGCCATCCTGACCGGCCTCGGCCTGGGCAAGATGCACCGCGAGGTCGAACTGGTCGACACCCCGGAAGTGCGCGGCATGATCCGCAAGCTGCCGCACATGGTGGAAGTCGTCGAGGGCTAAACCCGCATGAAGCTCTATCGCCTGTTGACCGGTCCCGATGACGCTGCCTTTTGCGCGCGCGTCGAGGGACTGCTCAACCGGGGGTGGCAGCTGCACGGCAGCCCCTCGATTACGGAAGTCGATGGCCGCGGCTATGTCGCCCAGGCCATCGTGATGGAAAAGGCCGGACCCTATCCCGGCTTTCAGCCATCGAGTGAAATCGAACCGGACTAGTCCCTCGGGACGGTTCCTAGCGCGAACACAGCGAAAGCGAGTGCAATGACTATCAAGCTCAACGATCTTCGTGACAATAATGGCGCCCGCAAGGGCCGGATGCGCGTCGGACGCGGCATCGGCTCGGGCAAGGGCAAGACCGCCGGCCGCGGCCAGAAGGGCCAGAAGGCCCGCAGCGGCGTCGCGATCAACGGTTTCGAGGGCGGCCAGATGCCGCTCCACATGCGCATCCCGAAGCGCGGCTTCAACAACATCTTCGGCAAGGATTATGCGATCGTGAATCTGGGCCAGGTCCAGAAGCTGATCGACGAGAAGAAGCTCGACGCCAAGAAGACCGTCGACCATGCCGCGCTCAAGGCCGCCGGTGTTGCGCGTGGTGGTAAGGACGGCGTCCGCCTCCTCGCCAAGGGCGAGCTGACCGCCAAGCTGACTTTCGCGGTCGCCGGTGCGTCGAAGGGCGCGATCGAGGCGGTCGAAAAGGCTGGCGGCAAGATCGAACTGCCCGCGGCGCCGGAAGCCAAGGCGGAATAAACGATATCGGATGGGGCGGCTCTCAGGGGCCGCCCCATTATCATTACACGAACTTTTTTCCGTTCGTGTCGAGCAAAGTCGGGCCAGGCGTCGGAATGGCTCCATGCCGAGGGGCATCTCGACTTCGCGCGATGCCAACAAATATCAAAAGCGGCATTGGAGCGTCGGCTCACCGCTAAATGGGCCTTTCCCCTTGCGCTTCGTGACCGTCGAACGCACATAGGCGCCGGGTCGCGGGGGGCGCGGTCCGCCACTCGAGGAACAACACCCATGGCCTCTCGCGCCGACCAGCTTTCTTCCAGCCTGAACTTTTCGAAGTTCGGCCAGGCGACCGAACTCAAGAACCGCCTGTGGTTTACGATCGGCGCGCTGATCGTCTTCCGCTTCCTGTCGTTCGTGCCGCTCCCCGGGGTCGATCCGGTCGCGCTGTCGCGGCTCTATTCGCAGGCGGCGTCGGGCGGCATCCTCGACATCTTCAACACCTTCTCGGGCGGCAGCCTTGAGCGTATGAGCATCATCGCGCTCGGCGTCATGCCCTATATTACCGCGTCGATCGTCGTTCAGCTCGCCTCGGCGCTCGCCCCCAGCCTCGCCGCGCTCAAGAAAGAGGGCGAAAGCGGACGCAAGAAGCTCAACCAGTACACGCGCTACGGCACGGTGTTCCTGACCGCGATCCAGGGCTATTTCATCGCCGTCGGGCTCGAGACGCTCGGCCAGAGTCAGGGGGTCGCGGCGGTCGTCGATCCCGGCATGATGTTCCGCATCGGCGCCGTGATCAGCATCGTCGGCGGTACGCTCTTCCTGATGTGGCTCGGGGAACAGATCACCAGCCGCGGCATCGGCAACGGCGTCTCGCTGATCATCATGGCGGGCATTCTCGCCCAGTTGCCGCGCAGCTTCGCGCAGATGTTCACGCAGGTGCGCGAGGGCTCGATGGGCGGCGGCACGATCCTCGCCGTGGTTGGCGGCGGTGTTCTCATCATCGCCGCGATCAGCTTCATGGAACTCGCGCAGCGCCGCGTCCTCGTCCAATATCCGAAGCGCGCGACCCAGCGCGGCATGATGCAGGCCGATCGCAGCCACCTGCCGCTCAAGGTCAACACCTCGGGCGTGATCCCGCCGATCTTCGCCTCGTCGCTGCTGCTGATGCCGCTGACCGTCACCCAGATGCTCGGCAGCAATGTCCAGCAGGATTCGGCGTGGGGCGAATTCCTCGTCACCCTCAACCAGTATCTCGCGCACGGCCAGCCGCTCTATATGGCGCTCTATGGTGCGGGGATCATCTTCTTCTGCTTCTTCTACGTCGCGGTCGTCTTCAATCCCGAGGAAACCGCCGACAATCTGAAGCGTCAGAACGGCTTCATCCCCGGCATCCGCCCGGGCAAGAACACCGCCGCCTATCTCGACTTCGTGCTGACGCGCATCACCGTGATCGGCGCGGTCTATCTGGCGCTGATCTGCCTCGTCCCCGAATATTTCATCGCGAAATCGGGGCTGCCGTTCCAGCTCGGCGGCACCAGCCTGCTGATCATCGTCAACGTGACGATCGACACGATCAGCCAGATCCAGAGCCACATGCTCGCGCATCAATATGGCGACCTTATCAAGAAGGCCAAATTGAAGGGCGGCGTTGCGCGGCGCTGATGGGTCGGTTAGGGCCACCCCGACAGAACGGGAAACAGGGGCTTCCATGACGCTGAACATCATTTTGCTGGGTCCGCCGGGGGCGGGCAAGGGAACGCAGGCTTCGCGGCTCGAAAGCGAACATGGCATGGTCCAGCTTTCGACCGGCGACATGCTCCGCGCCGCGGTCAAGGCAGGAACGCCGATCGGCCTCCAGGCAAAGGCGGTGATGGACGCGGGCGAGCTGGTGTCGGACGCGATCGTTTCGGGCCTGATCGGCGAGCGGCTCGACGAGCTCGGCGGTGAGACCTCGGTGATCTTCGACGGCTATCCGCGCACCGCGGCGCAGGCCGATGCGCTCGACTCGATCCTCTCGGAACGCGGCCGCAAGCTCGACCATGTGATCGAACTGGTGGTCGAGGAGGATGCGCTCGTCGACCGCATCACCGGGCGCTTTTCCTGCGCCAAATGCGGCGCAGGTTATCACGATCGTTACAAGCTGCCCAAGGTCGCCGATACGTGCGACGTCTGCGGCAGCCACGACTTCAAGCGCCGCCCCGACGACAATGAGGAAACGGTGCGCACGCGCATGGCCGAATATCGCGCCAAGACGGCGCCGATCCTGCCGATCTACGAAGCGCGCGGCATCGTCAGCAAGGTCGACGGCATGGCCGACATCGATCATGTCAACGACGCGATCGAAGCGATCCTCGGCAGCTAGGCCGACCCCATTATCGTCATTGCGAGCGGCGAAGCCGCGTGGCAATCCAGAGCGGTGTAGACCGCCCTGGATTGCTTCGCTCCGCTCGCAATGACGGAGCGCGGGGCGGAGGGGGGATTCTATGAAACGCAATGGCTTTCTTGCCGCCGCGCTGCTTTCAGATGTGCTGCTCCTTGCCGTTCCGTCGCAGGCGAAGGTCATCGACCAGAGCGACATCGGCTTTACCGTCGCGCACACCGCGCAGGTCGCGGCGACCCCCGACGATGTCTGGAAGATGCTCCGCCTCCCCGACAAATGGTGGTCGAAGGAGCATAGCTGGTCGGGCGACGCCGCGAACTTCTGGCTCGATTCGCAGGCCGGCGGCTGTTTCTGCGAAAAGCTCCCCGGCGAGGGCGGCGCGATGGGCAGCGTCCAGCACGCGCGGATCATCTTTGCCAAGCCGGGCGAAATGATGCGCCTGTCGGGCGCCTTCGGCCCGCTCCAGAGCGAAGCGGTCACCGGCACGCTGACGATCCATATCAAGCCGACCGCGACGGGCAGCGCGATCCGCTTCGACTATGTCGTCGGCGGCTATATGCGCTTCAAGGTCGCCGACGTCGCGCCCGCGGTCGACAAGGTGCTCGGCGAGCAACTCGTCGGGCTCGCGAAAGCGCTGGGCGGTTCGCTGCCGGTTGCGCACGAAAAGGACGACGGCGACGCGAAGGAAGCGCCCGCCGCGGACGAACCTGCCGTCGCCGAACCCGGCCTCGATGCCGTCGCCGCCGATCTGGTGAAGGACGAGCCGAAGGACGCGCCCGAAGGCGAATAACTATCGTCATCCCGGCCTTCGCCGGGATGACGGCGGAACCTAAGACTGGTCTTGCCCCCGCAGTTTCGCGAGCGCTGCGAACGGCCCCGCCTGATCTTCGCTGAGTACGCCCTTTTCGGCGAGGATGCGATCGGCGTCGGGATGGCGCGGAAAGGGATCGAGCGCCAGCGACAGCGTTTGCACCGCCGCTTCGCCGAGGTCGATCCGCTCGCCCTCCAGCGGCAGGATGTCGCAGTCGGCATCGCTGATTTCGACCTCCTCTTCGCTGCTCCCGGCGGGGCTCGCATCGCGCAGGAAGCGGAGGTCGAAGGGCTCGTGGAGCGTGGCGGGCACCGGCAGCCCGGTCGCCGCGCAGCTTTGCACGATATCGGCGTCGATCGTGCCCGCTGCGGCGATCCCCCCCGCGACGCTGCGCACCTCGGCGGTCACCGCGAAGCGGCCGAGCGCGACGAGCCCCAGCCGCCGGGCGATCGCCGCGCGCGCCGCCTGGTCGGCCTCGATCGCCACCGCGCGGCCCTGCCCCGCCTCGGCCAGCGTGACGATGTGCGAAAATTCGGGTGCGGTCATGCACGCGGTCCGGGCAAATGGCCGGCGGCAATCAGCGTCTCGACCGGCATCGCGGCGAGGCCCGCGCGCAGCTCCGCGATCCCCGCCAGCACATGCGCCAGTCCCGCATCGGGGGCCGCCTTGCCGCGCCACAGATTGCGCACCAGCGCCGCCTTCAGCTCCTCCGATCCATCGGGCGCTCGATAGGCGCCGAGCCGGCCGCCAAGCGCGCCGACCATCCGCCCGATCTGCTTGCCGACGACCATGTCGCCAAAACCGATCTGGCGCATCTGGCCGTCCATGTCGTCGACGAACAATTCGGTGAGTTGGACCCCCGCGAGCGCCTGGCCGGGATCGTCGTCGATGCGGTGGAGGACGAGTGCGAGCACCAGGCTGATCATGTCGAAACGGCCGTCGAGCGTATCGGGAACGCCGCCCTCGCGATACCAGTGCGGCGCGCGCGCGGCGGCGACCACGGCATTCCACAGCGGGCGGCGCGCCTCGCGCGGATCGGCGCCGGGTTTGAAGAGCTTGCGGAGCGATGAGAACATGCGATTCGCTTAGGCGGAATCACTCCATCCGAAAAGTCCCCTCGGTCAGCTTGGCGCAAGCATTGCGGCGGCATAAGCCGCTTGTGCGCCCCGACCGCTTGCGGTTAAGAGGCGCGATTGCCAGCGCCCGCGCAAAGCGGCGCAACGGAGATAGTCGATGCCGATCCAGACCCCCATGCTTCCCGCCCGCCCCGTGCGCCTGATCGTCGCCGGGCTGGCGCTCGCGCTGACCGCCAGCGGCTGCGCGCAGCTCAAGGGACGGCAGGGCTATGTCGTCGATCCGGTGCTGACCACCGCGATCACGCCCGGCGTCGACAATCGCGAATCGGTCGAAAAGACGCTGGGCCGCCCGACCTTCGTCGGCCAGTTCAGCGACAATGAATATTATTATGTGTCGCGCGAGACCCGCCAGCTCGCCTTCGCTCGCCCGCGCCCCGTCGCGCAGCAGGTGCTCCGCGTGCGCTTCGACCCCGCGGGCAATGTCGTCGGGGTCGACAAGACCGGCCTCGAACTGGTGAGCAAGATCAGCCCCGAAGGCGACACGACGCCGACGCTGGGCCGCCACCGCAGCTTCTTCGAGGATATTTTCGGCAATATCGGCGCGGTCGGTGCCCCCGGCATGGGCGGCGGCTCGCAGGGGCAGTAAGGATATTGATCCTCCCCTCCCGCTAGCGGGAGGGGCAGCGAGACTTACGAACTTTGTTCGTCAGTCGCAGCGGGGTGGGCTGACCGCCACGCTGCTGACCCACCCCCAGCCCCTCCCGCAAGCGGGAGGGGAGTCTTCTCGTTACCCCGCAATTCCCCCCGCGGCGAGCACCGCGAGCGTCACCAGATCCGACGCGGGCGATGCCATGGTGGCGACCTGCACCGGCTTTTCCATCCCGATCAGCATCGGGCCGATCACCGCGCTGCCGCCGAGTTCGCGCAGCAGCTTCGCGGACAGATTGCCCGATTGCAGCCCCGGCATGATCAGCACATTCGCGGCCCCCGACAGGCGGCAGAAGGGATATTTCTCCATCACCTTCGCGTTGAGCGCGACATCGGGCGCCATTTCGCCCTCATATTCGAACTCGGGCTTGCGCTCGTCGAGGATGTGGACCGCCTCGCGGATATTGTCGAGCCACGACCCCGGGGGGTTGCCGAAGGTCGAATAGGAGAGGAAGGCGACGCGCGGTTCGTGGCCCATGCGGCGCGCGACCTGCGCGGTGCGCTCGGCGATATCGGCGAGCATCTCGGCCGACGGGCGCTCGTTGACCGTCGTGTCGGCCATGAACACCGTGTGATGCTGGCCGACGAGGACATGGATGCCGAACGCGGTCTTGCCTTCGGCGGGGTCGATCACGCGCCGCACCTCGCGCATCGTCTGCGAATAGGTGCGGGTGACGCCGGTGATCATCGCGTCGCCGAGGCCGAGCTTGAGGAGCAGCGAGCCGAAGATGTTGCGGTCGCGGTTGACCATCCGCTCGATGTCGCGGCGGAGGTAGCCGCGGCGCTGGAGCCGCTCGTACATCATCTCGACCATCTGCGGCACATGCGGCGAATTGACGCTATTGTGGACCTCGAAGCTTTCGGGATCGGTAACCCCCATCGCGCGCAGCTTGTCGTGCAGTCCCTCGCGCCCGACGAGCACCGGGATGCCGTAGCCGCCGTCGCGGAACTGGATCGCGGCGCGCAGCACCACTTCCTCCTCGCCCTCGGCAAAGACGACGCGCTTCGGGTTGGCGCGCGCCGCCTCATAGGCAAGCGTCAGCACCGAGGTCGTCGGGTTGAGCCGCGCGCGCAGGCTGGTGCGATAAGCCTCCAGGTCCGCGATCGGCTGCTGCGCGACGCCGGTGTCCATCGCCGCCTTGGCGACCGCGGCGGGGACGATTTCCATCAATCGCGGGTCGAAGGGCGAGGGGATGATATATTCGGGGCCGAAGCTCGACGCGCGCCCGCCATAGGCCGCCGCGACCTCCTCGGGCACCTGCTGGCGCGCGAGGTCGGCGATCGCGTAAGCCGCGGCGATCTTCATCTCCTCGTTGATCGCGGTCGCGCGTACGTCGAGCGCGCCGCGGAAGATGAAGGGGAAGCACAGCACGTTGTTGACCTGGTTCGGATAGTCCGAGCGCCCCGTCGCGATGATTGCGTCGGGGCGCGCGGCGCGCGCATCGGGCGGCGAGATTTCGGGGTCGGGGTTCGCCATTGCGAAGATGATCGGCGCGGGCGCCATGTCCTTGACCATCTCGGGCTTGAGCGCGCCCGCGGCCGACAGGCCGAGGAAGACGTCGGCGCCCTTCAGCGCCGCGGTCAGGTCGCGCGCTTCGGTCGGCACCGCGTGCGCCGACTTCCACTGGTCCATGCCTTCGGTGCGGCCCTGATAGATGGTGCCCTTGCGGTCGCACATGATGACATTCTCGTGCCGCACGCCCATCGCCTTGATGAGCGCGGTGCAGGCGATCGCCGCGGCGCCGGCGCCGTTGACGACGACCTTGATCTCGCCGAGGTCGCGCCCGGTCAGGTGGCAGGCGTTGATCAGGCCGGCGGCGGTGATGATCGCGGTGCCGTGCTGATCGTCATGGAAGACCGGGATGTTCATCTTTTCCTTGAGCGCCGCCTCGATGATGAAGCAGTTGGGCGCGGCAATGTCTTCAAGGTTGATGCCGCCGAAGCTCGGTTCGAGCAGCTCGACCGCGTCGATGAACGCCTGCGGGTCCTCGGTCTTCACCTCGAGGTCGATCGAATCGACGTCGGCGAAGCGCTTGAACAGGACGGCCTTGCCCTCCATCACCGGCTTAGAGGCGAGCGCCCCGAGGTTGCCGAGCCCGAGGATCGCGGTGCCGTTCGAGATCACCGCGACCAGATTGCCCTTGATCGTATAATCATAGGCCTTGGCCGGGTCCTCGGCGATCGCGTTGACCGGGACGGCGACGCCGGGCGAATAGGCAAGGCTGAGGTCGCGCTGGGTCGCCATCGGTTTCGAGGCGATGATCTCGATTTTCCCGGGCCGGCCGTAGTTGTGATAGAGCAGGGCCTCGCGGTCCGAGAATTGCACCTTGTTGCCGCTGTCCATGTTTTTCCCCTTGGTTCGATTCCAGACGCGCGCCCGTTTCCCAATCCCCTAGCGTCACCTTGGCGAAATGTAACTGCCTACGGAGCGAGCCTCGGGAAAAAGATTCATGCGGTGGACGAACAAATTTGGTTGGCGTTACCTTCTTCGTCACCCCGGACTTGATCCGGGGTCCCGCTCGGCGACGCCTGAAAAGCGGGACC
>NZ_JAOZVW010000125.1 GCF_025869345.1 Sphingopyxis sp.
TCCAGAGCGGTTTACGCTACCCTGGATTGCTTCGCTGCGCTCGCAATGACGAGGTTTGAACCCTCAGTCGTTCAGCCGCTCGCGCATTTCCTTGCCGGGCTTGAAATAGGGCACGCTCTTGGCGTTCACCGCGACCGGGGCGCCGGTGCGCGGATTGCGGCCAGTGCGCGATTCGCGCGATCGCGTCGAAAAGGCGCCGAACCCGCGCAGTTCGACCCGGCCGCCGCCGGCGAGCTGGTCCACGATGGAATCGAAAAAGACATCGACGATGCGTTCCACCTCTTCAAGGCGCAGATCGCTGTTCTCGCTCGCGATCTTCTGCACCAGTTCCGACCGGATCATGTGCTTCCCCTAATATAGTCACGCGCGCCCGACGGGCGCAGGCCATCCGGTCGTTGCCGGCTCCATGTGCGTGAGGACCCCTCCCAACGCGGGCGGGAGAGTATCATGAATCACTGTTCGGTCAAAATATATCACCGAAAGAAAAAGGCCCGCGGAGGGACACTCCGCGGGCCTTTTCTGTTGCCTGACGGCGAGGACGTGAAATTATCAGTCCTTCTTGCCGGCCTTCAGCGCTTCGCCGAGGATGTCGCCGAGCGACGCACCCGAGTCCGACGAGCCATATTGCGCGACGGCCTGCTTCTCTTCGGCGATCTGCAGCGCCTTGACCGAGAAGCTGGGCTTCTTCGACCGGTCGAAGCCGGTGACCATTGCGTCGAACTTCTGTCCGACCTGATAGCGTTCGGCGCGCTGTTCGTCGCGGTCGCGGCCAAGATCGGCGCGCTTGATGAAGCCGGTGGCGCCATCGTCGCCGGCCTGCACCTCAAGGCCGTTGTCGCGGACTTCGAGGACGGTGACGGTGACGATCTCGTTCTTCTTCAGCGAACCCGAAGCAGCGGCGCCGCCGCCAACGGCCGGAGCGCCCTTTTCAAGCTGCTTGATGCCGAGGCTGATGCGTTCCTTCTCGACATCGACGTCGAGAACGACGACCTGCACCTGCTCGCCCTTGCGGTGGAGATGCAGCGCTTCCTCGCCCGAGATGCCCCAGGCGATGTCCGACATGTGAACCATGCCGTCGACGTCGCCGGGCAGACCGACGAACAGACCGAACTCGGTGGCGTTCTTGACTTCGCCTTCGACGACCGAGCCCACCGGGTGGGTTTCGGCGAACGCGCCCCAGGGATTCGACTGGGCCTGCTTGAGGCCGAGCGAGATGCGGCGCTTGTCGCTGTCGACTTCGAGGACGATGACGTCGACTTCCTGGCTGGTCGAGACGATCTTGCCGGGGTGGACGTTCTTCTTGACCCACGACATTTCGCTGACGTGGACCAGACCCTCGATGCCGGGCTCCAGTTCGACGAACGCACCGTAATCGGTGATGTTCGTGACGGTGCCCTTGAGCTTCGCACCCACGGGGTATTTGGCGGCGACGCCTTCCCACGGATCGCTTTCGAGCTGCTTCATGCCGAGGCTGATGCGCTGCGTGTCGCGGTTGATGCGGATGATCTGGACGCGGACGGTGTCACCGATGTTGATGACTTCGCTCGGGTGGTTGACGCGCTTGTAGCTCATGTCGGTGACATGGAGCAGGCCGTCGATGCCGCCGAGGTCGACGAACGCACCATAATCGGTGATGTTCTTGACCGCGCCTTCGATGATCTGACCCTCTTCGAGGTTCTGGATCAGGCCCGAACGCTGTTCGGCGCGCGTTTCCTCGAGGATGGCGCGGCGCGACACGACGATGTTGCCGCGGCGGCGATCCATCTTGAGGATCTGGAACGGCTGCGGCAGGTCCATGAGCGGGCCGACGTCGCGCACCGGGCGGATGTCGACCTGCGAACCGGGAAGGAACGCCACGGCGCCGCCGAGGTCGACGGTGAAGCCGCCCTTGACGCGGCCGAAGATGACGCCTTCGACGCGGGCTTCCTTGTTGAATTCTTCTTCCAGGCGGTCCCAGGCGGCTTCGCGGCGAGCGCGGTCGCGCGACAGCATGGTTTCGCCATTGGCGTTTTCGACGCGGTCGACATAGACTTCGACTTCGTCACCGACCTTGAGGTCGGCCTTCTGGCCGGGCATCGCGAATTCGCGAAGCGGCACGCGGCCTTCGCTCTTCAGGCCGATGTCGATCACTGCCAGGTCGTTTTCGATCGCGGTCACGGTGCCCTTGACGACGCGGCCTTCAAAGCCGCCGTCGGCACCACCAAGCGATTCATCGAGCATCGCGGCGAAATCGTCGCGCGTCGGGAAAGCCGTAGTGGCCATGGATAGTTTCCTTACTTCATTTGTTCCGGCCAAGCGGTTGGGTCCGCTGGTCTTGTGGCCGATCCGTCCTGCCCGCCGGATGCGAGGCAAGACATCCTCGAGGTGGATCGCGGACGAAACACGGACAAAGCAAAAAGGGCGCGACGAGGTTACCCCATCACGCCCGACGCTCCGGTCGGAGCGGCGGTTCACCCGTGCCTCGACCGGCAAACCGCCCGTCGGACGGCGCGCGTATAGGCGGGGAAGGGGCTTTGGGCAAGGGGAAAGGCCGATCTGCGTGATCGTGTCATCGACGGCAGAGCAAATGGGATTCGCGCAGAGACCGCAGAGGGAGGGAGGAAAGGGATTCACGCGGAGACGCGGAGGCGCGGAGAGATGACGCCTGCCGCGAAGCGGCTTTCTCCTGTAACCTGTCTGGAACCGCGACGGGGCGGAGCATGAAGGGGCCTATCGGCCCGAGCCATAATCTCCGCGCCTCCGCGCCTCCGCGTGAACCAAAATCCTCTGCGATCTCTGCGCGAAGCCTTCTTTCAGCTGCGCGTCCCGGCCTTGCCCTCGACGAAAGCGATCGCCGCCGCGATCGCTGCGTCGCGATCGAGTGCTGTATTGTCGAGCAGCAGCGCGTCCCCGGCGCGGATCAGCGGCGCGTCGGCGCGGCCGGTGTCGCGGGCGTCGCGGGCGTGGATGTCGGCGAGCACCGCGTCATAGCTGACATCGACCCCGCGCCCCAGCATCTCGGCATGGCGGCGCCGCGCGCGTTCCTCGGGGGAGGCGGTGACGAACAGCTTGGCGTCGGCGTGCGGCGCGATCACCGTGCCGATGTCGCGCCCGTCGAGCACCGCGCCGCCCGGCTGGTTCGCGAAATCGACCTGGCGCTGGAACAGCGCCTGGCGGACCGCGGGGTGCACCGACACGCGGCTCGCGAGGCCGCCCGTGCTTTCGTAGCGCAGCGCCGGATCGTCCAGCAGGCTGTCCGGGAAATCGCAGGCGCGGAGCGCATCGGCGCTATCGTCGGGATCGCCGTGATTGAGTTGCGTCTGATAACCGACCGCGCGATAGAGCAGCCCGGTGTCGAGCACCGGCAGGGCGAAATGAGCGGCGAGCGCGCGCGCGATCGTGCCCTTGCCCGACGCGGTGGGGCCGTCGACGGCGATGATCATGATTGCAGCCCGCCGAGCAGCGCCTCGAAATTGGGAAAGCTCGTCGCGACCGGGGCCATGTCGTCGATCTCGACCGGCGCCTTGCTGACGAGGCCGGCGATGGCGAAGCTCATGCAGATACGGTGGTCGAGATGGCCCGCGACCATCGCGCCGCCGGGCAGCGGGTCGCCGCCGCTGCCGTCGATGACGAGGCCGTCGGCGCTCTCCTCGACCCGCGCGCCGATCGCGGCGAGGCCTGCCGCCATGACGGCCAAGCGGTCACTTTCCTTGACGCGCAGTTCGTCGAGCCCGGTGGTGACGGTGCGCCCTTCGGCGAGCGCGGCGGCGACGAAGAGGATCGGATATTCGTCGATCATGCTCGGCGCGATGGCCGGATCGACGGCGATGCCCTTGAGGTTGCTATGGCGGACTCGGAGGTCGGCCACGGGTTCGCCGCCGACTTCGCGGGCGTTCTGAAGCTCGATGCTGCCGCCCATCGCCTGCAGCACTTCGACGAGTCCGGCGCGCGTCGGGTTGAGGCCGACATTGGCGATGACGACGTCCGATCCGGGGACGACCAGCGCCGCGACGATGAAGAAGGCGGCCGATGAGGGATCGCCCGGCACGGTGATCGTCTGCGGCCGAAGCTCGGCCTCGCCGCGCAGGCGGATATGGCGCGTGCCGTCGGCATCGGTCTCGACGGTCAGATCGGCGCCGAAGCCGCGCAGCATCCGCTCGCTATGGTCGCGGGTCGGCACCGGCTCGATCACTTCGGTGATGCCGGGGGTGTTGAGGCCAGCGAGCAGCACCGCGCTCTTCACCTGCGCCGACGCCATCGGCAGGCGATAGGCGAGGGGGATAGCGGGGGCGAGGCCGCGCACCATCAGCGGCAGGAGCCCTCCCGGCGAGGCGGTGATGTCGGCGCCCATCTGGCTCAGCGGATCGATCACGCGGCCCATCGGGCGGCCCGACAGGCTGGCGTCGCCGGTGAAGGTGACGGTGATCGGGTGGCTGGCGACGAGGCCCATCAGCAGGCGCGTCGAGGTGCCGCTGTTCCCCATGTCGACGGCTTCGCGCGGCTGGAGCAGCCCGCCGACCCCGACGCCGTCGATTTCCCATTCGCCGTCGCCGGTGCGCTCGATGCTCGCCCCCATCGCGCGCATCGCGGCGGCGGTGGCGAGCACATCATGCCCCTCGAGCAGGCCGGTGACGCGGCTCGTCCCGACCGCGAGCGCCGACAGCATCAGCGCGCGGTGCGAAATGCTCTTGTCGCCGGGAATCGCGATCCGGCCCTTGAGCGGAACGGAGGCGGAAAAGGCGCGCGGGCTGGGGTGCTGGCTGGGGCTATCGTCTGTCATCGCGTGCGGCTTTTGACAGCGGGCAAACAATCTGGCAAGGCGCACGCCGATTTGACGGACGGCCATTTCGGTGCCGCCCTTTCTCCGAAATTTATCTCACACCTTCAAAGGTTTAAGAGGAATATATGATAAAGGCTGAATGGGGCACGAAGCGTAGCTGCCCGAAATGCGCCACCCGATTCTATGATCTGACCAAGGATGATCCGGTCACCTGCATCAATTGCGGCTATGCGTGGATCCCGGAATCGGTGTTGAAATCGAAGCAGCCGATGCCGTTCGAGCAGGCTGAAAAGCCCGGCAAGACGCCCAAGGAAGAAGGCGTCGACGAGGATCTGGATCTGGACGTCGATGTCGACGAGGACAATGATTCGCCCGACAACGACGTCGACCTTGGCGGCGACGACGATCTGGGCGTCGATACCGGCGACGACGGCAACGACGAAAGCTGACGTCGCCGCGTTGGACGACGAGGGGCCAAAAAAGCATCGCCCGATGCATTTGGCCCCTTGCATAACGGGCGCGCGCTGGTAAAGGCGGCGTCCCGGTCGCACCACCCAGGGGCGACCAGCAAAATGGCACGGGGCCTTAGCTCAGCTGGGAGAGCGCTACAATGGCATTGTAGAGGTCAGC
>NZ_JAOZVW010000126.1:0-3247 GCF_025869345.1 Sphingopyxis sp.
TCCATTCATCCGGCGCTGAGAGAATGGATCCCGGATCAAGTCCGGGATGACGATGGAGGATAGGTCGGCTTCCGGTCGAAACCGGCCATTCCCGATCTTCGCCTTTTCTGGCGCCATCCCGAACGGGCACCGCGCCGCGCACTCTTGCCCCGCCGCCAAAGGCCGCTAGACAGGGCGCAACAAACTTGCGGGGGACGCACTTTTTTCATGGAACGCCTGATCGGTCTGCTCGGCATCGTCGCATTGCTCGCGATCGCCCTGCTCTTCTCTTCCAACCGCCGCTGGATTCGCCCCCGCGTCGTCATTCCCGCCTTCCTGCTGCAAGCCGGTTTCGCGCTGCTCGTGCTCGGCACCCCCTGGGGCCGCAGCATCATCCAGGCGATGTCAGGCGGCGTGTCGAACCTGCTCGGCTATGCCAAGGCGGGCACAGACTTCATCTTCGGCCCGCTCGCCGGACCCGAGATGGGCGGGCACAGCTTCGCGATCGCGGCGCTGCCCGTGATCATCTTCTTCGCCTCGATGATCTCGATCCTCTATTATCTCGGCATCATGCAGCTGGTGATCAAATGGGTCGGCGGCGCGATCCAGAAGATCACCGGCATCACCAAGGTCGAAAGCCTGGGCGCCGCGGCGAATATCTTCGTCGGGCAGAGCGAAAGCCCGCTCGTCATCCGCCCCTATCTCGCCAGCCTGACACCGTCGCAGCTCTTCACCGTGATGACCGTCGGCATGGCCGGGGTCGCGGGGACGATCCTCGGCGCCTATGCCAGCATGATCGGCGAACAATTGCTGCCCTACCTGCTCGCCGCGAGCTTCATGTCGGCGCCCGGCGGCATATTGATGGCAAAGATCATGATGCCCGACGATCCCAAGGATCTGGGCATCGAACCCGTGATCATGCCCGAGGCGAGCCACGACGAGGAAAAGCCCGCGAACATCATCATGGCGGCGGCGCAGGGCGCCCAGACCGGCGTCCGGCTGGCGGTCGCGGTCGGCGCGATGGTGCTCGCCTTCGTCGCACTCGTCGCGCTCGCCAACGGCCTGCTCGCCGGGATCGGCGGCTGGTTCGGCTATCCCGACCTGTCGTTCCAGGCGATCATCGGCACGATCTTTCGCCCCGTGATGTGGCTGATGGGGGTGCCGTGGGACGAAAGCGGCGCGGTCGGCGGATTGTTCGGCACCAAGATCGTGCTCAACGAATTCGTCGCCTTCATCGATCTCGGCAAGATGCAAGCGGGCCTGTCGCCCGCGTCGATCGCCATCGCGACCTTTGCCCTCTGCGGCTTCGCCAATTTCAGCTCGATCGCGATCCAGATGGCGGTGACGGGCGGCCTCGCACCCAACCAGCGGCCGATGATCGCAAAGCTCGGTCTCAAGGCCCTGCTTGCGGGCAGCCTGTCGAACCTGATGTCGGCGGCGCTCGCGGGGCTGATGCTGGGAATCGCCCCGACGCCTTAGAATATTCCCCGACGCGTCAGAGCGTCATTTTCGCCAGCGCCGCGCGCACTTCGGCGACGAAGAGATCGGGCTGCTCGCACGCGGCGAAATGGCCGCCGCGCGGCAGCTCGTTCCAGTGGACGATGTTGCGGTAACGCCGTTCGGCCCAGCGCCGCGACAGGCGCATGATTTCGTTCGGAAACAGGCTGCATCCGGTCGGCACATGGATTTCGCCTGCGGCGAAGGTCGCGAAGCTGTGCCAATAGAGCCGCGCCGAGGAGGCGGCGCTGTTGGTCAGCCAATAGAGGCTGACGGTGTCGAGCATCGCATCCCTTGTCAGCGCCTTTTCGGGGTGCCCGCCGATCGACTGGCCGCCGGGTTCGTGTCCGCAATCGGTCCAGCCGTGGAATTTCTCGACGATCCAGCCCATCTGCCCAACCGGCGAATCGGCGAGGCCATAGCCCAGCGTCTGCGGCCGCGTCGCCTGCTGGGTCGCATAGCCATTGTCCTTCGCCCGATACCAGCCGAAGCGCGCGAGATAGGCCTGCTCCTCTTCGGTCAGCTCGTTCATCGTCGCGGGGTCAGGCTGGCCGGCAATCATGTTGAGGTGGATTCCCGCGCAATGATCGGCGTGGTTGGCGCCGATCGCCGAGGTCACCGCGCTGCCCCAGTCGCCGCCCTGCGCGAAATAGCGCGGATAGCCGAGCGCGCGCATCAGCGCGTCCCACGCAGCCGCGATATGCTCGACGTTCCATTTGGCCTCGCTCGGCTTGCCCGAAAAGCCATAGCCCGGCAGCGACGGGATCACGAGATGATAGTCGGCCGACAGCAGCTCGATCACGTCGAGGAATTCGAGCACCGACCCCGGCCAGCCGTGGGTCAGCACGAGCGGCCGCGCCGCGGGATCGGGCGAGCGGACATGGAGGAAATGGATGTCGAGCCCATCGATCGTCGCGAGATAATTGGGCAGCGCATTGAGGCGCGCCTCGACCTTCCGCCAGTCGTAATCGCGCTGCCAATAGGCCGCGAGCTCCTGCGCATAAGCGAGCGGAACGCCCTGATCCCAGTCGCCGACCGTCTCCTTCTCGGGCCAGCGGGTGTTCGCGAGCCGCGCTTTCAGATCGTCGAGCGCCGCCTGCGGCACGTCGATGGTGAAAGGACGAATGTCGGCGACCTGCATGAATCTGTCTCCCGCTCAGGGCCGCGCCGGGGCCTTGCAGCCGCGTTCGAGCCCGACGCCCTTCAAAAAGCCGCGCCGCACCGTTCCGGCATAGACCGCCTCGGCATAGCGGCGGCGTTCGGCATTGGCGCCGGTGACCTCGCCGATCAGCCCGCGAAAGGGGATGATCGATCCCGCGACGCTGCCCGCGACGCGCCCGGCGGTCTCCTCGCGCTTTTGCGCCCGGCTCTTGTCGACCGTCTCGTTGACGTCGGGGCCAAGCACGGCGTCGAGTTCGCCGATCTCGCGGATGATCGCCGCGCATTTGCCGAGCCCGGCCAGCGAATAGGGCGCGGCGACGATCGCCTGCAGCTTGGGCGGCACTTCCTTGCCGTCGAAGGGTTGGGTGACGGTGTTCGCAGTGTCCTTCACCGTCGAATCCTGCGGCGCGCCCTCCTGGGCGTGCAGCGGCGCGGCGAAGGCAAGAAGGGCCAAACTGGCGGCGATATTGCGAAACATGGCGAATCTCCCGTTGCACCCCTCGCGTTATGCCATGGTGTGCAAGGAGGCGGCACGCGTCCAGCCCAAATCGCGCGGCGCGGAGATTTCGCCTTGGAGTCGGATTCCGCTGCGCGGAATCGCGGCACCGGC
>NZ_JAOZVW010000126.1:3257-31312 GCF_025869345.1 Sphingopyxis sp.
CGGCACCGGCTCAGGCCCGGTCCAGTCGTAGAAGCCGCGCCCCGCCTTCTTGCCGACCCAGCCCGCCTCGACATATTGCACGAGCAGCGGCGCGGGGCGGAATTTGGGATCGCCGGTGCCCGACTGCAGCACGCGGATGATCTCGAGGCAGGTGTCGAGGCCGATGAAGTCGGCGAGGGTGATCGGCCCCATCGGATGGTTGAGGCCGAGGCGGCAGCCGGTATCGATGTCCTGCATCGTCGCGACGCCTTCGCCGAGCGCGAAGACCGCTTCGTTGATCAGCGGCATCAGCACGCGGTTGACGATGAAGCCCGGCGCGTCGTTGGCATGGACGATCTCCTTGCCGAGGCCGCGGCCATAGGCCTCGACCGCCGCGAGCGTTTCGTCGCTGGTGGCGAGGCCGCGGATCAGCTCGATCAGGCCCATCACCGGCACCGGGTTGAAGAAATGGACGCCGATGAAGCGCGCCGGATCGGGCGCCGCCTGCGCGAGGCGGGTGATCGGGATCGAGCTGGTGTTGCTGGCGAGAATCGCGGTCGCCGAAAGGTGCCGGCCGACGCTGGCGAAGATCGCGCGCTTGATCTCCTCGCGCTCGGTCGCGGCCTCGACGACGAGGTCGGCGGGGGCGAAGGCGGAATGATCGGCGACCGGCGTGATGCGGCCGAGCAACGCGTCGGCGTCGGCCTGCGTCATCTTCTCCTTCGCCACCAGCCGGCCGAGCGCCTTGGCGATGCCGGCCTTGCCCGCTTCGGCGCGGGCGATGTCGATGTCGGCGAGCAGCACGTCGTGGCCCGCGCCCGCCGATACCTGCGCGATGCCCGCACCCATTTGCCCTGCCCCGATGACGCCGACGATCATATTCTGCCCTTTCGCTGGAAACCGTGGCGTTCCCCTACGGCGTCGCCGCGCCCGGTCAAGAGGCGCGCATCAGGGGGCGGAGCGGAACTCGGTCGCCGCGGCCAGGATCAGCGCGAAGGCGGGATCGGCGTCGTCCCAAGTCCGCACCGGGGTCCAGCCGCCCGCGCGGAGCAGCAGGTTCGCATCGCGCGGCCCGTATTTATGGCTATTCTCGCTGTGGATCGTTTCGCCCTTCGCCATCGCATAGGCGCGCCCGTCGACCGTAAATTCCATGTCGCACGCGGCAACGAGATGCATTTCGATCCGCGCGTGCACATCGTTCCAGACCGCACGGTGCGTGAAATTATCGACCGGGATCGTCCCGCCGAGCTCACGGTTGATGCGTTCGAGCAGGTTGAGGTTGAACGCCGCGGTGACTCCCGCCGGATCGTCATAGGCCCGTTCGAGCGTCGCGATATCCTTGATCCGGTCGACCCCGATCAGCAGCAACGCCCCGTCGCCGAGTGTCGCGCGCCAGCCGCGCAACAGGTCGATCGCGGTGCGCGCGACCATGTTGCCGATCGTCGAGCCGGGAAAAAAGCCGAGTTTGGGCCGTTCGGCGATCTCGCGCGGCAGATCGACCTTGTGGGTGAAATCGGCCTCGACCGGATAGACGGGAAGCCCCGGAAAACGCGCCGCAAGCGCGGTCGCGCTGTCGCGCAGGAAATCGCCCGAAATATCGACCGGCACATAAGCGGCGGGCCCGATCGCCTGAAGCAGCAAGGGCGTCTTGGTCGAGCTGCCCGAACCGAGCTCGACGACCGCGCGGCCCGGCCCGATTGCCGCCGCCATGTCGGCGGCGTGGCGCGTCAGCAGATCGGTCTCGCTGCGCGTCGGATAATATTCGGGCAGCGCGGTGATATCCTCGAACAGCGCCGATCCGGTCGCGTCGTAGAACCAGCGCGCCGGGATCGCCTTCTGCCGCTGCGCCAGCCCGGCATGGACGTCGGCACGGAAAGCGGGGTCGACGCCGCTGTCGTCGGCGGAAATCTGCCGAAGTTGACGCACGATACCCATGATCAGAGGTCTTTCGCGAGCCGAACGCCGGTGAATTGCCAGCGCTGGTGAGGATAGAAGAAATTGCGGTAGCTGGCGCGCATATGGCCGCGCGGGGTTGCACAACTGCCGCCGCGCAGCACGAACTGCCCGCTCATGAACTTGCCATTATATTCGCCGACCGCGCCCGGCGCGGCGCGGAAGCCGGGATAGGGGCGATAGGCGCTGCCGGTCCATTCCCACACGCTGCCGAACATCTGTTGCAAGCCTGTGTCGGCGGGCGCGGCCGCAGGCTGCACCGGACCGGCCGCGTCGAGCTGCCGGCCGCGCTGCGGGTCGCAGGCGGCCGCCGCCGCCTCCCACTCCTGTTCGGTCGGCAGGCGCGCGCCGGCCCAGGCGGCGAAGGCGTCGGCCTCATAGAGGCTGATATGGGTCACGGGCGCAACAGGATCGATCTCTTGCCAGCCCGACAGGGTAAAATACTCTCGGTCCCGCCAATAGGCGGGCGCCTCGATCGCCTCCGCCTGCACCCATGCCCAGCCGTCGCTGAGCCAGAGCGACGGGGTGTGATAGCCGCCGTCGGCGATGAAGTCCTGCCATTCGCCGTTCGTCACCGGACGGCTGGCGAGTGCGTGCGGAGTCAGCAGCGCCGGAAAGCACGGACGTTCGCAGTCGAAGGCGAAACCCTCGCCGTCGTGGCCGATCGAAACGGCTCCTTCCGCGCCCCTGATCCATTGCAAGGCGCCCGCCTGTGCAGAATCGGCTGAAAACTCCGCAACTTCACTCGCGATTGCCCTGTCCCACACCGCCGGGCCGAGCGGGTTCTGCGCGAAGAGATGCTTGATGTCGGTGAGCAGCAATTCCTGATGCTGTTGTTCGTGGTGGATGCCGAGCTCGACCAGCGCGAGCGCGGCGGGGGCCAGATCGGGCAGCACGCCCTGCACCGCGGCATCGACATGCGCGCGCCAGATGCAGACCTCGTCGAGCGACGGCCGCGTCAGCAGGCCGCGGCGCGGGCGCGCGTGGCGCGGCCCCTCGGCCTCATAATAGCTGTTGAAGAGATAGGCGTAGCGATCGTCGAACGCGCGGTAGCCGGGCAGATGGTCGCGCAGCACGAAGGTCTCGAAGAACCAGTTCGTGTGCGCGAGATGCCATTTCGCGGGCGAGGCGTCGGGCATCGATTGCGCGCTCGCGTCGGCGTCGGAGAGCGGCGCCACGAGATCGAGCGACAGCCGCCGGGTCGCGGCGAAGCGCCGGGCGAGGTCGCCCTGCGGATCGAGAGCGGGCGATGCGTCGGTGCGGCTGGCCATGGTGAGACAATCCCCCGGAAGGTGATTCGGTTTCGCTGCGGGGGCGAATATGGTTACGGCGCAGAGGATTGTCTAGAACATTTGGGGAACAACGTCGAGCACTCAAACGCGCCATACCTTCCCCGTCACCCCGGACTTGATCCGGGGTGACGAAGAAAGTGAAGGACGGCCCTTGCGCTTCGGTCAGCGCGTCGCGCCGGGTTTCCAGAGGATGTCGCCGCCCGCGCCGGCATTGATATGCCGGGTCAGCACGAAGAGATGGTCCGACAAGCGGTTGAGATAGGAAAGCGCCAGCGGGTTGAGGTCGCGCTCCGCGCCGGCGGCGACCGCGGCGCGCTCGGCGCGGCGGGTCACCGCGCGGGCGAGGTGGAGCCGCGCGGCGGCTTCGGTGCCGCCGGGGAGGATGAAGCTGCGAAGCGATTCGAGCGCTTCGTTCATGCCGTCGATCTCTGCCTCCAGCCGCGCGATCTGGCCGGGGACGATGCGCAGCGCCATGTCGTGCGGGCCGAAACCATGTTCGGCGTCGGCAGGGGTAGCGAGGTCGGCGCCGAGGTCGAACAATTCGTTCTGGATGCGCGACAGCATCGCCGCTTCCTCGCTCGCAGGGTCGAGCGCGGCGGCGGCAAGGCCGATCGCACTGTTCGCTTCGTCGACATCGCCGACCGCCGCCATCAGCGGCGCCGACTTGGCGATGCGCGAACCGTCGACGAGCCCGGTGGTGCCGCCGTCGCCGGTGCGGGTGTAAATCTTGTTGAGTTTGACCAAGGGCTTAGCTGCCGGCAGCGGTCACGCCGATGATGATGAGCAGGATGATGGTGATCGCCTGCCATTTGACGCGGGCCATCATCATCCGGTTCTGCATTACCTGATTTTCGTGGATCGTGCCGTCGAGCGCGGCCTGATGCCCCTTGGCGAAATAGATGAGCCCGCGCGCAAGCGAGAAGAGGACGAGGCCGGCCGCCACGACGACCGCAAGGACGAGCAAGATTTGCATGATTCCTATTTAGGGAGTTTGCAGCGAATATCCAGCGGGAAGCCGCTCGCGAACCAAATTGGCCGCGAGCGCCGGTCCATCGACCCCGGCGTCGCGCAGCGCGGCCAGCGCGGCGGCGGCGTCGCGCTTCGCAAGCCGCCGTCCGTCGGGACCGCAGACGAGGGCGTGATGGCGATAGACGGGGGTCGCGAGCCCCAGCAGCGCCTGGAGCAGCCGGTGGACGTCGGTCGAGGCGATCAGATCGGCGCCGCGGATCACATGCGTCACCCCCATCGCGGCATCGTCGATCGTGCTCGCGAGATGATAGCTGGCGGGGGCGTCCTTGCGCGCGAGGACGACGTCGCCGTGCGCGGCCGGATCGGCGGCGCGCATCCCCTGCCCCGCCTCCTCCCAGCCGAGATCGCCCGCGAGCGCGGCGGCGCGCGCCATGTCGAGCCGCCAGCAATGCGGCTCATCGGCGAGGCGGCGCTCGCGCTCGACCGCCGGCAAGTGGCGGCAGGTGCCGGGATAGACGGCGGCGCCCGAAGCATCGGGCGGCCCGTGCGGCGCGGCGAGGCTTTGGGCGATGTCGGCGCGGGTGCAGAAACAGGGATAGACGAGGCCGCGTCCGCGCAGATGGTCGAGCGCCGCGGCATAGTCGCCGAGATGGCGCGACTGGCGCACCGGATCGCCGTCCCAGTCGAGCCCCAGCCATTCGAGGTCGGCGAGCGCGGCGGCGACATGTTCCTCGCGCGAGCGGCTGCCGTCGATGTCGTCGATGCGGATATGGAAATGCCCGCCCGCCTCGCGCGCCGCACCGTGGGCGAGCGCCGCGCTATAGGCATGGCCGAGGTGCAGCTCCCCCGTCGGGCTGGGCGCGAAACGGGTCAGCATGGGCGCGCGCACATATCCATATGCTGTGCCGCGTCCGCGCGAATCCTTCCATATCTTGCGGCAGATGCCCCCTTGACGTCAGAATCATATGCGTGATGTAATGACGCTGTCACTTGGGAACGGCAGTGGCGCGCCATCCCGCGCAGCAAAGGGGGCAGCGTCGTAAAGCCATGTTCCATCCCGATCTCGCCCGGCATCCCGATTCGTGTCCCGCGCTGGTGCTGAACGCCGATTATACGCCGCTCAGCTATTACCCCTTGAGCCTGTGGCCGTGGCAGACCGCGGTCAAGGCGGTTTTCCTCGACCGCGTCACCATCGTCGAGAATTACGAGCGCGAGATTCATTCGCCGACGCGGACGATGCCGATCCCCAGCGTGATCGCGCTCCGCCAATATGTGAAGCCGTCGCAGCACCCGGCCTTCACCCGCTTCAACCTGTTCCTGCGCGACCGCTTCGCGTGCCAATATTGCGGGTCGGGCAAGGACCTGACCTTCGACCATGTCGTGCCGCGCCGGCTCGGCGGGCGGACGACGTGGGAGAATGTCGCGACCGCCTGCGCCCCGTGCAACCTCAAAAAGGGCGGGCGCACGCCGCAGCAGGCGCATATGCCGCTTTATCGCCAGCCGTGGCGGCCGACGAGCTGGCAGCTTCAGGACAATGGCCGCGCCTTTCCGCCGAACTATCTGCACGAAAGCTGGATCGACTGGCTTTACTGGGATGTCGAGCTGGAGGGGTGAGGCGAATCCGGGCGGGGCGGAAGGCGGGCTGGGCACCGGAATCCGGGCCGACGCCGACACCCTGGGCAACCCGGCCCGCTTCATCCGATGGCCGGACCAGATGACGCGCCATATCCACGACTTGAAAACACCCTAAGCGATATCGCCGCTGACGAGCAGCGCCGAATCCGCGCGGGCCAGCGCGACGAGCGTCAGGCCGGCGGCGGCGGCGCGGTCGGCGGCGAGGCTGGTCGGTGCCGAAATGGTGACGAGCAGCGGGCAACCCGCGCGCACCGTCTTTTCGACCAGTTCGTAGCTGCACCGCGCCGACAGCAGGATGAAGCCGCCGCCGGGGTCGATCCCCGTCCACGCCAGCGCGCCGATCAGCTTGTCGAGGGCATTGTGGCGCCCGACATCCTCGCGCACGCACAATATGTCGCCCGACGGGGCGCAGAAGGCGGCGGCGTGAGCCGCGCCGGTCGCACGGCCGAGCGGCTGGTGCGCCGTCAACGCGGCGAGCGCGGCAGCGATGGCCGCGCGGCCGACCTTCAGCCGCGCCGCGACGGGGGGCAGCGGCCGCAGCACCTCCTCGATATTCTCGATCCCGCAAAGCCCGCAGCTGCTTTCACCGACCCGCCGCCGCACGCGATCGAGCGCCAGCCCGGCGCGTTCGGGCATGAGCCACAGCCGCAGCGCCCATCCGCCCTCGATCGGATGCGCATCGACGCGGGCCAGTTGTGCGGGCGTATCGACCAGCCCCTCGGCCAGCGCAAAGCCGAGCGCATAATCCTTGAGGTCGGCGGGAGTCGCCATCATCACGGCATAGCCGATACCGCACACCTCGACCGACACCGGCGCTTCGACCGGCAGGGCGCGGACCAGTTCGGTGTCGCCGGGGACGGCGAGGCCGAGGCGCCGGACCGGCCGGCGCGAGGTTGCGGCATCCTTCGGCGCCGGAGGGTCGCTGTCGATCGTCATCGCCCGTCAGCCTATCGCGTGCCGAACAATGTTGTCCACCGGGTCGCTGCCGTGGGGTGACGGAAGGCCATGTCGCGAAAGAATCGGGTAACATGAGCGCAAATCCCTTAGGCACGTAACTTGATTTCGACTCGTGATGCTCTATGCCCACACGCGTGCAGGGTGACCCAGACAATTACATCAGTCTCCTTTCGGCCGCGCAAATCGAAACGTTGCGGCATGTTTTCGAGCATAAAAATTCCAAGGAAATTGCTCGCATTATGGATGTGTCGCCGCACACGGTCGACGAGCGCGTCCGTCGAGTGTTAAAAAAACTTAATGTTTCTAACAGAATAGAAGCCGCAACGGTGCTGGCTCGTCACGGTGTATTCGACCAAGTTACCCCCTATCAGCCTTTGACATATCAATTGATCGACCTAGGCGAGGCCGCTTCCGCCGATGAAGCGGGTCGGGGGCAAGGTTCGATCCGGCGGTTTTTCGACATCGGTTCGCCATTTCCTACCGCGTCCCAGCCGGCCAACCGGCATGGATTGATGGAAAGGATCATCTGGCCGATCCTGATCGCCTTTGCGACCATATTGGCTTTTTCCGCCCTCTATTCGATCCTGGTCGGTCTCGGTCGTGTTTTGACCTGAATGCTGCGGGGGGGAACCGTCGGCATTCGCTTTCAAGGACCAGGAAACATGCTGAACGAACGACTTTCCGCGGCGAAAAAGATCGCCAGCGAACTGCACCATGCCGAAGATGCCATCGACGAGACCATGATCCGCATCGCCCAGCTCGCCGCGGCGCTTCCCGCCGCGCGCCGCGACACCAACATGTCGGCGATCGTCGGCCAGGAGGCGGTGGCGAAGGTGGCGCACGCGCTGGCCGCCGCGGGCGAAGTCCGTCAGTTGCTCACCGACGCGCATATCGCGCTGACCGCGACGCAGAAACAGGTCGGCCTCGGCACCCGCATGTTCGGTGCTGGCGTCAAGCCGCCCGCGAGCGCATCGCTGGCCGAGGATAACGGCGCCGACGTCGTGCCGCTTCCGCTCGCGCGCGTTTCCTGAACCCGCGGACGGGACGATCCGGATGTGGACCGTGGCGAGCTATTATGCGGTATTGTTGCTCACGGTGGCCGTCGCGATGTGGCGCGGCGGCCCCCTGGAACGCTGGGCAGCCTGGACCGCGCTGCTCGCCTCGGTCTGCACCACGGTCCTGGCACCCCAACCGAATTGGTCGCATATTGAATATAATATCTTCGCGATCGACATCGTCGCTTTGGCGAGTTTCTGGTTTATTGCCCTGAAAACAAATCGCTTCTGGCCTTACTGGATCACCGGATGGCAATTGATCGCGATTTTCGGGCATGTTCAGAAGCTGATGTTTTCGGAGATATTGGCGCGTCCCTATGCGCTGCTTTCAATGTATATTTCCTACCCGATCCTTTTCTTGATCCTCTACGCATCGGGTTCGACCAATCGGCGAAGGGAAGCCGCGGCCTGACAATGAAAGGCAGCCGGGGGGCTCCATGCAACAATTCGCAGATCACGACATTGCCGAAATCCGGTCGCGTATCGACCAGATTCACGACATGCTGGCGAAAAGCGCCGGCGAGGATCAGCCGAGGCCCGATCCGGCCTTCGGCGGCGACGAAGCGCAGCCGCAGCTTATCGACCAGCTATCGCTCAGCATCCAGCTCCGGCGGATGCGCAAAAGCCATTTCGGCACCGCCCAGATGTCGGGCGCCGTCTGGGACATGATGCTCGACCTGATGCTGGCGAACGCCAACGGCCGCACGCTGAGCGCCAGCGATCTGGCGACCGGCGCCGGGGTGCCGCTGTCGTCGGGCCTGCGCATGATCGCGGCGCTCGAAGGCGCGGGGCTCGCCCGGCGGACGATCGACGAGCGCGACCGGCGCCGCACGATCGTCCGGCTCACCGAAGCGGGAACCGAGAAGATGGCAAGCTATTTCGACAAGATGAACGCGGCGGTGCGCAGCGGATACCGCCGCGCGGCTTGAGCACGCTCCGCCTTCGTTTCCCTGCATGGAAAAGCGCCCGGTGCTTGCCTTGGCGATGGTGGCGCCGATCGTTCATGACGCGTTATGGCGAGCCGATATATTCCCTGCGCGCAGAAGGGAATTCGCCGTGAAACAATTTCTCGCTGCCGTCATTCTGGCCGCCGTTGCCATGCCGTCGACTACTGCCTGGGCCGACCCGCCGCCATGGGCTCCCGCCCACGGCAAGCGCGCCAAGGATCGCGGCCTTTATGACCATTCGGGCCGTTATTATGAACCACGCCGCCTGGCGCGCGGCGATCGCGTCTGGCGCGGCAATGACGGACGGTATCACTGCCGCCGCGACAATGGCACGACCGGCCTGATCATCGGCGCCGCTGCCGGGGCGCTGCTTGGCCGCGAACTGGACGGCGGACGCGATCGGACGGTCGGCACGATCATCGGCGCCGCGGGCGGCGGCCTGCTCGGCCGGGCGATCGATCGCGGCGAACTCAAATGCCGTTGAAAGGACCACGGCCGCACAAACCGGCTTAACGCGCCGGTGATATTTGGCCATTAGGCTTCCTTGCACATCGTCCAGGGAAGAAAAGACTTCATGCGCCGTTCGTTATTGCTGATCGTGCCAGCGCTCGCATTTCTCGCCGCCTGCCAACCGGAGCGCGACGCGAGTTTGGCGGAGGCGCAGCGCCTTCATGCGCGGGGGCAATGGGCGGATGCCCGCATCGAATTGGCGAATCTGCTGAAGGTTGATCCCACCAACATCCGGGCGCGGATGTTGCTCGCGCGCATCCAGATCGCGACCGGCGACGGCGAAGGGGCGGCCGCCACCCTTGCGCGGATCGACGGCAAGGCCGGATCGACCGAACTGGCTGATATGCGGGTCGAGGCCGACATGCTGCGCGGCCGATGCCCACAGTTGCTGGCCGCCGCGCCGGGAAAGGCGCCGATGTCGGCGACGCTGCGGCGGGTGCGAGCGCTCTGTGCGGTCGATGGCGGCGATATGGCGGCGGCGGGCAAGGAGGCCGCTGCCGGCATGGCGGACCACCCTGACGACGTCGGGCTGCAAATCGTGGCCGCGCGCCTTGCCATCCTGCGCGGCGATCTGAATGAGGCCGAGCGGCTGATTGCGACCGCGCGCAAAGGCAGCGGCGACGGCTTCGAAGTCGAGATGGCGGCGGGCGCGCTCGAACAGCGGCGCGCCAATGTGAGCGGCGCGCTGGCGCATTATCGGGCGGCCGAAAAACGGAATCCGCTGAACAGCGGGCCGCTTGCGGCACAAGCCGAACTGCTGGCGGCGGCGAAGGACAAGGATCGCCTGGCTGCGGTCGTCGATCGGCTGCGCCGGATGGCGCCGCAATCCCCGGCAGCGGCGATCGCTTCGGCGCGACTGGCCTTGCTAAGCGGCGATCCGCGGGCGGCGCAGGAACAATTGCTGGCCGCGCGGCAACTGGCCGGCGACCGGCCCGCGATCCAGCTTTTGGCCGGACAGGTCGCGATGGCGCTGGGTAATCACGATATCGCGATTACCGAGCTTTCGCGCTACCTCGGCAGCGGCGTCCGCGACGAAGAGGCGGCGATGAGTCTGGCCGCCGCCTTCGCGGCGGCGGGGGACCCGGAACGCGCGGTGGCGACACTGAAGCCGCTCGCCGACCGTCCCGATCCGTCGCGTTCGGTCCTCGCCGCGCTCGCGAAATATGCGAAGGCGGCGGGGCAGGCCAAGGCGGCGGCCGGCTATGCCGCAGAGGCTGCGAAACCGTCGCCGGCGCGGACCGCCAACCTGTTCGTGCAGGCCGACCGGGCACTCGCGGCCAAGGACTGGAAAGGGGCGATCGCCGCCTATCAGCAGCTGATCGAGCGCGAGGGCGTGCGGCCCAACGCGCTGATCCTCAACAATCTGGGCTGGGCGCATTTTCAGGACGGGCAGGTCGATCAGGCGATCACGCTGCTCAAGGACGCATTGAAGCAGGCCCCCGCCAATGCGTCGGTGCTCGACAGCCTGGGCTGGGTGCTCTGGTCGTCGGGCAAGGACCGTACGGCGGCGCGGCGCTATCTGGCCGAAGCGCACCGGCTGGCCCCCGGCAACGCTGCGGTGACCGCCCATTGGAAGGCGGCGAACCGTTGATTCCCAGACCGCTCCCGCGCTGACGGGAGCGGCGGGGTCGGTCAGGCGATCGCGAGCTTCGGCGCGGGCGCGGTGCGACGGCGGCGCAGCATCAGCGCGCCGACGCCGAGAGCGAAGAGGCCGAACATGCCGGGCTCGGGAACCGGCGTGCCGCCCGACGAACTGCCGCCCGAAGACGAGGTGCTGATCGTGCCGCTGCCGACCGCGGAGGAGGTGCCGCCGGCGCCGCTGATCGACTGATAGCGGGTGAAGAAGTCGCTGAGCGTCAGCGAGGAGAGCGGGGAAGCGAAGGACAGGGTCAGTTCGCCCGAACCCGTTTCGCCGAAGCCGACCCCGCCGCCACCGCCGCCGGCGCAGCTCTTGGAGCCGCCGCCGTCCTTGAAGCAGACATCGACCTTGCCGATGTTGGGCACGTTCGAATTGAGGGCGGTCACCGTATAGGCGCCGGTGCTCGACGCGCTCTTGATGTTCGGATCGGTGTCGAAGCCGAAGCCCGAGATGCGCGAATTGGTGATCGGGTCGTCCGACGTGTTCGTCACCTTGTAGCCGAGCGTATAGCTGTTGGCCGTCGTGCCGGTCAGCGTGAAGACGATCTGCGCCGCCAGGCCGGCAATGCTGCCGTCGCCCGTAAAACCGTTATAATCGACGGTGAAGCTCTTGTTGAGGTCGCTGCTGTTCAGCGTGATGATGTCTGCCTGCGCGATGCCGGGCAATGCGGCGAATGCGACTGCGGCAAGAACAGGCAAGATACGGCTTTTCATCAAAAAATCCCCCGAATTGGTTACTGCCAAGTAAAGATATCCGGGGGCGAGGCCAAGCGCGAAGTCGGGCCGCCGATGTGCCAAGAAGGGATTCGCGGCGCACCGGAACCGCCTATTCGGTCATCTCGCGCATCATCCGGTCGATCTTTGCCATCGCGTCGCGCTTGATCTGACAGACGCGCGCGGCGCTGACGTCGAGCGTCAGGCCGATCTCCTGCAGGTTGAGCTCCTCGAAGAAATAGAGTTGCAGCACCATCTGCTCGCGTTCGGCCAGCCGGCCGACGCACTGGCGCAGCGCGTCCAGCATATCCTCCTGCTCGCACGCCTCGCCCGCGCCGATGCGGTCGTCGGCGAACAGGAAGCTGCCGTCCTCCATCAGATCCTCGATCGAGATCGAGCGGCCGTGAGTCGCATTCTTCTCCAGCGCAAAATACTCCTCGGCCGGCATGTCGAGCGCTTCGGCCATTTCCGCTGCGCTCGGCGCGCGCATCAACTGTTGTTCGAGTGCGCGGCGGGTCGCCTGCAACTGCCGCGCCGCGACCATCGCCGATCGCCCGACGTCGGCTTCGCGCCGCTGCTGGTCGATCATCGCGCCGCGAATCCGCGTCGTCGCATAGGTCGCGAAGGCGAACCCGCGCTCCTCATAGCTGCGGCTCGCCTCGATCAGCGCGATCAGCCCGGCCTGGATCAGATCCTCGAGGTCGCTCGTCCGCGACACGCGCGAATGGACCTGCCAGGCGATCTTGCGGACCAGCGGCGCATATTCCTCGACCAGCGCCTCGGCGCTCTCGCCATAGCCGCGCGGGACCGGCGCGCGGGCGGATGCCGCCGCGAACTGCTCGGCGGGCTCAATTCTCATGGGGTTCGTCCTTCATCTGGGCGTCTTCGCCGCTGGTGAGACGGGGGATTTCGGCACCGATCGTCGCGACGATCTCGGTCGCCTTGTTCGCCGGTATCTCGAGGTAGGAAATGACCGCGACGTCGGGGAAGGTCGCGCGCACGAGCCGCGACAGCGCCGACCGGCAGAGCGGCGAGGCGACGAGCGCGAAGCTACGCGTCGACAGCAGCAGCGGCTCGACCGCTTCGCCGATCTGCTCGACGATCTTCATCGCCATGCCATGCTCGAACGGCCATTCGGCGCCGGGGTTGGCGCGCACCGCCTGATTGAGCAGCACCTCGATTTCCGGGCTGAAGGTGACGACGGGCAGCGGCATCCGGCTCGGCACGATCGTCTGGACGATCAGCGCGCCGATGCGCTGGCGCACCGCCTCGACCAGGTCGCCGTCGCCGAGTTGCAGGCTGCCGAGCGATACCATCGCCTCGGCGATCTTGCGGAAATCGCGCAGCGGCACGCGCTCGATCAGCATCGCCTTGCACAGCGCCGCGACGCGCGGCAGCGGATAGCCCTGCGTCAGCGACTGGGCGAGCTGCGGATAAAGGGTCTTCAGCGTGTCGATCAGCGCCTGCGCATCGTCGATGCCGAACAGGTCGGTGGCGGAGGCGACGATGCTGTTGTTGAGGTGGGTCGCGACGACGGTCGCCGGATCGACGACGGTATAACCCGCCGCGATCGCGTCGTTCTGCGCGCTCTTGGGAATCCAGAGGGCGTCGAGCCCGAAGGTCGGGTCCTTGCACGGCCGCCCGGTGACCTTGGTGACCAGATCGCCCGAATCGAGCGCGAGCATTTCGTTGGGGAAAACCTCGTCCTCGCCGACGATCACGCCGGCGATCGCGATGCGATAGACGTTGCCGGGCAGCGACAGATCGTCGGTGACCTTCACCGCGGGGACGACGAAGCCCAGTTCCTTCGACAATTGGCGGCGGATGCCGGTGATCCGCGTCATCAGCGGCGCGCCCTTGCGCTCGTCGACCAGCGCGACCAGCGCATAGCCGATTTCGAGCTGGCACGGGCTCGTCTCGCTGACGTCGGCCCATTCGATATGGTGCGGGTCGGGCGCTGGCGCCGCGGGGGGCGGCGCGGCCTCAGCAAGGGCGGCACTCTTCCTGAGCTGCCAGCCGATGCCGCCGGCGATGGCGGCGGCGGGCAGGATCAGCATCTGCGGCATCGCGGGGACGAGGCCGAGCACGAACAGCACCCCGCCGACCGCCATCCAGACGTGCGGCGAGGCGAACTGGCTGCCGATCTGCCCCGACAGATCGTGCGGCGAAGCGACGCGGGTGACGATCGCGGCGGCGGCGATCGATAGCAGCAGCGCCGGAATCTGCGCGACGAGCGCGTCGCCGATCGCCAGCGTGACATAGGTGCTGCCAGCGTCGGAAAAGGACAGGCCATGGCTGAACATGCCGAGGATCAGCCCGCCGACGATATTGACGAACAGGATCAGCAGGCCCGCGACCGCGTCACCCTTCACGAATTTCGAGGCGCCGTCCATCGAGCCGTAGAAATCGGCCTCGGTCGCCACTTCCTGGCGGCGCGCCTTGGCTTCGTCGGGGGTAAGCAGGCCGGCGTTGAGATCGGCGTCGATCGCCATCTGCTTGCCCGGCAGGGCGTCGAGGGTGAAGCGCGCCGACACTTCGGACACGCGCCCCGCGCCCTTGGTGATGACGACCAGGTTGATGATCATCAGCACGAAAAAGACGAACAGGCCGACGACATAGTCGCCGCCGATCAGCACCTGGCCGAACGCCTCGATCACATGCCCCGCCGACGCGGTGCCTTCGTGTCCATGGACCAGCACGACGCGCGTCGAGGCGACGTTGAGCGAGAGGCGGAACAGGGTCGCGAGCAGCAGCACCGTCGGAAAGGCCGAGAAATCGAGCGGCTTCGACGCCTGCAAAGCGACCATCAGCACCAGCAGACTGATCATGATGTTGGCGACGAAGCTGATGTCGAGGATGATGGGCGAAACCGGGATCACCATCAGCGCCACGAGGATCAGCATCGCCGCGGGCAGCGCGGCGCCGCCGACGATCCGCGCCACGCCGCGCGCGTTCAGGCCCGCGATCATGCGCTGCCTCCCGACAAGGAGGCGAGGCGGCGATAGGCGCTCGCGGCGAAGTCCATCGACAGAGTCTTGGGCATGGGCTGGATATCCATCATCGGCAGCGGCGGCCGTCCGCCGCCATTGGCGCCGCTCGCGCTCGCCATCTGGATGCGCCAGCCGGGCGTCGGCGCAGGAGCGCCCGGCATTGCGCCGGGAGCGCTACCGCCCTCGTCGAGCTTGGCGCGGAAGCGTTCGCGAATCTCGCCGAGGCTGCGCATGCTGCCGTCGGCGGCGTAAAAGACAGAACGGTTGGCGGCCGCCGCGTCGGGCATCATCGGCGCGCCCGCCTGATCGGGATTGGCGGCCCAGGCGGTCAGGAAGCGCGCGGCGCCCGCCGAACCGAGGAAATGGGCGAGATAGAGGTCGACCGGCTCGGCGGCGCGGCCGATGCGGCTTTCGATATAATCCTGATTGTCGGAGGTCAGCGCCGCAGCCATGTTCGACGACGCGACCGGATCGTCGCGCAGGCCAAGGATCCGGTCGCGAAGCGCGGGATCGGCGACGCTGAAGCGCCCCGACGCATCCTGGCCGATCGCATTGGAAGCCCAGCCGAGCCCATGGCTCGCGCCGTGGCGGCGCAACGTCGCGAGCCAGGTCTGCTTGGTGAACTGGTAAAGCCCGCGTGCCGAAGAGGTCGGCGCTTTCGCGGTCGGATCGAAGCGGCTTTCGACCCGCGCCACATCGACCAGATAGTCGAAATCGACGCCGGTGCGGGCCGATGCATTCTGGACCGCATCCAAAACGGGGGCGGCGCCGGGCGCCGGTGTCGTGAAGGGATTGATCGAGTTCATGCTTTGGTTCCGCCAATACAGCCGGGCTGTCTCGGAAGACCAAAAGCAATCATCGTGCCATTTTCCGGAAAATCACCGGAACATATGGTTTATCAATAGTTTAAGGCAAGGCCCCGGTGCTGCGTGCCGCGGATCGCATGGTTCATGTCAATCCTCTGACGCGTCCAGTCCTTGAGGATGTTGACGCGGATCGCGGCGGCTTCGAGCTCAGCGAGGGTCGCGGTGATCAGCGTCTGCGCCCGGCCTTCGCTGCCCGCCGGAATGGCGTCGCCGCGAAACAGGATCACCGCGGTGGCAAGCTCCTCGGTCGCCGCGATGATCGCACCGGCATCCTGCCCGTCGAGCGCGCCGATGAGCAGATTGAGCTTGGCCTGGATATCGTCCATTCGCGCCTGCATCAGTCGGCGCTTCCGCCGAGACGATCGATCATCGCACCGGCGATCTTCGCCGGATCGAGGGCATAACGGCCTTCGGCGATCGCGCCGCGCAGCGCGGCGACGCGCGCGGTGTCGACCGGGGCCGGCTGGGCGGCGAGTTCGCCGGCGAGGCGGATCAGGCCGGCGGCGGGCATCGCGCCGGACGACGCGGCGCGCGGCGTGGCGGCGCCCGATGCGGCGGCGGAGGCCAGGCTCGCCGCGAGCTTGCGCACGGGCGCGATGCGGCCGACGCCGCCGACGATCCCGATCTTGCTGTCACCCGACATGATGGCCTCCTTGGCTGTCCGCGCATCGGCGGAAGCGGTTCAAGGGGTTTAACGGACGGCGCGGCGAGACATTAAGGGCTGGTTACCGGAAAAATGAAAAAGAAACCCGGCGGCGTCGGAAAATCGACGCCCGCCGGGCCAGTGGGGCTTACCGATTTGGAGAGCTGTTTGGCTTCTCAATCCATCAGCCGGGCGCGGCCGGGGCCGGTCACGATGGCGCTGATCAGGGTTTTTGGGCCGTCGCCGCGTAGCGCGATCGTTTCGCCGACGCGGCCATCCTGGTTGGCGATCGCCGAATAGCTGACCGAGAAGGTAGCGGATTCGAGCGTGACGCGCACCGCGTCGCCGCGGCGGATCACGGGCGCCGACGCGGGCGCGGCAAAGCTCGCGGCGACCGGGGCAGCGCCCGCAGGGCCGCTCATCGCGACGCGCAGGCGCCAGCCGAGCGAGGCGCAACGAACTGCGAGCGTCCGGGCGTCGATCGCCGCCACCGACGCCTGTTCGGGGCAGCGCGCGAGCTTGATGCGGCGGTCGATCGGGGTCGCGGTGCGCCCCATCGCGCTGGCGACCGCCTGCGTCAGCATGTCGATCGTCTGCCAATCCTCGGTCGCCTGCTGCGCCTCTGCGGCGGGCGCGATGGCGAGAGCGGCGGCGAGGGAAAATAGGATCTTGCGGGTCATCATCGGCTCCACGGCTGGTCCAGGGATTTGCCGATCGAACTGCACGATGCATGCCAATCGCGCTTTGCCGCGGGTTGCCGCGCGCGATCGGCGGCCGCCGTCAATCTTTTGACGAGACGGCCAGGCCTGTCCGCCCTCCCCTTTGGATGCCTGCCATATAAACCTGAAAAATATCGATAAAATGATTTTGGCACGCCCATTGCATCATACCTTGGTGTTTTTCCGCGCGTCCGGGCCGCAACCCGGTTCGGACCCCGGCGAAAGGATTTGTAGATGGCATCCGAGAAGCTCTTTGGCGTGCATGCGGCGGCGCTTCAGCTGCGCAGCCAGCGCATGATGATGCTCGCCTCGAACATCGCTAACGCCGCGACGCCGGGTTACAAGGCGCGCGACCTCGATTTCTCCAAGGCGCTCGACCTTGCGCAGCAGGGGGCCTCGACCGGCACCGCGATCGAGGGCGCGATGGCGTATCGCGTTCCGGTGCAGCCTTCGCTCGACGGCAACACCGTCGAAATGGCGACCGAACAGACCGCCTTTGCCGAAAATGCCCTCGCCTATCGCTCGAGCCTTTCCTTTCTTCAGGGGCGCATCGGCACGCTGACGCGCGCGCTCAAGGGAGAATGACGATGGCCAGCAATTTCTCCGTCTTCGACATCAGCGGCCGCGCCATGTCGGCGCAGCTCGTGCGGCTCAACACCACCGCGTCGAACCTCGCCAACGCGGGAACCGTCGCGGGCAGCGAGAAGGAAGCGTTCCGCTCGCTGAAGCCCGTCTTCCGCACCGTGATGGACGACCATGGCCGCGCGACGGTCCAGGTCGACCAGGTCACGTCGAGCAAGATGGCGCCGACCAAACGTCACGACCCGTCGAACCCGCTTGCCGACAAGGACGGCAATGTGTGGGAGGCCGCGGTCGATAGCGCCGCCGAACTGGTCGAGATGGTCGAGACCGCTCGCCAGTATCAGAATAATGTTCAGGTTCTCGAGACCGCAAAGGGCCTGATCAACGAAACGCTGCGGTTGGGACAATAATCATGGCCGTCGATTCCATCGCTTCGCAATATCAGAGCTATTCGCCGACCCAGCTCAAGGGACAGCAGCTCGATCAGACCGACTTTCTGCGTCTGATGACCGCGCAGCTGTCGCAGCAGGACCCGTTCAACCCGGTCGATAACCAGCAGATGGTTGCGCAGATGGCGCAATTCTCCAGCCTCGCCGGGGTCAGCGAGACCAACAGCACGCTTCAGAAGATTTCGGAGCAGCTCACCGCGCAGACCGCGCTGCTCAAGGACATCAAGGCCGCCACGCCGGCGGCGACCCCGATCACCACGCAGGAAGGATAATCTCATGTCGTTTTATACGTCTCTTTCGGGCCTCAAGGGCGCCCAGACCGACATGTCGGTCATCTCGAACAATATCGCCAACGCCAATTCGATCGGCTTCAAGCGCAGCAAGGCGAGCTTCGGCGACATCTTCGCCTCGTCGCCGACGCAGTCGTCGAAGACCGTCGCGGGCCAGGGCCAGCGCCTGATCGGCATCGCGCAGCAGTTCACGCAAGGCAGTTACGAGACGAGCGAAAAGACGCTCGACCTCGCGATCGTCGGCGAGGGACTGTTCGTCGTCAAGGGCGAGCCGCCGCGCAACCAGGTCACCTATACCCGCAACGGCGCCTTTTCGCCGCTGCCCGACGGCACGGTCGTCGATTCGACGGGGCAGAAGCTCCAGCTCCTGCCCGTCGATGCCAACGGCAACGTCACCGACCGCACGCTCGGCGGCATGTCGGATTTCGTGCTGCCTGACGGCGCGCCGGGCGATCCGACGGCGTCGTTGATCAACGTGTCGGTCGATCTCGACGGCCTCGTCACCGCGACCTACGCCAATGGCGAGGATCAGGTGCTCGGCAAGATCGCGATGGCGACGTTCCCCGCGATGGAGGGGCTGCGCCCGATCGGCGACGCGCACTGGCAGTCGAGCGGCGAAAGCGGCGACCCGACGATCGACGCCGCGACCAACGGTCCGATGGGCACGATCCGATCGGGCACGCTCGAACGCTCGAACGTCGACATCACCGAGGAGCTGGTGATGCTGATCGGCGCGCAGCGCAATTTCCAGGCCAATGCCAAGGCGATCGAGGGCGCGTCGACGCTGACCCAGACGATCATCAACATGCGCACCTAAGACGCGCGACTAACCGCCTGCCGGGAGTTTCCAGATGGACCGCCTCATCTACACCAGCCTCACCGCGATGCGGGGCAGCATGGCCCGGCAGACGGCGATCGCGAACAACCTCGCCAACGCGCAGACGCCCGGCTTTCGCGCCGACATGGCCGAAGCCCAGACGCTCTGGCTGCAGGGCAGCGGTTTCGACACGCGCGCGGTCGCCTCGGAAGAGGTGCTCGGCGCCGACATGAAGGCGGGCACCGTCGTCGAAACCGGCCGCGACCTCGACGTCGCGGTGCAAGGCGACGCGCTGCTCGTCGTTCAGGCGAAGGACGGCAGCGAAGCCTATACGCGGCGCGGCGACCTGCAAGTGTCGTCGAGCGGCCTCCTGACTACCGGCGACGGCAGCCCGGTCCAGGGCAGCCAGGGTCCGGTAACGATCCCGCCCGCCGATTCGATCAGCATCGACGCCGAAGGGCGCGTCTGGGTCGTTCCGGCCGGCGGCGATCCGCAGAGCCCGCAGGAGGTCGACCGGCTGCGCCTCGCGACCCCCGCGGGGTCGGAGATCGCCAAGGGGATCGACGGGCTGTTCCGCGTCAAGGGCGGCGGAATCCTTCCCGACGACCCCGAGGCGCGCCTCGTTACCCGTTCGATCGAGGGATCGAACGTCGCCGCCACGAGCGCGCTCGTCGAGATGATCGAGGCGAGCCGCAGCTGGGACACGCAATTGAAGATGATCACCGACGCGCGCGACATGGACAGCGCGACGGCCAATCTGATGCAGTTGCCCCGATAAGGAGAATTTGAAATGAGCTTCGGAGCCTTGCACGTCGCCCGCACCGGTCTGGATGCCCAGAGCTTCCGGATGCAGGTGATCGCGAACAACCTCGCCAACGTCAACACCACCGGCTTCAAGCGCGACCGCGCGAGCTTCGAGACGCTGAGCTATCAGATGATGACTCCGCCGGGCGCGCAGTCGACGGCGGAAAATCGCTATGCGACCGGGCTCAACCTGGGCACCGGCGTCGCGCTCAGCGGCACCGCGCGGATCGATACGCAGGGCACCTTCGCGACGACCGGCAACGGCCTCGACGTCGCGATCGACGGTGCCGGCTATTTTCAGGTCCAGATGCCCGACGGGCGCATCGGCTACACCCGCGCCGGCAATTTCGGCCGCTCGCCCGAGGGCGTCCTCGTGACGTCGGACGGCAAGCCGGTGCAGCCGCAGATCCAGATCGCCGAGGATGCGACCAATATCTCGGTCGGCGCCGACGGCACCGTGTCGGCGAGCAGCCCCGACGGCACGCTCACCGAACTCGGCCGTATCGAGCTTGCGCGCTTCGCCAACCCGGCGGGCCTGCAGGCAATCGGCAACAATCTGCTCGTCGAAACCCCCGCTTCGGGCGCGCCGCAGGTCGGCGGCGCCGGCGAGGAGGGGCGCGGCAGCTTGCGTGGCGGGATGCTCGAGGGATCGAACGTCAATGTCGTCGAGGAACTCGTCGACATGATCGAGACGCAGCGCGCCTATGAGGTCAATTCGAAGATGATCTCGGCCACCGACGAGATGATGAAAAATGCCTCGCAGACCCTTTAAGCTGGCGCTGATCGCGCTTGTCCTCGCGCCCGCTCCGGCGCTCGCGAAGGACAAGGTCGCGCCCGACGCCTTTGCGGTGACGATGCCGGCACCGCCGCCGGCGCCGCCGGCCAACGGCGCGATCTTCCAGGGCGGCTATGTGCCGCTGACCTCGGGCGGACGCGCGGGGGCGGTCGGCGACATCATCACGATCCAGCTCGTCGAACGCACCGCCGCGACCAAAAGCAATGCCGCGCAGACGCAGCGCGACGGCAATATCGGCCTGACCCCGCCCGCGACCGGCCCGCTGTCGCTGTTCAACCCCAGCGATGTCGCGATGGGCGGCGGCCAGCAGTTCAAGGGCAAGGGCGACGCCTCGCAGTCGAACGCGCTGTCGGGCGAGGTCAGCGTGACGATCGCCGAAGTCTATCCGAACGGCACGATGCTGGTGAAGGGCGAGAAATTGCTGACGCTCAATCGCGGCGACGAACGCGTCCAGATCTCGGGCATCGTCCGCGCGATCGACATCGGCCCCGACAACCGCATCCTGTCGACCCGCGTCGCCAACGCCCACATCCGCTACGTCGGCAAGGGCGAGATCGCACGCGCCAGCAAGCAGGGCTGGCTGCAACGTTTCTTCTCGATCATCAGCCCGTTCTAAAGAGGACAGAAAAGTGACCCAGCGTCCAACCCTCATCGCCCTGATCGCTCTGTTTCTGACGAGCCTCGTCTTCGCCGCCCCGGCGCAGGCCGAGCGGATCAAGGATATGGGCCAGTTCCAGGGACTGCGCGCGAACCAGCTCACCGGCTACGGCATCGTCGTCGGCCTGGCGGGGACGGGCGACGACAGCCTCGACTATTCGACGCTGGGGATGAAGGGCGCGGTCTCGCGCTTCGGCCTCACGCTGCCGCCGGGGGTCAACCCGGCGCTCAAGAACGCCGCGGCGGTGATGATCACGGCCGAGCTGCCGCCCTTCGCCAAGCCCGGCCAGCGCCTCGACGTCACGGTTTCGGCGATCGGCAAATCGAAGAGCCTGCGCGGCGGCACATTGGTGCTCGCCCCGCTCTATGGCGCCGATGGACAGATTTATGCGATGGTGCAGGGCAATCTCGTCATCGGCGGCCTCGGCGTCGATGCCGCCGACGGGTCGAAGCTGACGGTCAATGTCCCGTCGAGCGGCCGGATCGCCGGCGGCGCGACGGTCGAGCGCGCGGTCGACACGGGTTTTGCCGCCAGCGACCGGCTGACCTTCAACCTCCACCAGTTCGACGCGACCAACGCCAAGCGCGTCACCGACGCGATCAACCAGGCGCTGCCGGGTTCGGCGGTGATGATCGACGGCGCCAGCATCGCGATCCGTGCGGATGGCGGCAACGACGAACGGATGCGGCTGATGTCGCGGATCGAGAATCTCGATGTCGTCCGCTCCGAGCCGCCGGCGCGGGTGATCGTCAACGCGCGCACCGGCACGGTCGTGATCAACGGCGCGGTCCGCGTCGGCACCGCGGCGGTGTCGCAGGGCAAGCTGACCGTTTCGATCAAGGAATCGCCGATGGTCGTGCAGCCCGCGCCGTTCAGCCGCGGCGAAACCGCGGTCGAGCAGTCGAGCGATATCAGCGTCGACCAGGATTATCGTCCGATGATGATGGTGAAATCCACCGCATCGCTTTCCGAGCTCGTCGATGCGATCAATCGCATGGGCGTTCCCCCCGGCGACCTCGTCGCCATCCTCGAAGCGCTGAGCCAGGCCGGCGCGCTGACAGCGGAACTGGTGATCATATGACGATGCCCATCTCCTCTTCCTACGCTTCGACCCCCGCGCCCGCCGCGGCCGGGGGCGGGAGCGGCGACGGCGGCCTGCGCAAGGCGGCCGAGGCCTTCGAGGCGGTGATCCTCCGCCAGCTGATGAGCTCGATGCGCCAGGCGAAGCTCGGCGACGACATCTTCGGGTCGAGCGCGACCGACAATTTCCGCGAAATGGCCGATGCCAAGACCGCGGATTCGATGGCCGCGCTCCGCCAGTTCGGCATCGCCGACATGGTCGAGGCGCAGCTCAAGGGCCGCGCCATGGCCGCGGGCGGAGGGGGCCTCCAGTGAGCGATCTTCTCAGCATCGGCTACACCGGCCTGCGCGCCTATTCGAAGGCGCTGTCGACCGTCGGCGACAATATCGCCAACGCACAGACGCCGGGCTATGCGCGGCGCCGGCTCGACCTTGCCGAAGTGCCGGCGGGCACCAACATGGTGCTCTATCGCGGCAGCACGACCCCGGGCGGCGTCGATATCAAGGGCGTCGTGCGCTCGGTCGACCAGTGGCTGATCAACGATGCGCGCATCTCGTCGGGCGATTCCGAACGCGCGGCGGCCAAGCTCGACTGGATGAACCGCGTCGAAAGCGCGCTCAGCGACGACAGCAACGGCATCAAGACCGCGCTGACCACGCTCTACACGACCGCCGACCAGCTCACCGCCGATCCGTCGAACCCGACGCTGCGCGCGCAATTCCTTCAAGCCGCGAGCGATGTCGCCGCGGGCTTTCAGACCGCCGCGAACCGCCTGTCGAGCCTGTCGGACGGCGTGTCGGCCGCGGGCACGGCCGAGGTGTCGCAGTTCAACACCAACCTGAACGCGCTCGAACAGATCAACGTCGGCCTGCGCAAGGCGCGCGACGGGTCGACCAACCAGGCGGCGCTGATGGACGAACGCGACCGGCTGCTCGACCAATTGTCGTCGCAGGCGGGGGTCAGCGCGACCTTCGACGCGCATGGCGCGGTGACGGTGCGTGCGACCGGAAGCGGCGACCTGCTCGTGGGCGGCGGCGTGGTGACGCCGATCGCGATGACCGCTGCGGCCGACGGCCGCATCGCCTATACGATCGGCGGATCGCCTTTTCCCAACGCGACGGGTTCGCTTGCCGGTTTTGCCGAGGCGGCGAACCATATCGCCGACCAGCGCGCCGGGCTCGACACGATGGCGACGCAGTTCGCGGGCGAGCTCAATGCCGCGCATCAGGCGGGTATCGATGCCGACGGCAACGCCGGCCAGCCGCTCTTCACCGGTACCACGGCCGCGACTCTGACCGCGACGCCGCTGACCGCGAGCCAGGTCGCCGCCGCCGACACGACGAGCGGTAACGGCAATATGCTGGCGCTCGGCGCGATGCGCGGCGCGAACGATCCCGAGGCGGCCTGGTCGGGCCATATCGCAACGCAGGCGCAGACGACGGCCTCGGCGCGCGCGCAGGACGCCGCCGCGACGACGCGCGCGGACGGCGCCGCCGCCTCGCGCGATTCGGTGAGCGAGGTCAATCTCGACAATGAAGCCGCCGAGCTGCTGCGTTTCCAGCAGGCCTATTCGGCGGCGGCGCGCACGATCCAGGTCGCGCGCGAAACGATGCAGACGCTGCTCAGCTCGCTGTAGGAGGGCCGGAGAGATGATTAACGCCGTGGGCAATCGCATGACGCGCGAGATCGCGCGCCAGTCCAGGCTCGCCGATGCGCTCGAACGCACGCAGATCCAGATTTCGACCGGCCTCAGGATGCAACGCATGTCGGACGACCCCGTCGCCGCGCGCCGCGTGCTGACGATCGGCACGACGCAGGCGAGCATGACGAGCTGGCAGGCGAATATCAAATCGGCCACCGCGCAGACCGCGCAGGCCGATGGCGTGCTCAAGTCGGTGAGCGAGCTGCTGGCGCGCGCGAACGAGCTGACGCTGTCGGCGGCGAGCGACACCGCGAGCCCGAGCGACCGCGCGACGATCGCCGCCGAACTGGGCGCACTGGCCGACGAGATCGACGCTTTCGCGGCGACGCGCGACGCGAATGGCGAGCCGCTGTTCGCCGCCGGCAACGCCCGCGTCGTCCGCTTCGATTCGGACGTCGCCTTCGCGCCGGTGCCGTCGGCGGCGACCGCTTTCGTCGTCGGGGGCAATTCGCTGTCGACCAGCCTGCGCGACGCCGCGAGCGCGATCACGGCGGGCGACAAGCCCGGCATGAACGCCGCGCTGACCACCATCACCGCCGCGATCGGCCATGTCGCCGACCAGAATGCCGCGCTCGGCCTGTCGGCCGGCCGGCTCGAACGCATCGGCGAATCGCTGTCGGCGCGCGGGATCGAGATCGCCGACGAGCGCCAGTCGATCGAGGAAACCGACCTCGAAACGGCGATCGCTGAGCTGAATGCCCAGGATCTGACGCTCAGCGCCGCACAGGCGGCCTTTGCCAAGATCAACCGGCAGACTTTGTTCGATCTTTTGACCTGACGCGCTCAACTTCGGCGGCGCGCTGCCGTTAAGCATAAAGACGTCCTTTGAATTTTTCCGGGGGTTCGCCCCCAATGGAGTTGCCCGCGCATGTTTCCCGTAATCGGCATCGTCGTTCTGATCCTGCTGGTGTTCGGGGGGTTTGCGTTCACCGGCGGCAATCTGACCCCGGTGCTCCACGCGCTTCCGCATGAAATGCTGATCATCGGCGGCGCCGCGGTCGGCTCGCTGATCATCGGCAATTCGGGCGCCGACCTGAAAGCGCTCGCGGGCGGGCTCGGCAAGGTGTTCAAAGGCCCTGCCTACAAGAAGCAGGATTATCTCGACTGTATCCTGCTCGTCTCGACGCTGATGAAGATGATGCGCACCGAGGGGCCGGTCGCGGTCGAACCGCATATCGAGGAGCCGAAAAGCTCGCCGATCTTTCAGCAATATCCCAAGCTTTTGAAGGACGACACGCTCGTCCACCTGATCTGCGATACGCTGCGCCTCGTCGTCGTCTCGTCGGGGACGCTCGACCCCCACGCGGTCGAGGACGTCATGGACAATGCGCTGAAAAACCATCGCCACCACGCGCTGAAGCCCGCCGAAGGGCTCCAGAGCCTCGCCGACGCGCTTCCGGCTCTCGGCATCGTCGCCGCGGTGCTCGGCGTCGTGAAAACGATGGGCTCGATCGACAAGCCGCCCGAGATCCTGGGCGCGATGATCGGCTCGGCGCTCGTCGGCACCTTCCTCGGCGTGCTCCTCGCCTATGGCCTCGTCGGGCCGTTCGCGGCGCGCGCGAAGACGGTGATCGAAAGCGACGCCGCCATCTATCACACGGTGAAGCAACTCATCATCGCCTCGCTCCACGGCCATCCGCAGCCGCTCGTCATCGAAGCCGCGCGCTCGGGGGTCGACCATCTGAACCAGCCGAGCTTCGCCGAGGTCTTCGACGGCATGAGAGGACGCTAAATGGCTGCGCGTCCCAATCTTGTTCGGCCGATCATCGTCAAGAAGGTGATCGAGGAAGCGCATGGCGGCCATCACGGCGGCGCCTGGAAGGTCGCCTATGCCGACTTCGTGACCGCGATGATGGCCTTCTTCCTGCTGATGTGGCTGCTCGGCGCGACCACCGAAAAGCAGCGCAAGGCGCTCGCCGACTATTTCGCGCCGACGATCGTGCGGACGAAGCAGGAGAGCGCCGGCGGCGCCAGTCTGTTCGGCGGCGATTCGATCGTCTCCGCCGACAATTATCCGCACCGCGCGGGGCAGACCGGCACCCGCTCGCTCACCATCCCCAAGGACGCCGTCGGCGGACCGAAGGAGGCCGCGGGCCGCGAGCACGAGAAGGAAAAATTCGCGCAGGTCGCAAAGTCGATGATGGAGCGGGTGCAGAAGAAGGGCGAGCTCAAGCGGCTCGCGCGCAACCTGCGCTTCACCGTCACGACCGAGGGGATGCGGATCGACGTCGTCGACGACGCCGACTTCTCGATGTTCGTGATGGGCACCAGCCAGCTCACCCCCGCGGGCGCGAAACTGTTCAGCGAAATCGCGGGGCCGATCGCCGAGACGCCGAACCGGCTGATGATCCGCGGCCACACCGATGCCGCGCCCTGGTCGGCGAAGGCGGGGATGAACAATTGGCGCCTGTCGGTGGACCGCGCCGAAGTCGTGCGGAACTTTCTCGAGTATCGCGGCGTTGCCGGAGAACGCTATGCGCGCATCGAAGGGGTCGCCGATCGCGAGCCCTATAACCCCGTCGATCGATTCGATCCGCGCAACCGCCGCATCTCGATCACGCTCGGCTGGCGGATGGGGGATGAGAATTAGCGCCAATTTGGCGGCATTCCAAAACCTTAACGACGCGATTGCGCGGCCATTATCGCCATATTGGTAATAACTCTTTGATTTCAAGGAGTTGTGATCCTTTGGATAATCTTTCGTTTACCATTTTCCTCAATCTCTCCCTCCATCGAAAGCGCCGATTGGGGGGCGCGGTGGAGACGAAAATGACCGTGGGGCAGAACAAGGGGGCGGCGCCGTCGGCGCTTGAGACGCTGATCATCGGGCACAGCCCGGCGGTGGAGCGGCTGCGCGAAATGATCCGGCGGGTGGCCCGTTCGAATGCGTCGGTGCTGCTCTGCGGCCCGTCGGGCTCGGGCAAGGAACTCGTCGCCCGCGCCATCCACGACGAAGGCGTGCGCGCCGACAACGCCTTCACCGCGATCAACTGCGGCGCCATTCCCAGCGACCTCATCGAATCCGAACTCTTCGGCCATGAAAAGGGCAGCTTCACCGGCGCCCATGCCCGCCGCATCGGCCATTTCGAGGCGAGCGACGGCGGCACCCTGTTTCTCGACGAAATCGGCGACATGCGCTTCGACATGCAGGTCAAGCTGCTCCGCGTGCTCGAGGACCGGACGATCGTCCGCGTCGGCAGCAGCGAGGTCCGCCCCGTCGACATCCGCCTGATTTCCGCGACGCACCAGGATCTGGGCGACGCGATCGCCGACGGCAAGTTCCGCGAGGATCTGTTCTTCCGCCTCGGCGTCGTCGTCATCCAGGTGCCGGCCCTTGCCGCCCGCGTCGAGGATATTCCGGCGCTGATCCGCCATTTCCAGCGCAAGATGCCTGCCGACGCCAAGTGCCGCTATGACGAAGGCGCGCTTGCCGTGCTGATGCAGCACCAATGGCCGGGCAACGTCCGCGAGCTTCGCAACTTCGTCGAGCGCGCGAGCGTGCTCCACGGCGGCGAGACGCTGAGCGCAGAGGATGTCACGATCCTCCTCAATCCCACCGCCGTGCCCGTTCTGCGCCCGGTCGCCTCGCACAGCCCCGCCATGGTGTCTGCCGACGACGAGGATCATCTCGCCGCGCATCCCGCCAAGATGCCGGCACCCGGCCGCCCGATCGACCTCAAGCGCGAGATCGAGACGATCGAGCTCGAACAGATTCACAACGCCCTCGATCTCGCCGACGGGATCATCTCCGAAGCCGCGCGCCTGCTGACGCTCAAGCGGACGACGCTGATCGAGAAGATGCGCAAATATGGAGTTCAGCAGCAGGCCGCCTGACGACTACCCCACCAGTTTTCGGCGCCGCTGAAATCGGCACCGGCTCCCTGTTTCCCGGCCGTCCGTCCCCACATCGGCGGCCCGGAGCAGGGGGCCGGTGCCGAACCCATTTGGGGGCGGAGTACACCGCGTCATTGCGAGCGCAGCGAAGCAATCCAGAGTGTGCGTAAACCGC
>NZ_JAOZVW010000127.1 GCF_025869345.1 Sphingopyxis sp.
GTCGAGACACCCATCGGGGCAGCGCTACAGCGATGGGTGTCTCGACTTCGCTCGACACGAACGGGGCGGTGTGTCCATTTGAGGCTCGCCGCTCTAGGTTTTTTCTTTCGTTCCGAACGGCCAATCGATCGCGCCGCTCGCCCATAGCGCCCACCAGATGATCAGCGGCTGCGCGGCGAGGCGCGGGGCGTGATATCCCCAGCCGAGCGTCGTGCCGCCGATCGCGACATGCGCGAAGGCGTGGTGGAAATTCGCGGGCCAGACGCAGAGTGCATAGAGCGCGAGCCCCCAGCCCGCCGCCTTGCGCGTCCGCGGGATCATCAGCCCCAGCGCGCCCGCCAGTTCGGCGACCCCGGTAGCGGCGACGACGAACGCGGGCTGCGGCACCCACGGCGGGGTGATCGCGACGAACGGCGCGGGGGTGGTCAGGTGGCGATAGCCCGCATAGGCATAGGCGAGCGTCAGCAACCAGCGCAGCGCGCTGCGCCAAAAGCCGGCGGCGCGCGGCGTCACCGCCCGATCGCGGCGAGCATCGCCTCGACGCTGGTGAATTTCTCGCGCGGGTTGCCGTCGATCGCGGCGGCGACCTCGGCCGCCTCGATCCGGCGCCAGTCGCGGAAGGTGACCGGCGCGACGCCGCGGCTCGCGAGCAGCGCGTCGAGCCCCGCGCGCCCCGCCTTGCCGGCGCCGCGGCCAATATCCTCCAGCACCAGTTCGGCGATCCGCGCGCCGTCGGGCTTGTTGGTGCCGATCGTCCCCGACGGCCCGCGCCGCGCCCAGCCGACCGCGTAGAGGCCGGGCAGGATGCGCCCCTCGTCGCTCGCGAAGCGGCCGCGGCCATGCTCATAGGGGACGCCGGGGATCGGCGGGGTCTGATAGCCGATGCAGCTCACGACCAGCCCCGCCTCGATCGCATAGGTCTCCCCCGTGCCGTGGCTGCGGAGATCTGCGTCGAGCTCGGTCTTTTCGACGATGACGCGCTGGACCCGGCCGTCCCCGCTTGCGGCGCCCTCGATTGCGACCGGCATGGCGAAGAAGTCGAAGTCGATCGTCACCGGCTTGGCGACCGGGTTCGCGGCGAAACCGCGCAGATGCGTCACCGACTTGCGCATCCCCGGCTCGAGCATCGCGTCGTCGCCCTCGGGCGGCAGGTCGGCGGGGTCGACGCGCGGGCTTGCGCGTTCGAGATGGCCGAGCTCGCCGAGCTCCTTGGGGGTCATCGCGATCTGGTGCGGGCCGCGGCGGCCGAGGATGTGGATCTCGCGCACCGCGCTCGCCGACAGCGCGTCGCGCGCGTGGGCGACGATGTCGCTGCCCGCGAATTCGGCCGGGGTCTTGGCGAGGATGCGCGCAACGTCGAGCGCGACGTTGCCGTTGCCGATCACCACCACGCCCGGCGCGTCGAGCGGCGGGTCGAGCGTAGCGAAATCGGGATGGCCGTTGTACCAGCCGACGAAGGCGGCGCTGCCGATCACCCCCGGCCGGTCGGCGCCGGGGATGTCGAGCGGCCGGTCGTGCGGCGCGCCGGTCGCGAGCACAACCGCGTCGTACAGCCCGGTGAGCTCGTCGATGCCGATGTCGCCGCCGACCGAGACATGGCCGACGAAGCGGACATTGTCGGTGAGCGCGACGCCTTCGTAGCGGCGCGACACCGCCTTGATCGACTGATGATCGGGGGCGACCCCGGTGCGGATCAGGCCATAGGGGACGGGCAGCCGGTCGATGACGTCGATTGCGATATCCTCGGCCTTTTGCAAGGCTTCGGCGGTATAATAGCCCGCCGGACCCGACCCGACGATCGCGACATGACGCATCAGTCCACCTCCATGATCGGGCGCCTGCGCCGGGACGCGGCCCCTTTTTCTTGGGGATGATGCTAGCGGCGAAATGCGCCAGAGCAAGCGGGCTGTTGCATGGGGGCGCAGCGGCCTTGACAGGCGCGCCGCGCAATCATATTGCGCCCGCCTCATTGCCCCGTCGTCTAATGGTAAGACTACGGATTCTGATTCCGTCTATCGAGGTTCGAATCCTCGCGGGGCATCCAAGACTTCACCCGGACAATCAGCGGCGGAGGCCCGGCGATGGCGGCGGGGCGCTATTTCGCCCCCGCGCCGTTCCCCAGCACCATCATCGCCGACAGCGCCAGCGTCTGCGCGCCGCGCTTGATCGTCGGTTCGGGAACCGGCGCGAAATAGGGCGAGTGATTGACCGGAAGCGGCTTTCCCTCGGCCTTGTAGCGCGCGATCGTCGCCGGGTCGTAGCCGCCGATCGCGAAGAAGACCGACGGCACGCCTTCGTCGATGAAGACCGAATAATCCTCGCTCGCGGTGCCGCCCGATTCGCTGGCGGGGACGAATTGCACATCCTTGCCGAAGACCGTCTTCAGCATCGCCGCCGACCGTGCCGACAGCGCGGCGTCGTTGTGGACCGCGTTGGTGCCCGTCGGCTGGGTGATCGTCGGCTCGGGCGCGTGCGCCATCGCCGCGACCGCGCGCGCGGTGCGCTCGACGCCCTCGACCAGCAGCTTGCGCGTCGCATCGTCGTGCGAGCGCAGCGTCAGCTTGAGGTCGGCATGGTCGGGGATGATGTTGTTGACCGTGCCCGCGGTGAAGGCGCCGACGGTGACGACGCCGAACGCCTTGGGGTCCTTTTCGCGGCTGATGATCGACTGGACGTCGGTGACGAAGCGGCTGCCCATCATCACCGGGTCGATGCTCTTGTCGGGCATCGAGCCGTGCGCGCCGACGCCGTTGAAGGTGATGTCGATCGCGTCCGACGCCGAGCTGACGACGCCGTCCTTCACCATCACCGTGCCGACCGGCATCGGCGCGACGTGCGCGGCAAAACCGAAATCGGGCTTGGGCCAGCGGGTGAAGAGCCCGTCGGCGATCATCGCCTTCGCGCCGCTGACAGTCTCCTCCGACGGCTGGCCGATGAACATCAGCGTGCCGTGCCACTGGTCCTTCATCGCCGCGAGCGCCGCGGCGGCGCCGACCCACCACGCCATATGGCTGTCGTGGCCGCAGCTATGGTCGACGAAGCTCAGCTTGCCGTCGACGGTCTGCTGCGCGCGGCTGGCATAGGGGAGGCCGGTCTTCTCCTCCATCGGCAGCGCGTCCATCTCGGCGCGGACGAGCAGGGTCGGGCCCTCGCCGTTCTTGAGGATCGCGACGATGCCGGTCTTGCCGACCTTTTCGGTGACGGTGAAGCCGAGCTTGCGCATCTCGGCCGCAAGGATCGCGGCGGTGCGCACCTCCTGAAAGCCGACCTCGGGATGCGCGTGGAGATCCTTGTAGAGCGCGTCGAGGTGCGGATATTGCTTGTCGATCGTCGCGTCGATCCGGGCGAGCGCGGCGGCAGCGTCGAAGCCGGGCGCGGCCGGGGCCGCCGGTGCGGTCTGGGCAAGGGCGGGCAGCGCCGTCAGGCCGGCGGTCAGGGTCAGCAATATCTTGCGCATCGGGCAGTCTCCACGGTTCGAACGGAAAGGGACAGGCCGGGTCAGCGCAGGAGCGCGGTGACCAGGCGGTGCAGGAAATCGTCGGCGACCGGACGGCGGGCGAGATAGCCCTGGTCGATCGCGGCGGCGATCGCGAAATTGATTTCAAAGGATGACAGGACGGGAGTGATGCCCTGTTCGCCGAGCGCGCGGGTCAGCGTCGCGACATTGGCTTTGCGCCGCTGGCGCTGCGCGTCGATGATCGGGGCGATGAGGTCGGGCGCGACCCGCCGTGCCTCGTAGATGGCGGGCAGGCAGGTGCCGACGACCGGGTCGTCGTAGCGGTTGCGGACGGCGATCGCGAAAGCCAGCAGGTCGGCGGCAGCGTCGCCGCTATCGGCAAGCAGCGCATCGTCGAAGCGGTCGTTGAAGGCGTCGACGAGCGCCGCGACCGCCGAGGGCCAGCGGCGATAGAAGGTCGGGCGGGGAATGCCGGCGTGCTGGCAGATGCGATTGATCGACAGGCCTGCGAAGCCGTGGGCGCCCAATATGGCGACGGCGCTTTGCTTGATCCGGTCGTCGAGCTCCGCCTGCCGCGGCCGCCCCGCCGTCGTGTCCCTGTCGCCCACTGCCGTGACTTCCATCTGTCCCGCACCCGCAATGCCCGATCGCGCTGCCCCAGGCGAATGAATAATATCGATACATGATTGTATCGATATTTTGTGCGGGGTCAAGGGTTTCGCGCCATTCCCGCCGCCAACGCCGTCGTTGCCGGCCGTGCCGGGGGATTGACATGCGTATCGATTTTGCGCCAAGACTTCATTTCGATGCATATTTGTATCGAAATTGTTCGCGGCAGCGACAGATAATGACGAAGGGGCGATCAAGCCCTCGCATCGCCGCGGCAGGCAGACAGGGAAGGGCTCTCGATATGTTGGATAATCGCAAAGTGTTGCTCGTGATTTCGGCGTCGGCTCTCGCGCTCGCCGGCACCCCCGCCTTCGCGCAGGACGAGCCTGCCGCCGCCGAGACGGCGGCCGATGCGGGCGCGAGCGAAATCGTCGTCACCGGCTCGCGCATCGCGCGCCGCGATTTCGAGGCCGCGAGCCCGATCGTCACGCTGGGCGCCGACGCCGTCGCGGCGACGGGGCAGGCGACGCTGGAAGGCGCGCTCAACCAGCTTCCGCAATTCTCCGCCGGGTCGACCGCCTTCTCGAACGACCTCAACGCGACCGGACAGGCGACGCTCAACCTGCGCGGCCTCGGCCCGCAGCGCAACCTCGTGCTGCTCGACGGCCGCCGCCTGCAGCCGTCAAATTCCAGCCAGGTCATCGACATCAACACCATCCCCTCGATCCTCGTCGGCGGGACCGAGATCATCAGCGGCGGCGCCTCGGCGGTCTATGGCTCCGACGCCATCTCGGGCGTCGTCAACTTCAAGGTGCGCGACCTCGACGGCATCGAGATTTCGGGCCAGAACACGCTGACCGAGCGCGGTGACGGCGGCATTCGCGAGATTTCGATCGGCGCGGGCACGCGCTTCGCCGACGGCCGCGGCCGGATCATCGTCGGCGCGGCCTATACCGACCGCGACGCGGTGGGCATCAACAACCGTGCCTTCTTCCGCCGCAATCAGGGCGTGTCGGGGACGATCCCGTTCGGCATCTTCACCCCCGGCGCCAACCCCGCCAGCCAGAAAAAGCTCGACGAAGCCTTTGCCGCCTACGGCATTGCGCCGGGATCGGTGATCCCTTCATCCGGGATCGGCGTCAATTCGGACGGCACGCTCTTCGCCAACGGGCGCGGCGTCTACAACTATCGCGACAATCAGCCCTATCTCTACAACAACGGGCAGGCGCTGCTGCAGGTGCCGTCGACGACCTATACGCAGATCCCGCTCGAGCGCATTTCGACCTTCGGCCGCGCGACCTTCGAGGCGAGCGACAATATCAAGCTGTTCGTCCAGGGGCTTTATACCGACTATACCTCGACGACGATCCAGGACCCCGCCCCGAACGCCGGGCTGTGGACGATTCGCGTTCCACGCTCGAACCCCTTCATTCCGGCCGCGCTGGACCCCATTCTCGATTCGCGCGCCAATCCGGCCGCGCCGGTCGTCGTGACCAAGCGCTACAGCGAGGCGGGGCCGCGCAGCGTCGATCACAAGGCGACGACGTGGCAGGTCCTCGGCGGCGCCTCGGGCAAGTTCGGCGCCAGCGGCGTCACCTGGGAGCTCTATGGCTCGACGGGCAAGAGCATCGTCGACGACATCTCCTACGGCTCGGTCTTCACCAGCAAGGTGCAGCAATTGGCGTCGGCCGCCGACGGCGGCGCGTCGATCTGTTCGGGCGGCTATAATCCGTTCGCGGTCACCAACTCGCCCGAATGCGTCGCCTTCATCAGCGGCGTGACGCGCAACCGCACCGAGACAAAGCAGGACGTCGTCGAGCTCAACCTGCAGGGCGGCATCGCGCAGCTTCCCGCGGGCGAACTGCGCTTCGCGGCGGGCGTCGGCTATCGTCGCAACACCTTCGCCTTCACCCCCGATCCCGAGCAGGTCACCGGCAATATCGTCGCGATCGCGCGCACCTCGCCGACCGCGGGCTCGACGAGTGCGAAGGAAGCCTATGCCGAGCTGTTGATCCCGCTGCTCCACGACATTCCGCTGATTCAGGACCTCACCATCGACGCGGCCTATCGCTATTCCGACTATAAGCAGAGCGGCGGGGTTTCGACCTACAAGGTCGATGTCGACTGGACCGTGGTGAGCGGCGTGCGCTTGCGCGGCGGCTATCAGCGCGCGATCCGCGCGCCGAACGTCGGCGAGCTTTATACCGCGACCACCGGCCTCTTCCCCACCATCGGTTCGGTCACCAACGGCGCCGGCGATCCGTGCGACATCCGCAGCACGTTCCGCAAAGGCGCCAACGCGGCGCAGGTGCGTGCGATCTGCGTCGCGCAGGGGATGCCCGATGTGCTCGCCGACTCCTATGTCAACAACGTCACGCAGGTCGCGGCCTTCCTGTCGGGCAACGCCAATCTGAAGCCCGAAAAGGCCGATACCTGGACGGTCGGCGCGGTGCTGTCGCCGCGCGCGGCCTCGCCGTGGCTGTCGAACCTGCGCGCGTCGGTCGATTATTATAACATCGCGATCGACGACGCGATCGCGACGATCCCGGTGTCGGTGTCGCTCAACAAATGCTTCAACGCCGACGGCAGCAACCCGAGTTACGACGCGAATAATTTCTTCTGCGCGCTGATCGGCCGCGACGTCAATTCGGGCGGCATCACCAACGCGCTGCAACCCTATCTGAACCTCGGCGGCTACAAGACCGCGGGGGTCGACGTCCAGCTCGACTGGTCGGTGCGGCTCGCCGATGTCGGGCTCGGCGACGGGTCGGGGCGCTTCGGCATCTCGTCGGTGATCAACTATCTCGACAAGTTCGAGATTCAGAATCTCCCCGGCGGGCCGTTCCAGGATTTCGGCCGCACGATCGGATCGGGAACCACGCTGCCGCGCTGGCGCTCGACGACCTCCTTCACTTTCGGCACCGACAGCATGAGCGCGCTGGTGCGCTGGCGGCACATCGGCGCGATGATGGACGCGTCGAAGGTCACGAACGTCGCGAGCACGACGCCGGGGGTCAAGGCCTACGACTATTTCGACCTCTCGCTGCGCGTCGACCCGGCCGAGCGCTTCAGCCTGCGCTTCGGGGTGAACAATCTGTTCGACAAGACGCCGCCGGTGGTCAGCGGGGTGCTCGGCCAGACCGACGCGGGCACCTATGACGTGCTCGGCCGCACCTATTATCTCGCCGCGACGGCGCGCTTCTAAGGCGTGATGCTGGAAGAACCCGTCATTGCGAGCGGCGAAGCCGCGCGGCAATCCAGAGTGGGCTTAGACCGCCCTGGATTGCTTCGCTCCGCTCGCAATGACGGAGTGAGTTAATCCAAAGGAGAAGAGCTATGTCGAAATGGATGCGATCGGCGGCGGTCCTCGCCGCCTTCGGCCTTGCGGCGGGAACCCCGGCGCTGGCGGCAGAGGTGCCCGCCGCGCAGGCGGCGCCGGCTCCCGTGGCGGGAACGCTGATCGAAAGCGCACCGCTCGCGCTCGAGTTCGGTCTCGACGGCGCGGCGCGGGCCTTTGCGATCCGTTACGGCTCGACCGACGGCGTCACCGGCAGCGGCGCGGTGCCGGTGACCGGCGCGCTGTTCATCCCCAAGGGCACGCCGCCCGCGGGAGGCTGGCCGCTGATCGCCTGGGCGCACGGCACCGTTGGCATCGGCGACGATTGCGCGCCGTCGCGCAACGCGCGTTCGGCGCGCGACCGCACTTACCTCGATCATTGGCTGGGTGAGGGCTACGCCGTCGTCGCGACCGATTATCAGGGGTTGGGCGGACCCGGACCGCACGCCTATCTGAACACCCGCGTCGAGGCTTATTCGGTGCTCGATTCGGTGCGCGCGGTGCTCGGCGGCGATTTCGGCCTCGCGAACAAGGTGCTGCTCGTCGGCCAGTCGCAGGGCGCCGGCGCGGCCTTCGCCACCGCAGGCTATGCGGCGGACTATGCACCCGACGTCAATCTGCGCGGGACGATCGCCACCGGCCTGCCCAACCTCGCCGTAGCGGGGGAAACGAGCCGCAGCGACGGCGACAAGCCCGACCGGCTGATCGCCTATCTGCTCTACATCGCTTCGGCGGCGCAGCAGATCGATCCCAGCTACGACCCCGCGGCGGTGCTGACCGAGCGCGCGATGCCGCTTTACCAGCGTGCCGCCGACACCTGCGTGGTCGGTATGTTCAATGCGGTGGTCGAGGCGGGACTGACCCGCGCCAACAGCTTCAAGACCGACTTCTGGCACCATTATGCGCCGATGCTGACCTATGCCGGCTATCCGACGCTGCATATCGCCACGCCGGTGTTCATCGGCACCGGCGCCGAGGATGTCGACACGCCCGCGGCGATGCAGAAAACGGTCGTCGATGGCGCCTGCGCCGCGGGTTCGACGATCGAATGGCACGTCTATCCGGGGCTCGACCATTCGGGGACGGTCAACCGCTCCTTCACCGATTCGCGCCTGTTCGCGCAGCAGGTGATGGCGGGCAAACCCGTCGCCGGAACCTGTTCGTCCAAGGCAAGCTGACGGGTTCGCGCGACGCGAATCGAGCGAGCGGAGCGACGCAAGGATGGCGTCGCTCCGCTCGCGATGATGAGGGACCCTGAAATCAGCGGTCGCGGGTGTTGCCGCGTTCGGCGCGGTTGCTTCCCTGCGATGCGGGCTCGCTCGCTTGCGGCGCGGGCTGGCTCGCGGTCTGTTCCTGCTGCTGGGCGGTGTCCTTGAGCTGGCCCTTGGTCATGCCGGTGACGAGCACGTCGCCCGACCCCGCGAAGCTGGCGGCGGGAAGCGTCGCGACGCGGTTGCCGACCTCGACCGTGACGGCCTCGACGACTCCGCGCCCGGTCTGGCGCAGTTCCTGCACATAACCGATCACCTTGCCGCGCGCATCGGTCACCGCCATGCCGGGCTCGACCGCGAACATGCCGCTGCCGCTGGCCGCGCCGCTGCCCGCGGCGGCGAGTTGACCCAGCGCGCCCTGGAAGCTGCCCGCGGCCGAACCGGCGGCGCTGGTGCTGCCCGAGACGTTCGACAGCGTGCCGCCTGCCCGGTCGCGGACAGTCCCGACCGCACCGCGGGTCGTCCCGGTGACGGTCGATGTGGTGCTCTGGGCCGTGCCCTGAAGCGTGCCGGTGGCGCCCTGCGCGGTCTGGCCGACGAAATCGGTGCCGACCGCCTGCGCGTCGAGGCTGCCGCTTCCCGAGGCGCCGCCCGAGCCGTTGGCGCTGCCGCCGACGGCATGGCCGAGCAGATCGCCGTTGCCGTTCGCCGAGCCCTTGCCGTCTGCGCTGCCCTTGCCATGCACGCGGCCCGAGCGGCGATCGACATTCGCTTCGCCGCGGCCCGAGCCGGCCAGTTCGCCGGCGCTGCCGAGCGTGCCGCTGATCGGGCCGGTCGGGTTGCCGAGGGTGCCGCCCAGCGTGCCGCCGAGGCCGCCGGTGAGGCCGCCGCTGCCGCCGAGCAATTGCGCCGCGGCGGGCGCCGAGAAGGCCATGGCCGACGCGGCGAGCGCGAGGGCCGGAATGAAAATGCGATGGGTCATTGTCCTGCTCCTGAATCTGCGGCCCGGAGGGGTGGGCCTGTGGAGAGAACGATGCCGGGGTCGATTTTCTTCCGAATAATTTCGGCAGCGGGTCAGCGGCCGCCGCAGGTGCCGCAGATCAGGCCGTGACCATAGATTTTGTCACGGCCTCTTTTGCCGAGATCGCGCGCCTCCATCACGAGGGCGGCGACCGCCGGACCGATGGCATCGATCGACGGCGCGGGATAGCGGAGCGCGAGCCGGCCCGCGACGAGCGGCGCCGCGAAGGAGGTGCCGCGCAGCCGGTCGGTGCTCTGCGCGCCGGTCGCCGCCAGCACCGCATCGCCGGGCGCCGCGAAGTCGACGTGCAGCGCGCGCCCCGCCTCGGGAAGCGCGCGGTCTTTCGCATCGACCCCCGTCACCGCGAAGACGCCGGGATAGGAGGCCGGATAGGCGGGCGGCGCGGCGGGCCCGTCGTTGCCGACCGCCGCGACGATCAGCATCCCGCGCTGCCGCGCGCGGAGGACCGCCGCCGACAGCAGCTTGTTGTCGGGTCCGACGAGGCTGATCGTCGTCACCGCAACGCCCCTTTCGACCAGCCAGCCCAGCGCGCGGGCGATCGCGCTCGCATTGCCGCCCGCGGGGTCGGTGCCATAGACATCGGCCGCGAGCAGCCGCCGCCCCGGCGCGGCCCCGCGCACCGGCCCGGTCCCGACCAGCAGCGAGGCGACCGCCGTCCCGTGGCGGTTTGCCGACGGCGCGCCCGTCGCAAAGCCGCGCTGTTCGACGCGTCCCGCGATCGATGGATGCGCGGCGACGCCGCCGTCGATCAGGCCGAGCGCCGCCGGTCCCGCGCCCGCCGCCGCCGCGAGCGCTGCGTGCGGCAACGCTCCGCCCGGCCCGCTGGCGAAATAGAGATTGTCGACATCGATCTCGGCCGCGGGGAGCAGCTTCGCCAATTGCTTGCGCGCGCGTGCGAGGCTGCGCCCTTCGGGCACGCGAAAGCGCGCGATGTCGAGGTCGAGTCCCGCGATATGGTCGCGGTCGAGCAGCTCGAAGCCGTGCTGGCCCGCGCGCGCGATCATCGCCGCGTCGATCCCGCTCGCGACGAGGACGCCGCGCACCACGGGCTCGCCGCGGTCGTCGAGTTCGATGCTCTCGCGATGGCGGCGCAGCAGCGCGGTGATCCGGTCGAGCCGGAGCCCGGTCAGCCGGTCGCCCGCCGAGAGCAAAGGCTCGGCGTTCAGCTCGGGCAACGGCGGCAGCGTGTGCGCCGGGTCGGGAATCTGGACCTGCGGCAGGGCAAGCTGCGCGTCCGCGCGCGGTCCGATCGCGACGATCAGCAGGCAAAGCATCATCGGCAGGGCGGCCCGGAGTTTCATCTCACCTCTCGCAAAAATCGCCCCCGGACGAAATGGGGAGCGTTTTCCCGGAAAAATTTAGCATGTCGCGGAAGAAACGATAGAAGGCTGTCGTTTCTTCCTCGGACAATCGAAAAGGCGATCATGCGCTTTGAAGAGGAACTGGTCGAGCTGCTGCCGCGTCTGCGCCGTTTCGCGCGCGGACTGGCGCAGAGCGCCAGCGACGCCGACGACCTGTGCCAGGCGGCGATCGAGCGCGCGCTGAAATCGCGCGAACAGTGGCAAGACGGAACGAGACTGGACAGCTGGATGTACCGCATCACCCGCAATCTCTGGATCGACGAGCGCCGCGCGGCGGGCCGGCGCGGCGTCCATAGTCCTATCGACGAGGCCGCGACGCAGGTCGTGGGCGACGGCGCCGCCGAGGTCGAGGCCGGCGCGCTGCGCGGCGATGTCGATGGCGCGATGGCGCGGCTCCCCGACGAACAGCGCGAGGTGGTGATGCTCGTCCTCGTCGAAGGCTATGCCTATCGCGAGGCGGCCGAAATATTGGAGGTGCCGATCGGCACCGTCACCTCGCGCCTCGCGCGCGGCCGCGAGACGTTGATGCATTTGCTGGGAGAGGCGGCATGAGCTTCGACCCCGCCACCGTCGCCGCTTTCGTCGATGGCGAACTCGACGACCTCACGGCACGCCGGATCGCGCGCGAGGCCGAGAGCGATCCGGCGCTGGCGGCCGAGATCGCGCGCCACCGCGCGCTGAAGGCCCGGCTGACGGCGCATTTCGCGCCCGTTGCCGAAGAGGCGGTGCCCGAACGGCTGCGCGCGCTGCTGGTGGACGCCAGGGTCGACACCAGCCTCGCCGACCGCCGCGAAGCGAAGCGCGCGCGTTTCGCGCCGGTCCATTGGGGGGCGATCGCGGCGTCGCTGGTGCTCGGGCTGACGATCGGCCTGAAGCCTTGGCTGCCCGCGGCCGACGTGACCAGCGCGAACGGCACGCTGGTCGCCGCGGGGCCGCTGGCGCGGGCGCTCGACACGCAGCTCGCCTCGAACCAGCCCGCCGATGCCGCGGTGCGGATCGGCCTCAGCTTCCGCGACAAACAGGGCCGCACCTGCCGCAGCTTCGAGGGCGCCGTGCTTTCGGGTATCGGATGCCGCGAGGGGGAACGCTGGACGCTCGAACGCGCGCTGCGCGGGGAAGGCAGGCGAGACTATCGTCAGGCCTCCTCGGGCGCGCTGGCGGCCGATGTGGCGGCGATGCTGGCGGGCGATCCCTTCGACGCCGCCGCCGAGCGCGCCGCGCGCGACCGGGGGTGGTCCGATTGAGCATCGCCCTCTAGAGGATCGCCGGCCGGACCCTTGGGGCGGCCGTCATGGCGCGGGCATAGCCGCCGGGCGCGAGGCGGGCGATCAGCATCGCGGCAACCGCGACGCAGCCGAGGTGGAGCAGCCAGCCGGCGACGAAGCCGCCGGTGCGGTCGTGCAGCGCGGCGACGATCCATGGCGGCAGCGCCGCGAGCAGGAAGCCGCCGCCCTGCATCAGCGCCGACAGCGCGCCGGCCTCGGCCGCGTCCGCCAGATGGTCGAGCGCGACGATCATCATCAGCGCGAAGCAGCCGCCGAGCCCGGCGCCGAGCAGGATCGCGATGACGAGCGGCGCGGCCTGCGGCGCGAAGGCCAGCCCGGCGAAACCCGCGGCCTGCATCGCGAGCGTCAGCGCCAGCCAGCCGCGCCGGTCGGTCCGCCCGCGCGCCGCGATCGGCAGCAGCAGCGCCGCCGCCGCCTGCGCGACCGCCAGCACCGCGAGCAGACCGCCGCTCGCGGTGACGCTGCGCCCCTGAGCCTGATAATAGGGGGCGAGCCAGGCGACCGACGAGGCATAGCCGCCGTTGACCAGCCCGAAACAGGCCATCAGCAACCAGGTGCGCGGGCGGCGGAGCAGCGCGGCCATGGCTGCGCGTCCTGCCGGCGGCGCCTGGTCGCGCGGCAGACGCGCCGCCAGCGCGAGCGCGGCCATCGCCGGCGCGGCGAACAGGGCGAGGCCGACGCGCCAGCTTCCGGTCGCCTCGGCGAGGAGCGGGGCGGCCTGCGCGCCGAGCGCGCCGCCACCCATCAGCATCGCCGAATAGAGGCCCATGACGATCGCCACGCGCTGCGGAAAATCGCGCTTGATGATGCCCGGCAGCACCGCCTGAACGACCGCGACGCCGAGCCCGCAGAGGAGCGCGGTGCCGAGCAGCAGCGTGCCGTTCGTGGCGAACAGGCGGAGGAAAGAACCGAAGGCGAGCAGCGCCAGCGCCAGCACGACCAGACGCCGCGGCGCCACCCGGCGCTGGAGCAGCGGTCCGGTGAAGGCGCCGACCCCCATCAGGAGCATCGGCAGCAGGGTCAGCAGCGCCATATCCTGCAAGCCCAGCCCCGTCGCTGCGCTGATCGCCCCCGCGAGCGGCCCGATCCCGGTCAGGAAGGGCCGCAGGTTGAGGCCGATCAGCGCGATCGCCGCGAGCGGGAGCAGGCGGGCGGCTTTCATCCCGCCTTCGCCTGCTGCTTTCGCGCCCAGTCGGCATAAAGCTCGGGTTCGCCCTGCGGGACATGGCGGATCGCCATCGCCTGTTCGGCGAAGGGCTTGGCGAGATCGGCATAGATAGCGGCGGTCGACAGGCCATAGGGCGCGCCGTCCTCGTTCGAATAGGCATAGGTGACCGCGCCGATGCCCGACAGGCGCATCGCCGCCAGGCACATCGGGCAGGGATGGCCGCTCGCGAAGACCGCGCAGCCGCCAAGGTCGGGCGAGCCGAGCACGCGGCTCGCGGCGCGGAGCGCGCCGAGTTCGGCGTGTGCGGTCGGATCGCCGGTCGCGAGGATATCGTTCACCCCGGTCGCGATCACCGCGCCGTCCCTGACGACGACGGCGCCGAAGGGGCGGCCGCCATGGTCGGCGTTGGCGCGTGCGAGGGCGATCGCTTCGGTGAGGAAGCGTTCGGTTGCTTCGGTCATTTCTTTCCTTCCTATCGGGCGCCGGCCTTGGCGAGCGCCTGTTCCATTGCGGCGAAGCCGCGGCCGCGGGCATGGTGCAGCGGCGTGACACCGTTGCCGTCGGCGAGATTGACGTCGGCGCCCGCCGCGATGAGCAATTCGACGATCCGCTGGTGCGGCGGGCCGCCGTCGCCGAGGATGATCGCCTCGAGCAGCGCGGTCCAGCCGAGCCGGTTGACATGGTCGACATCGACCCCCGCCGCGATCAGCGTGCGGACGGTCTCGACATGGCCGCGCTCGGCTGCCGGGATCAGCGCGGTACCGCCATAGCGATTGACGCTTTCCAGGTCGGCGCCATGCGCGAGCGTCATCGCGAGGATCGCGTCGTGCCCGCGTGCGCCAGCATAGAGATAGGGGCTGTCCTCGATTCCGTCCTTGGCGTTGACGTCGGCGCCGGCCGCGATCAGCGCCTCGGCGGCGCGGATGCCGTTGACCTGCGTTGCGACGAGCAGCGGCGTCCGCCCGGCGTTGTCGCGGGCGTCGATCGCGGCGCCGGCAGCGAGCAGCGCGCGGATCGCCGCCGCATCATCCTTCGCCGCTGCGTCGTGCAGGCCCAGGTCGCTCATCGCCTGCCCCATGCCGATCGCCGATCCGACCAGCGGCGCCGCGACGGCCGCTGCCGCCAGCGCGACACCGATCGCCGCTCGCCTGCCCATCCGCATCGCGTCACTTCGCCGCCGCGGCGTTCCACGCCGCGACCTTGGTGCGCGTGTCGGCGAGCATCTTGTCGAGCGCCGCGCGGTCGTAGGCGGCGCCGCGCAGCACCACCGCGCGGATCGCGCGCGTCGCGGCGATGTCCTGAAGCGGGTTGCGGTCGAGCAGCACGAGGTCGGCGGCCTTGCCCGCCTCGACCGCGCCATAATGGTCGAGCTTGCCGAACCAGGCGGGACCGGCGCGCGTCGCGGAGGCGAGCGCCTCTGCCGGGGTCAGCCCCTTGTCGACGAAGATGCCGAGTTCCTGATGCAGCGCGATGCCGGGATAGTTGAACGAGTTGAGGAAGCCCGCGTCGGTTCCCGCCATGATCGTCACCCCCGCCTTTTGCAGCATCGGCAGCACCGATGCCTCATGCTCATATTCGGCGTGGCGCGCGGCGATAGCGGCAGCGTCGGCCTTGGCGGCGCGATCGATGCGCCACTGATAGGTTGCGCGGAGGCCAGGGCCGATCAGGCCGAGATAATCGTCGCTCTTGTGATCGTCCTGATCGAGATAGGCGATGACGCGGCTGCCGTTCAGCGTCGGAGTGACGAACACGCCTTTCGCGGCGAGCTTGCGATAGGCGGCCATCGCGGTTTCGGGGTCGAAGCCCGCGTCGATGCGGCGATAGGCCTCGGCGCGGTCGATGCGTCCGGCGGCGAAATCGGCGGCGATCGCCGCTTCGTCCTTCACCCCGGCCTTATAGGCATAGCCGATATGCTCGATCGAGCTGATCCCGGCGTCGACCGCCTGATCGACGGTCAGCGCGAGCGGGATATGGCCCGAGACGCGCAGCCCCGCCGCGCGCACCTTGCGGATCGCGTAGAGGAAGAGGTCGGGCTTCATCGTGCTGTCGGTGATCTTGACGAAATCGACGCCAAGGCCGGTCAGCTTGGTGACCGCCGCATCGACGTCGGCCTCCGATCCTGTTTCGAGCGTGCCCTTCCAGATCGGCTTGATGCCTTCGATCTTGGGCCCCGAGCTCAGCAAGGTCGGGCCGAACAATTTGCCGCTCGCGATCTCGCCGCGCCACGCCAGCACGTCGTTCGGCAGGTCGCCCGAGGCGTCGCGCACCGTCGTGATGCCGTGCGCGACATAGAGCGGCAGCAGCGCCTTATTCTCCTCGACCAGCGCCGGGCCGCCGCCGAAATGGACGTGCATGTCCCAGAGGCCGGGGATCAGGAAGCGGCTCCTGCCGTCGATGATGCGTCCGGCGGACCATGCCTTTGCGACTTCCGCGTCGCCGCCGACCGCGACGATCACGTCGCCTTTGGTCGCAACCGCCTGATCGGCGATCAGCCGCGCCCCCGCGACATCGACGATCGTCGCGTGGCGGATGATGAGGTCGGCGTGCTCCTTCGCGGCGGCGGTGGAGAGGGGCAGCAGGGCGAGCCCCGCGAGGAGGGCGGATACCAGCTTCTTCATGGCGTCGATTCCCGGTTGTTGAATGATCCGTCGCAGATAGGGCTTTGACGCATCATTCTCCAATGAGATGTTTAAATGCCTATCATTCAGCTTTAGGATGATGTCATGTTCGATCCGCGCCTCCTCCGCGCCTTCGTCGCGATCGCCGACACAGGCAGCTTCACGCAGGCGGCCGAGCGGCTGCACAGCACCCAGTCGACGATCAGCCAGCAACTCGCGCGGCTCGAACAGGCGGTGGGGCAGGGGCTGATCGACCGCGCGGCGCGGCCGGTTCGCGTCACCGCGCCGGGCGAGCGGCTGCTCGGCTATGCGCGCCGCATCCTCGCGCTGCAGCAGGAGGCGGAGACATTGCTTGCCGACCGCGCCGGCACCGCGGCGATCCGCATCGGGGTTCCCGAGGATATCGTGACGTTGCCGATGAGCGAAATCTTCGCGCGCTTCGCCGAGCGGCATCGCGAAGTGCGCCTCGACGTTACCACCGGGCTCAGCCGCGACCTCGACCGCCGTTTTCGCGCGGGCGAGTTCGACATCGTCGTCGTCAAGGAAGCCGCCGCGAGCCCCGACCATCGCGCGAGCTTTCCCGAGGCGATGGCCTGGTTCGAGAGCGCGGAGCGCGCGCGGCCGTGGGCCGATCCCGTCCCGCTCGTGACCTTTCCGCCGGGCGGCCTTTATCGCGAGGCGATGTTCGAGCGCGTCGAGCGGGCCCGCCGCCACTGGTACGTCGCCTTCACCGCGACCAGCCTTGCCAGCGTCCGTACCGCGGTCGCGGCCGGGCTCGGCCTCTCGCTTCTGCCCCGTGCCGCGGCCGAAGGGTGCGGGATACGCCCCTATGCCGGATTCGGAGAGGCGGCGGCGATGGCGGTCTCGGTCTATTCGTGGGAGGATGCGGGCGAGATCGGCCTGCTGCTCGGCCATATCAAGGCGGTGCTGCAGGGCCGCTACGAGGCGTATCGCGCGCCGTTCGGGATTTGAGCGAGCGGGTTGGGGAGGGTGGATTCAAGCCGCAACTCGCCGCCCGAAAGAATTTCTTCGCTTGACGATTCCTAAATCAATCTTTTAAGTTGAATTTGTCGTTCGGATCTGGTCGAGACGGGCGACGGGCTCTCCCGCCTCTTCTCTTCGACCCGCGGCTTTTGACCGGGAAGCAGCTTGCTCCGCGTTACCAACGGCTAAAGCGCGTGATGCTCGGGCGACGGCGCCAGGCATTGCGTTCCCCCAGCAGGGGTATTGCGATGCGCATGTGTAGCAGCAGGTTTTGACCTTTACCGATCGGGTCCGGTGCATGGCGCCGGCCCGTCGTTCTTCCCGTCGCACCCCGCCTTGCCGGGATGCGGCTTTGGTCCGGCGTCCCCGGCAAACGGGCGCGCCGGTGACAGGTGAACCCATGCCTTTGCTGACTCCATCCGACCTGTCGGATCTCGCTCGCTATCCCGCCTCGCTGCGCAGCGCCGCCCGCGCGCTGTGGGGAAGCGGACTGGTGCCCGCGCGCTCCGGCCCGGTACCGCGCGCGCCCGAAAATCCGCGAGTTCGTGGAAAATGAAAGAATTTTTTCCGTTTCAATAAGAAATCTTCTTCGCACAGCGCGGCGAGGCTCTGTTACAGATGAATCGAAGCGCTTTGCCGCCTGCCCCGGCCCCTCGGGGACATCATAATAGCAAGACCAGGAGGACTGACATGATCCCTTTCCGTAACCTAGCGACCAGCGCCATCGCCCTCGCGGCGATCGCCGCCTTTCCGGCGCAGGCGCAGGATGCGCCCGACGCCGCGGATAGCGCCGGCAACGGCGACGAGATCATCGTCACGGGCACGCGCGCGGCCGGGCGGTCGCGGCTCGACTCGCCGGCGCCGGTCGATGTGCTGAGCGGCGAGACGCTGCGCCGTCAAGGATCGACCGAAGTCGGGCAGGCGCTGGCGACCGTCGCGCCGTCGATCGACTTCAAGCGTTCCTCGGCGGTCGACGGCACCGACGCGATCCGCCCCGCGACGCTGCGCGGCCTGTCGCCCGACCAGACGCTGGTGCTGATCAACGGCACCCGCGCCCACACCTCGGCGCTGCTCAACGTCAACGGCAGCGTCGGGCGCGGCTCGGCGGCGGTCGACCTCAACACCATCCCCACCGTGGCGCTCGACCGCATCGAGGTGCTGCGCGACGGCGCCTCGGCGCAATATGGCTCCGATGCGATCGCGGGCGTCATCAACCTGCGCCTGCGCGAAGCGCGCGAGGGCGGCGGCGTGTCGGCGACATACGGCATCTATGCCACCGACATCGACACCGCGCGCGGCCATCGCAGCGTCACCGGCGAGCCCGTCCTCACCGTATCGGGCTGGCAGGGCATCGGCTTCGGCAACGACGGCTACCTCACCATCTCGGGCGAATATGTCGACCGCAAGCCGACCAGCCGCGGCGATTTCGACCCGCGCGTGACGCCCAGCCGCGTCACCAGCCGCTTCGGCGATCCCGAAGTCGAGCAGGCGACGGTCTTCGCCAACGCCGGGGTCAATGTGACCGAGGCTTTGCAGCTTTACGGCTGGGTCGGCTATCAGGATCGCGACAGCAAGAGCGCGGCCTTTCCGCGCCTCGCCACCACGGCCGCGGCGAACGGCGTCGGCAGCATCTGGCCCGACGGCTTCCTGCCGCTGATCAACACCAAGTCGCGCAACCTGACGAGCGCGGTCGGCCTGCGCGGCGACGTCGGCGAATGGAATGTCGACCTCAACCTCAGCTATGGCCGCAACCGCATCGCCTTCCGCACGCTTAATTCGGCGAACTACAGCCTCGGCGCCGGCTCGCCGACCGAATTTTATGACGGCGCGGTGACCTATGACCAGTGGATCGGCGGCCTCGACGTGTCGCGCAAGTTCGACATCTTCCACTCGCTGAACCTCGCTTTCGGCGCCGAGTGGCGGCGTGAGGGTTACAAGATCGCGGCGGGCGAGCCCGATTCCTATACCGGCAGCGGCGCGCAGGGCTTCCCGGGCTTTGATCCGCGCAACGTGGTCGATGCGCACCGCCGCAACATCAGCGGTTATATCGACATCGAGGCCGAGTTGACCTCGCGCTTCCTCGTCGCGGTCGCGGGCCGGGTCGAGGATTATTCGGACTTCGGCTCGACCGCCAACGGCAAGGTGTCGGCACGTTTCGACGCGACCGACTGGTTCGCGCTGCGCGGCACCGCCTCGACCGGCTTCCGCGCGCCGTCGCTGCAGCAGCAATATTATACCTCGATCACGTCGGTGGTGGTCGGCGGTGACGTGCTGCTGACCGGCCATTATCCGCCGACGAACATCGTCGCCGAAAGACTGGGCGGGCTACCGCTCGAGCCTGAGAAATCGACCAACTTCTCGTTCGGCGGGGTCGTCCACAGCGGGGCGTTCAGCCTGACCGTCGACGCCTATCAGATCAAGCTTCGCAACCAGATCGCGCTGTCGGAGAATATCCGCGGCACTGGCGCGCCAGGCGATCCGATCAACGCGATCCTCGATCCGCTCGAAGTCCAGGCGGCGCGCTTCTTCATCAACGGGGTGCGTTCGACGACCAAAGGCGTTGATGTCGTCGCCAATTACAAGGCGCGGAGCGAGAATCTTGGCACCTTCGACTTCACGCTGGCCGCGAATTTCAACGACATCGACGTGACGCGGGTGCCGACTTCGACCTCGACACTGAACCCGGCGCCGACCCTGTTCGGGCGCAGCCGCATCCTGACGCTGGAGGAAGGGACGCCGCGCACGAAGATCACGGGCGCGATCGACTGGTCGGGCGACCTGCTCGGCGCGACGCTGCGCACGACCTATTATGGCGGGGTCAACCAGCCGGGCACCCCAGCCGATGGATCGGGCGACATATTGACCGGCAAGCATGTCATCACCGACCTCGAGTTGCGCTATCAGCCCGTCAAGGGCGCGCAGATCGCGCTGGGGGCGAACAATCTGTTCGACGTCTATCCCGACGCGACGCCCGCCGCGCTCAACCCGACCGGGGTCGTCGGCTACCCCTTCTATTCGCCCTTCGGCTTCAACGGCCGCTATCTCTACGCGCGGGTCGGCCTGACCTGGTAAGCGCGGCCGCGAATCGCGGGTCCGGTCCTATTCGGGGGCCGGACCCGCGTCGCCGCGTTCGGCGAGCACGTCATAGTGACGGCCGATCCCGAAGCGGGTGAGGCGGTCGAAGCCGGCGCCGCCCAGGCGGCACGCGATCGCGGCGCCGTCGGTCCAGCGTTCGTCGACCTCATAGAAGATCGCGGCGATCCGGCCGCGGTGCGCCGACGCCATTAGCGCCTCGATCACCGCTTCCTCATGCCCCTCGACGTCGATCTTGACGATCAGCGGCACCGTGCCGCCGATCGGCGCGCCGTCGATCAGCGTATCGACCCCCGCGATGCCGAGGATGCGTATCTCCTCGCCGCCCGCGCCCGCCCCCGTCGCGTCGCGCAGGCTGGCGGTGCCGCTGTGCGCGCGGTCGGTGGCGATGCGCGCGATGCCCGAATGGAGCGAAACCGCGGCATGGACCGGCTTGATCGCCGCGCCCATACCATTCAGCGCGATATTGTCGCGCAGCAGGGCGAAGGTCGCGGCGACGGGCTCGAAGGCGACCGCCGCCTCGCAATGCGGGTTCTGCGCGGCGAGCAGGCTGTAGAGGCCCTGGTTGGCGCCGATATCGACGAAGATGAAGGCGCGGTCCTGCGCGGCGAGATAGTCCGACAGCGCGCGGCCATAGGTCGCATAATGGCAATAGCGGAAGGTGCGATCCTCCCAATTGGCGCGCATCCGCACGCCGTAGCGCGAGGTTACGACCCCGCTCTCCCGGCGGAGCGGCAGCCGGGCGAGCAGGTTCACCCATAGCTTCGCCAGCGTCTTTGCGACGCCGTAATCAAGGAAGGCGGCGAGGCGCGAAGGGGCGGCGGCGGTCATGCGCGCGCCATGAAATCGAGGATCGCCTCGGCCGCCCGCTCGGACGAGGGGCGGTCCTGAAGGTCGAAGCTGTAGCGGAAGATATCCTCCTGCCGTGCGCGCATCGCCGGGGTCAGCAACGGCGTTTCGGCGAACGCCGCGTCGAGCTCGCCCATGCTGCCGAGCACGGTGCCGGCGCGCCAGTGCGCGAAGTCGGGGTCGTCCTGCCACGCGAGGCTGCGCGGGTTGAGGAAGAAGCAGGGGCGCGGACGGCGGATGAATTCATAGACCTGGCTGCTCGCGTCGCCGAGATAGATGTCGGCGGCGTCGGTATAGGTCATGTCGAGGCTGGCGGCGCTGCCGGTGTCGATCAGCATATGGTCGTGCTCATAATGGTCGGCGCGCGGGCCGAGGTTCCAGCCGAGCGCGAAGGGGGAGAGCGAGGCGGTGACGCGCTTTTTGAACAGCATCACATGCGGCGCGAAGATGAGGTTGTAGCGGTCGCTCCTGGCGAACCAGTCGAGGATCGCCGGCCCCATGCGATACCAGGACGACAGCGCGGGCGACGGGTGCGGGTTGTAAAGCACCGTCGGCCGGTCCTTGGGGAAGAGGCGCGGGTGGCTGGGCGGCGCGAGGTCGAATTTGGGATAGCCGACGATCGCATGGCCGTTTGCCTTCAGCAGGTCGGCCTCAGCCAGCCGGTCGCGGATCTTTTCGCCCGACAGCAGGACGAGGTCGAATTTCCCGCTCGCCTTGTCGAAGCCGATCGCGCGGTCGCCCGCGCCGTGGCGCGTGTGGACGAGCTTCAGCGATTTGAGGCCGAACAGCGATTTCAGCAGCAGCGAGGTCTTTTCGGGGACGACGAGCGCGTCGAGGGCGCGGAAGCGGTCGAGATTGCGGCGGAGGGTCGAGACGATGTCGGTGGGCAGCGCGCGGCCGCTGGCGCGATGGGCGGCGCGGGCGAGCGCCGACGGCGGCCGCAGCCGGACGATCTCGGGCGCGGCGCCCGGCACGGCGGCCGCGAGCCGGCGGACCTCGCCCTCGCAGCCTTCGGAGACGAGGATGCTGACGCGCGCGTTGGTGCCGCGGCCGAGCAGCGCCAGCGCCACCGGCAGCGCGTGCGCGACCTGATGCGCGCCATGGTGGTTGAAGAGGAAGCCGATGTGCATCGCGTCACCGCCGCCAGTCGAGAACCGGCCAGCCGCGCGCTTCGGCGAGGCGGCGCAGCTTCGCCGACGGATTGACCGCGACCGCGTCGTCGGCGAAGCCGAACATCGGCAGGTCCGAAACATGGTCCGAATAGAAGCGGATATGCGCGCGGTCGCGGGCGATGCCGGCGCGATCCAGAAAGGCCGCGACCCGGTGCCGCTTGTCGCCGCCATAGCAGTTCGCCGATCCGGTCGCGGAGGTCAGATAGCCGCTCTGCCACGTCGATTCGGTCGCGATCACGTCGGCGATCCCCAGCCTGCGGGCGAGCGCGGCGGTATAAAAATGCGGCGCGGCGGTCGCGATGACGACGCGGCGGCCCGCCGCGCGCTCGGCCTCGATCAGCGCGAGGCCCTGCGGATAAAGGCCGCGGGCGACAAGGCGTCGCGCGAAGCGGTCGGCCAGCCGCGCGGCGTCGCGCTCGGCCAGCCTCGGCCCGAGCGCGACGCGGTGCATCGCCTGTTTCATCGTGCGGCGCGGGATGAGCTTCAGCGCATAGAGCGCTGCGACCGGCAGCAGCAGCGGGAGCAGCAGGACGCGCCACGGCGCGCGGGTGCGGATCGCGAACAGCAGGAAAGGGGTGTAAGTGGGCAGAATGGTCAGCGTGCGGTCGAGGTCGAAGACCGACAGCATCGCCTTCGCCGGCACCGGGGATGCCGCCTCCTGCTCTATCCGGCGCTTTGCCTCTGCCATCGCCTGCTCCTTCCCCGAAAGGAATGGCAGCGCTGCCTGACGCCCGGATGGCGCAAAGATTTGATTTTCGACATGTTCGGCGGCCGGGTGGCGGGAGCGCCGTCGAGCCGGTATCGAGGGGGTCTATGCATATCCTGGTTATCGAGGACGATGCCCGCGTCGCGGAGCATATCGGCAAGGGGCTGACCGCCGCCGGGCATCTCGTCGATGTCGAGGGCGACGGCCGGTCGGGGCTGCTCCGCGCGGCGTCCGAGAGCTATGACCTGATCGTCGTCGATCGCATGTTGCCGCACGTCGACGGGCTGACGATCGTCCAGACGATCCGCGCGACCGGCGACACGACGCCGGTGCTGTTCCTGAGCGCGCTCGGCGAGGTCGACGAACGCGTCGCGGGGCTGCGCGCGGGCGGCGACGATTATCTGACCAAGCCCTTCGCCATGTCCGAACTGCTTGCGCGCATCGACGTGCTGAGCCGCCGCGGCCCGGCGCTGTCGGCCGAAACGAAGCTTTGCGTCGGCGACCTCGACATCGATCTGCTCGGCCAGCAGGTGCGGCGGCAGGGGGCGGTGATCGACCTGACGGCGCGCGAATATCGCATCCTGACCTATCTCGCCCGCAACCAGGGCCGGGTCGTCACCCGGTCGATGCTGCTGGAGCATGTGTGGGACTATCATTTCGATCCGCAGACCAACATCATCGACCAGCATGTCAGCCGCCTGCGGCAAAAGGTCGACAAGGGGTTCGGCCGGACGCTGATCCACACGGTGCGCGGCACCGGCTATGTCATGCGGGCGGACGTATGAGGGGGCGCGGCGGCCTCCGGCACAGCCTGACGCTGCGGCTGGGGCTGATCTATGTCGCACTCTTCCTGACCTCGACCGTGGCGCTGTTCGGCGCCGCCTATTGGATCGGGGTCTATCAGCCGCTGCTCGAAGCCGCGGCGGGGGTGAGCGACGAGGCGGCCGAACTGGTGGCGATCGACCGCGGCGGCGGGCGCGATGCGCTGGTGCGCGCGCTGCTGGAGCGCGAGAAGACGGGTCCCAAGCGCCCCTTTCACGCGCTGATCGCCCCGGACGGCAAGACGGTGACCGCCAATCTGCCGAGCTGGCCCGAAACGCCGGTCGGCGGCTGGACCACGCTGGAAGCCGATGTCTATCAGGCGGGGCAGGAACAGGATTATGAAGCGCTCGTCGTCGAACGGCGGCTGAGCGACGGCGCGCGGCTGATCGTCGGGCGCGATGTCGAGTCGATCGACGATCGCGACGAACTCTACACCATCGGATCGGTGTGGCTGATCCTCTTTGCGGCCTTGCTGGCCATCGGCGGCAGCGTCGCGATGAGCCGCGCGGTCGGCCGGCGGATCGATGCGGTGACGCGGACGGCGCGGCGCGTGATGGCGGGCAATCTGACCGAGCGTATCCCGTTGCGCGGCACCGGCGACGATTTCGACGAACTGTCGGCGACGCTCAACCTGATGCTCGGGCGGATCGAGGAGGCCGTCGAATCGGTGCGCCGCGTATCGGACAATGTCGCGCACGAACTCCGGACGCCGCTGGCGCGGCTCCACGCCGATCTCGACGAACTGCGCGCGGCGGGAAGCGAGGACGAGCGGCAGCGGCTGGCCGAACAGGCGGCGGCGGAAGCCGGACGGTTGCAGGCGATCTTCGACGCGCTGCTCCGCATCGCGCGCATCGAAAGCGGGCGGCACCTGACCGGAATGCGCCGCATCGACCTGACGACCTTGCTCGCCGATGCGGCCGAACTCTACACCCCCGATGCCGAGGCGCATGGGCAGAGGATCGAAAGCCGGGTCGCGCCGGGGCTGGAACTCGACGCCGATCCGAACCTGCTGTTCCAGGCGATCTCCAACCTGCTCGACAATGCGGTCAAATATGGCGGCCCGGGCGCGGTCATCGCGGTGACCGCGCGGCGGACCGAGCGCGGGATCGAAATCGCGATCAGCGACAGCGGCCCCGGCATCGCCGATGCCTGGCGCGACCGGGTGACCGAGCGTTTCTTTCGCGGCCCCGATACGGCGGGGCTGCCCGGAACCGGCCTGGGCCTGGCGCTGGTGTCGGCGATCGTCGGGCTGCATAAATGGCACCTCGATATCGAGGATGCCCGGCCCGGAACGCGGGTGCGGATCGGCTGCTGATCGGCCGCGCGCCGCCCGCCGCGCGCCCGGAGCGATCCGTCGCATGTTAAATTATCAATTATTTTAGTTGAGTTATTGTCTCCGGCATGGAAGCTGTTCCGAGTCGGCCGATCCGTCACGGGCCGGCGAGAGGAGAATGCCGATGGCCAGTCTTGCCTGGATTGCGGTCCGCGACTGCCCGCCCGCCGGGCGCGGGATCGTCGCGGGCGACGTGGTGCGCCGGTGAACCTCGCCGCCGCCGGATTGCATTCGCCGCGCCCGCGCCTTCGCACCGCGACCCGTGTCGCGATCGTCGGTGCGGGTTTCTCCGGGACGATGCTCGCGCTCAACCTGCTCGAACAGGCCGATGTCGAGGTGCTGCTGATCGAGCGCGACCGCCACCGCATGGGCGCGGGGGTCGCCTATAGCAGCAGCGAAAGCGCGCATCTGCTCAACGTCCGCGCGGGCAATATGAGTGCTTTCGCGGATCGGCCCGGTCATTTCTGCGACTGGCTCGCTTCGCGCGGGCTCGGCTGCGACGCCGCGTTCGTGACGCGCGCGACCTATGGCCGCTATCTGCGTGAGACGCTCGCGCAGGCGATGGAAATTTATGGCCAGCGATTGAAGCTGGTCGACGACGAAGTGCTCGATATCGAGGAGTGCGGCGGACAGGTGACGCTCGGCCTCGTCAACGGCGGGCTGATCGAGGCCGACCGCGCGGTGCTCGCGATCGGCAACCTGCCGCCGCACGATCCGCCCGCGATCGCCGGCGCGCATCTGCCCGCGCACCGCTATATCGGCGATCCCTGGGCGAGCGCGTTCGAGGAGGGGCTGGATAAGGCGGCGGCGGTGCTCGTCATCGGCACCGGCCTCACCGCGGTCGACGTGATATTGCGGCTGGTGTCGCACGGCCATGAGGGGCCGATCACCGCGCTGTCGCGGCGCGGCCTGCGTCCGCACCGCCACGTCGATGGGCTGCGGCCCAAGCCGGTGCTCGCCAAGCCGGCGCCTGAATTGTCCGAGCTCGTGCGCTGGGCGCGGGGCGAAGCGCGCCGTGGCGACTGGCGGCTCGTCGTCGATTCGATCCGCCCGATCACCCAGATGATGTGGGCTTCGGCCGAGGCGGAGAAGCGGATGCGCTTCCTGCGCCACCTCCGCCCTTTCTGGGACGTTCACCGCCACCGGCTCGCGCCTGCGGTCGCCGACCGCATCGATGCGCTGGTCGCGTCGGGCCAGCTTTGCTTCCGCGCGGGCAAGATCGCCGGGGTGAGCGTCGAGCGCGACGTGCTTGTCATCTCCTGGCGGCCGCGCGGCGCGGCGGAGCCGGTCGTGACCCGTGCGACACGGATGATCAATTGCACCGGGCCGCAGGGCGACCTGCTGCGGTCGGCCGACCCGCTGGTGAAGCGGATGCTGGCGGCGAAGCGCATCCGGCCCGACGCGCTGCGCCTCGGGCTCGACATCGACCGCGACGGCCATGTCGTCGATGCGCGCAGCCGCGCCTCCGACCATATTCTCGCGATCGGCCCGATGACGCGCGGCGATTTGTGGGAGGTCGTCGCGGTGCCCGACATCCGCGTCCAGGTGAGCGCGCTCGCGCGCCGCCTCGTCAACGCGCACTGGACGGGCGGCGAGGGGCTGTGACTTCGTTCAGGCCGCTCCCGGCAAATCCTCGCCTTCCAGTCCCTGATATTTGAGCTGGAGATAGCGTTCGCGCGTCGCGAGCTTGTCGAGCTCGCCCGCCGCGAGGTTGCGCGCCGCTTCGCCGATCTCGCGTTCGAGCATGGTGAGCCCGCCGACGAGCGTTTCGTCGGGGGTGCGGCCGGCATGTGCTTCCTTGCGCAGCCCCGCCGGGATGCGCTGATAGCCCGCGACGAGCTCGGGCAGATCCTCGCCAACGAGCTTGCGGATGTTCGCGGCGGCGGGGCTCGACGTATCGAGCGTCTGGAGCTGCGGCGCGAGCAGGTCGAGCTGCACCCCGATGCCGTCGACGAGCTGGCGCGCGGGCGCGGGAAGCGCGGGGCGCTGCGCCTCCAGCCAGATTTCGGTGCGGCCCGCGAGCTGCTTCAAATCCGCCCTGGGCAGATCGGCCTGCCGCGGTTCGGGGAAGGGCGGCCATTTGCCGAACAGGAAAGCGACCGCGACCAGCAGCAGCGTGACCGCCATCACCCCGGCGAAGCCGAGCGGCTGGATCACCATGCCGAAAATCGCCGCGGCGATCAGCACCGCACCGCCGGCCAGAAAGATGCGGCCGATCTTCCGCGCGAGATGCTGGCGGCGCAGCGCCATGCTCTTGGTGCCGATCGGCCGCCGCCGCTCGCGCGACCGCTCGATCGCCGACGCTGCGGAGAGGCGGACCTTGTCGACCTCGCTCATCGCCATTCGCCTCAGCCTTCGAGCGCGGCGAGCGGGCTGCCCTCGCCGCCGACGCTCGCCTGCGCCTGGCTCGCGCCCTCGGCGCGCGCGATATAGCCCTTCGACTTGGCGACCTCGCTTTCGAGTGTGCCCACTGTCGTCTTCATCGTGTCGAGTGCCTTGAGCTTGAAGGTGTCGATCGCGTCCATCGTGTCGTAGATGTTCTGGAAGGCGCGGGAGAGCGTCTCCATCGGGATCGTGCTCGACGCCGCCTGCTCGTGGATGCGCGCGGTATTGTCCTTCAGCATCTTCGACGTGCCGTCGATGATGTTCGCGGTCGTGGTGTTGAGGGCGGTGATCTGTTCGAGCACCAGCTTCTGGTTGGTCATCGCCTGCGCGACGGTGATCGCGGTCTTCAATGCGCCGACGGTCGTGGTGCTCGCGCGGTCGACGCCCTTCACCAGCTCGACATTATTCTTCTTGACCAGATCGAGCGCGAGATAGCCCTGCACCGTCACCGCCATCTGGGTGAGCAGGTCCTGGGTGCGCTGGCGCGCGTAGAAAAGGGCATTTTCGCGCAGGATCTTCGCCTTGGCGGGGTCGCTTCCGTCGAGCTCGGCGGCCTTCGCTTCCAGCCGCTCGTCGAGCGTTTTGGCGATGTGGATCATCTGCTCGAGCTTGCCCATCGATTCCCACATCTTGCGGCGCTCGACGTCGATGGCGGCATTGTCCATCAGCAGCTCGTCCTTGCCGTTGGAGAGCGCGGTCAGGATGCCGCCGATATGCGTCTGGGCGCTGCGGTATTGTGCGAAATAATTGTTGATCTTGCTGCCGAAGATCTTGTCGAGGAAACCGCGCTTCGACAGCAATTTGCCGTTCGCCGACGGGTCGAGCCGTTCGACCGTGGTGCGAAGTTCGATCAGGCTCTGGCCGATGTCGGTGTCGCGGTCCATCGCGCGGATCGGGCGGTCGAGGAAGCGGTTGCTGTGGCTCGCCGCCTCCAGCATCTCCTTGCGGCCCATGTTGGTGATCTGGTCGACGCGCTTGCCGAATTCGGGGCTGTTCTCGTCCTGCGCGACGAGGTCGTCGATGAAGCCGTCGACGCGCTCCTCGAGCTTCGATTTCTGCTCGCCCGACAGCGGGACGAGCCCGGCGGCCTTTTCGGGCGCGACGGCGGGGACGGGTTCGGGCGGCGTCAGCGTCAATGCCTCGGTTGCGGTCGCCGTCGCGGTCTCTTCGCTCATAACTATCCTTCCAGCCCCGTGCCGTGTTTCTATATGACATGCCGGTCTGTATTGTTCAAGTATCACACCTTGGAAGGAAGGCGGGCGGCGCGATTTTGATTTCACGCGAAGACGCGAAGGCGCGAAGAAGAAAAGATATGGGGCCGGCAGGCCCCTTTTCATGTCTCGCACAGTCCGATGACGAAGGCCGCTACGCGGCAAATTCTTCTCTTTGCGCCTTTGCGCCTTTGCGGGAAATTAATCGGCCCCCGCCCGCCGCGCCAGTCCCGGCGCGATCCAGGCGGAGACGATGAGCTGCGCCATATGATAGATGAGGATCGGCACCAGCACCATGCCCGCGACCGCGGGCGGGAACAGCGTCGCGGCGAGCGGCGCGCCGACCGCGATACTCTTTTGCGCGCCCGCGAAGAGCATGGTGATCCGGTCGGGCCGGGCGAGGCGCAGCAGGCCGCCGAGCAGCCAGGCGCCGGTGAAGGCCAGCGCCAGCATCGCGGCGACCGCGGCAAAGACGATGCCGATCTCGCGCATGTCGAGCTGGTGCCAGATGCCGCCGACGACGGCGGCCGAAAAGGCGACATAGACGGCGATGGCGATCGAGGTGCGGTCCATGAAGGTCGCGGCGCCGCGATGCGCGAGCACCCACGGGCGCAGCCAGCGCTGCGCCGCCTGCCCGGCGATGAAGGGCAGCAGCAGGGTGGCGACGATGCGGAGCGCGGCGTCGCCGCTGATGTCGCCCGCGCTGCCCGCGATCGCGGCGAACAGCAGCGGCGAGACGATGACGCCCGTCAGGTTCAGCAGCGCCGCCGCGACGACGCTGGCCGCGACATTGCCGCCCGCCATGCTGCTGGCCGCGGTCGCCGACATGACGGTCGACGGCAGGATGCCGAGGAAGAGGAAGCCGAGCGCCAGCGTGGGAACGGCGGGCAGCAGCGGCGCCGTCGCCGCCTGCGCCGCCAGCCCGATCAGCGCCATCGCCCCGAAACTGTAGAGAAGATTGCCGCCCTGCAGCTTCCAGTTGCGGATGCCGTGCAGCACCTCGTCGCGCGGCAGGCGCACGCCGTTCAGGAAAAACAGCAGGACGATGGCGGCCGTCGAAATATTTTGCGCGATCGGAACGGCTTCGCCGCGCACCGGCAGCAGGCTGGCGAGCAGGATCGTCGCGAACAGGACGGGGACGAAGCGGTCGGGGAAGATACGGGACAGCATGGCGCGCTGCGATGGCGGCGCGCGCGGCGCTTGGCAAGTCCAAGGATCGGCCGCCGATATTCCAAAATCCTATTGCCCGGCGCGCCGAGGGGGCGTCAGAGCATTTATCGTCATTGCGAGCGGAGCGAAGCAATCCAGAGCGGTTTACGCACACTCTGGATTGCTTCCCCCGGCTTTCGCCGGGGTCGCAATGACGAGGTGGGTCGATTTTCGCTTGTCGCGCGCTAAAGGGGCGGCATGGCCCGCATCCTGATTCTCGCCGCGCTTCCCGAAGAGGCCGACGCGCTGTTCCCCGGCGAAGGCGTCCGCGACGACGGCGTCTTCGCCGTCCGCCGGTTCGCCGCGCACGGCCATGATCTTACCGTCGTCACCACCGGCCTCGGCAAGGTCCATGCGGCGCTCGCCGCCGGGCTGTTCGGCGCCGACGCCGACCTGCTGCTGATGAGCGGAACCTGCGGCGCGCTCGATGCCGAGGCGGGCCGCGCCTATTGGCTCGCCGAAGCGGTGCAGCATGATTATGGCACGGTGCACCCCGACCGCTTCGATCGCTATCGCGCCGGGGACTGGCCGGCGGGCGAGGCGGGCGAGGTGCATTTCGCCGCCATGCCCGACCCCGGCCTCGGCCTGCCGCACGCGCGGATCGCGAGCGGCGACAGCTTCGTCGCCTGTCCCGACGCCGGCGCCGGCATCGCGCGCGGCCTCGGCGCGGCGCTCGTCGATATGGAGGTCGGCGCTCTCGCGCAGGCGGCGGCGCGGCTCGGCAAGCCGTGGGCGGCGATCAAGGCGGTCACCGACACCGCCGACGAAGGCAGCAGCCGCGATTTCCATGCCAATCTGGTCCGCGCGGCGCGCGGCGCGGCCGCCGAAATCGAGCGACTTGTCGCGCGGATTGCGTTATAAACGCCTCGGCAATTTTGTTGCGCTGCGGTAGGAAATTCGCTACGCGCGCGGCCAAATCGCGGCACGGCGCCGCGCTGCTCCCATAAGGTATTTTTGATGTCCCTGCGCAATATCGCCATCATCGCGCACGTCGATCATGGCAAGACCACTCTCGTCGACCAGCTTTTCCGCCAGTCGGGGACGTTCCGCGACAACCAGCGCGTCGAGGAACGCGCGATGGATTCGAACGACCTCGAAAAGGAGCGCGGGATCACCATCCTCGCGAAATGCACCTCGGTCGAATGGGGTGAGGGCGCCGACGCGACGCGGATCAACATCGTCGACACCCCGGGCCACGCCGATTTCGGCGGCGAGGTCGAGCGCATCCTGTCGATGGTCGACGGCGT
>NZ_JAOZVW010000128.1 GCF_025869345.1 Sphingopyxis sp.
ATCTCCTATGGGTTCCATCTTGCACCGACCGGAGATGGGCCCCCGCCTTCGCGGGGGAACAGGGTTCTTTTTGTCGAATCCTCCGCGTCTCCGCGTGAACCAGATATCGACACTTCCGCGCGCGCCGATCTTTCTCGCCCTCGCTGTTCCTCCCCGCCCGAAGCGCTTATGCTGCGCGCGCCATGTCTACCCACCGCCTGTTCGTCGCGCTGCGCCCGCCCCGTCCGATCCGCGCAGCGCTGATCGCTGCAATGCACGGTATTTCGGGTGCGCGCTGGCAGGACGACGAGCAGCTTCACCTGACCCTGCGCTTCATCGGCGAGGTCGACCGGCACCGCGCCGAAGACATCGCCGCGGCGCTCGGCGGTCTTCATGCGCCCGCGATCCCCGCGCGCATCGCCGGGGTCGGGCTGTTCGAGCGGCAGGGGCGGCCGCACATGGTCTGGGCCGGGGTCGAGCCGCACGCGCCGCTCGCGGCGCTGCACCGCAAGGTCGACCAGGCGCTCGCGCGCGTCGGCATCGCGCCCGAGACGCGCGCTTTCGTGCCGCACATCACGCTCGCACGGCTGAACCGCGCATCGGGGCCGGTCGCGCCCTTCCTTGCGCAGAGCAGCGACCTCGCCAGCCCACCGTTCCTGTTCGGCCATGTCACGCTGTATGAAAGCGAGATGGGCCACGGCGGGTCGCGCTATCACCCCGTCGCGCGCTATCCGCTCGAGGCCGAGGCGACGAGCGCTGACGCGACCGCGCTGACATCGTCCCACGTCGCCGCGAAGCCGCCGTCATCGCCATAATAGGGATCGGCGACGCTCTCGCCCGCGCGGCCGGGCACCAGGTCGAGCATCAGCGCCAGCGTCGCGGTCGCATCGGCGGGCCGGATCGCCCGCGCGTCGCGCAGATTTGTCGCGTCGGCGGCGAGGATCAGGTCGAAGCGGCGGAAATCGTCCGGCGCAAGCTGGCGTGCGCGCAGGTTCGAGATATCGACGCCGCGCCGCCGCGCCTCGGCCTGCGCGCGAGCGTCGGGGGGATGGCCGACATGCCAGTCGCCGGTGCCCGCCGAATCGAGCGTCGCGTCGATCCCGGCGTCGGCGAAGGCCGCGCGCGCCGCGCCCTCCGCCAGCGGCGAACGGCAGATGTTGCCGAGGCACAGGAAAAGGATAGCGGGAGGATTTCGTCGATCGTCGTGCATGTCGCTCCTCGCGTGCAAAGGTGAACGGACTTTCAACTTGCGCCTCCGCCCGGCTCTGCTAGCCATGAGCACAAAGCGATAAGAGAAGAGGGAGCGACTTGCCAGATGGCCGATAGCAATAGTGCGAGCGACGACGCGATCAATCCGCCGACCAAGGCGTCGCCCTATGCCTGGTATGCGCTCGGCATCCTGTTCCTCGTCTATGTCCTCAATTTCATCGACCGGCAGATCATCACGATCCTCGCGCCCGACCTGAAGCGCGATCTCGGGCTCGACGATGCCGACATCGGCTTTCTCTACGGCACCGCCTTCGCGGTCTTCTATGCGCTGTTCGGCATTCCGCTCGGCCGCCTCGCCGATGCCTGGCACCGCGTTCGCCTGCTGACCGTAGGGCTTGCGATCTGGTCGGCGATGACCGCGGTCTCGGGGCTCGCCGCGAACCGCTACCAACTCGCGGCGGCGCGAATGGGGGTCGGCGTCGGCGAGGCGACCGCCGGGCCTTCGGCCTATTCGCTGATTTCCGACCTGTTTCCCAAGAATATGCGCGGAACCGCGCTCGCCATCTATTCGGCCGGCCTCTATTTCGGCGGCGGCATCTCGCTGATGATCGGCGGCTTCATCGTCGAGGGCTGGAACGAAGCCTATCCGGGCGGCGGCCCCTTCGGTCTCGTCGGCTGGCAGGCGGCATTCATGGCGGTCGGCATCCCCGGCCTGCTGCTCGCGGCGTGGGTCGCGACCTTGCGCGAGCCGGTGCGCGGGCTCGTCGACGGCATCCCGACGCAGGCGTCGCCGACGCCGTTCAAGGGTTTTTTCGAGGAATTGTTCGCGATCATTCCGCCGTTCACGCTGATCTCGGCGGCGCTACGCGGATCGCGGGCCTTTCTGATCAACGCCGGCGCGATCGCGATTCTGGGGCTTGTCGCGGCGGCGATGATCGCGATCACCGGCGCGACGCTGCAATGGATATGCGTCGCCTTCGGCTATTATGCCGTTTTTTCCTGGGCGAGTTCGCTGAAGAGCCGCGACCGCCCGACCTTTGGGCTGATCTGGGAATCGAAGGCGTTTCTCGCGACGATCCTCGGCTATGGCACCGTCGCTTTCCTCTCCTATGCGTCGAGCGCCTTCGCGCCGATCTATGCGCTCGAGGTGCTGGGCGAGGACGCGGGCACGGTCGGCCTGTGGGTCGGCGGATGCGGCGCGCTCGCGGGTTTTCTGGGGGTGATCCTCGGCGGGCGCATGTCCGACTGGCTGCGGCAGCGGAACGAGGCGGGGCGCATCCTGGTCGTGCTGTTCGGCCTGATCGCGCCGATCCTGCCGATCGTGGTCGCCTTCACCACCCCATCGGAGCCGGGAACCGGCGATTTCGTCCGTTTCGTCTTCTTCGCCTCGCTCGCGGGGCTGCTCGCGTCGAGCGCGCTCGGCGCCGCGGCGGCGACGACGCAGGATCTGGTGCTGCCGCGGATGCGCGGCACCGCGACCGCGACCTTCTTCCTCGCGACGACGCTCGTCGGGCTCGCGCTGGGGCCGTATATGGCCGGACAGGTTTCGGCGATGACCGGGAATCTGGCGACCGGCGTGCTGTCGACGCTGATCATCGTGCCGGTCGGGCTGGCCGCGCTGCTCGTCGCCTATCGCAGCGTCCCCGCCGCGGCCGCTTCGGTGGTCGAGCGCGCGCGGGACGCGGGCGAGTCGGTCTGACCCGCCCGCCTCGCCGTCATTCGGCGGCGGGAAGCGTGATCACACCGCAGGCGACACGCGCGCCGCTGTTGCCGGCGGGGTCGGTCTTCATGTCATCGGGACCGGCGTGGATGACGAAGGCGGCGCCGTCGGCGTCGATCAGCCCGCCCTCGCCGGTCAGCCGCGTGCCGACGAGGTTCAGCGTCGCGCGGCCGATCGCATCGGGTTCGATCACGAGGTTTGGCAGATCGCCGTGATGCGCGCCCATCGGATTGTCGCGGCCGTGCTGCGCGCCGGTCGGGTTCCAGTGCGGCCCCGCGCTGGTGAAGCCGGGGGGCGTGCACTGACCCACGGCGTGGAGGTGCATCCCATAGGTGCCCGGTGCAAAGCCGCGAGCAACGAGTTCGACGCGAAGGCCGGAGTCGGTCTTGTAGAAATCGGCGCGGCCGCGATCGGCGCCACGCGCATCGACAAGCTGCGCCGAGGCATCCGCGGCCGGGAGCTTCTGCACCGGCTTGCCGCCCATGTTCGCACAGCCGGCCAGCGCCAGAGCGCCCGCCGCGCCGAGGGCCGCTGCAAGCGGCCGTCCGTGACGTGAAGCAAGGATCATCTCTCGTCTCCATTTCTTTTGCGAATCCGGCGCGGCCACCGCGCCTTGCGTTCGGGGCGAGGATGCCCGCAAATTCCGTCGCTTCCAAGCAGATAAGCCTATGGCGTCAGCGCCCGCTCGCCGAAAGCCGCATCCGCAGCCTTTGCAGCTCCTGCGGCGCGACGGGCGGCAGCGCGGCGGCGGGCTTGCCCTCGCGCAGCCGATTGCGGTCCTTTTCGGTCGGCTCGACGCGGCGGACGCGCACCGGCGCATGGCCCTGCGCGCGGATGCCGAGCTGTTCGGCGGCGCCGCGCGACAGGTCGATGATTCGCCCGCCGCCCGCGAACGGCCCGCGATCATTGACGCGCACGACAATCCGCCGCCCGGTGTCGAGCGCGGTCACTTCGACATAGGTCGGGAGCGGCAGCGTCGTATGCGCGGCGGTGATCCAGCCGGGCCGGAACTGCTCGCCGTTCGCGGTGCGGTTGCCCGATTCGTTGCCGTACCAGCTCGCGTAGCCGATTGCGTCATAGCCGGGCGCCGCAGCGGGCACATAAGTGGCGCCGCGCACCGTATAGGCGGGACCGATCCGTATCGGCACGTCGCTGACGGGGCGAAAATTGCCCCCGGCGCAGGCGGACAGCAGCAGCGCCGGGGCCAGAGCCATGGAGGAAAATGGGAAGCGCCTGTTCATCGCGCGCCTTGGTATAGGCAGCTTGCGCCGGGATAAAGCCCCATGCGCCAGCTTTGGGGTGGGGAGCGGACGGTGAGGCTAAATCCCGCCCTCCCCTTCAGGGGAGGGCAGCGAGACTTACGAACTTGTTCGTTAGTCGCAGCGGGTGGGGTCCATCGACCTTGCGCAAGACCGAGAAACCCCACCCCAACCCCTCCCCTGAAGGGGAGGGGCTAACGTCAGTTATCAGTCGCTTTCAGACTCTCGTCATCCCGGACTTGATCCGGGATCCGTTCGTCCGGCGCTGAAAGAATGGATCCCGGATCAAGTCCGGGATGACGACGAAAGGCAGGTCGCCTTTGGGTTGAAAGCATCGCCGACCCCCATCACCCAAAAGGAAAGGGCCGCGAATCGCTTCGCGGCCCTTCCTCAGTCTTGCGCTTCGGATCGAGGATCAGAAGACGCGCGCATATTGTTCGTTGCCGACGAAGCCCAGCTTGCCGACGCCGCTGCGCTTCACGACCGCCATCACGCGATCGACGGTGATATACCGCGCATAGGGATCGGGCTGCACCTGCAATTCGGGTTCGACCGGCAGCGCCTTGGTCTGTTCCAGAAATTGCGCGAGCTGCGCCAGATCGACCGGCGAACCGTTCCACGCGATCGTCCCCGCGGGATCGATCGTGATCTTGTTCTTTTCCGGATCGACGTTGTTCTTCGCGTCGGTCGGAACCGGCAAATCGATCTTCACCGCGTGGGTCTGGACCGGGAGGGTGATGATGAACATGATGAGAAGCACGAGCATGACGTCGATCAGCGGCGTCGTGTTCATGTCCATCATCGGTTCGTTTTCGTCCCGATCTCCAACTGCCATAGACATAGGTCTATTCCTTCATTCTCGCCGGGCGCCCTTACAGGCGGCCCAGCGTGCCCGAGCCAGCAACCGGTTCAGAAATGAACCCGATCTTCTGGAAACCGGCATATTGCATCGTATAGATCACACCGCCGATACACTGGTACGGCGTATTGACGTCGCCGCGGATATGCACTTCGGGGAAGTTATCTTCGGTGATATTCTGCACGCCGCCGATATCCGCGATCAGCTTTTCAAGCTTCTTCTGACCGAGATCGAGCAGTTGCTTGGAATCGACGGGCGTCTGGCCCCAGTAAACTTCACAAGCCGAGCTGTCGGCATTGGGCAGTCCGTCGCCATCGGTATCCGCGGAACGGACCGACAGGTTGACGTTTTCGGGCTTCGTCGTCGTCGGCTCAAAGACCACGTCGGGCAGCTTGAGCTCCACCGTCTTCAGCACCACGGGAACCGTGATGAGGAAGATGATGAGCAGCACAAGCATGATGTCCACGAGCGGGGTCGTGTTGATGTCCGACATCGGGGCATCTTCGCCCTTGTCGCCTACACTCATCGCCATAGGATTAGCATCCTGTCACAAAATTACTGTCATGGAGCGAAGCGGAGGCCGCCTGGCGCCCGCTTCGTCCAGCGGCCCCGTGCCATCGCCCGAAGGCGGCGACGCGGGGCCCGCAGACTTATGCCTTCTTCGGCGCGGCAGCCGGAGCGGCCTTGGCCGGGGCAGCCACCACGGCCGGCTTCACCTGGCCGCCCGACATGATCGAGCCGAGCACGTCGTTCGAGAAGGTCGACAGGCGGCGCGCGATCGACTTGTTGCGGCTCTGCAGCCAGTTGAACGCGAGCACCGCGGGAACCGCCACGATCAGACCGATGGCGGTCATGATGAGCGCTTCACCGACCGGGCCGGCGACGGTGTCGATCGAGGCCTGACCCGACGCACCGATCTTCACGAGGGCGCGCAGAATGCCGATAACGGTCCCGAACAGACCGACGAACGGTGCGGTCGAACCGACGGTCGCGAGGAACGCGAGGCCGCCGTTGAGCTTCGAGTTGATGTGGTTCTGCGAACGCTCGAGCGTGCCGTGCATCCAGTCGTGCGATTCGACGGGATCGGTCAGCTTGTTATGCTCTTCGTTGGCGCGCAGGCCGTCTTCGACGACCTGGCGATAGGCGCTGTTCTTTTCGAGCTTCGAAACGCCGTCGGCGAGCGTCGGCGCGCGCCAGAAGTTCGCGTCGACCGCCTTGCCCTGGTTGATCACCTTATTCTGTTCGAACAGCTTGGTGAACAGGATGTAGAGCGTGCCGACGAACATGATCAGCAGGACCAGGAAGGTGCACTGCGACACGATGCCGCCTTCGCACAGGGCGGGCAGCAGGCCGTAGGGGTTCTGGCCTTCCTTCACGACACAGACCGATGCGGGGAGGAGCGACATCCCGACGTCGTGGGCCGGAGCCGCAGCGCCCGCGGCAGCGTTTGCAATCAGGTTAAACATGGTGGTTATTCCCTCTCAAAATATTCAAAACGGTATGAAAAGACTGAAAATATGGGGGCCGCCGGAGCGGCAGATCACTTCGGAATCTGCCACTTGACGCGGCTGCTGTAGCTGCTCGCCGTGGGATTGCCCGCGCGATCCTTCGCCGGCGTGAAACGGGCGCGCCGCATCATCAGCTTGCAGGTCAGATCATCGAGGTCGGCGTGGCCGCTCGACGAGGTGACGTCGCAGCCCGTGGGCTTGCCGCTCGCGTCATAGGAAACGCGGAAACCCGTCGTGCCCTGCCGCTCTTCGCGGAGCGCGCGCGCCGGATAATCGTCAGGGCTCGCCCAGTTGCCCGGATTGCCCCTCGGCTTGCCGGGAGCGCTCATGTCCGGAGTCGGCGGCGGAGCCGGCGGAGCCGCGATCGGGGGGATCGGCAGCGGCGGACGCGGGGGTGCCTCGGGCACCGACGACACCTGGTTCGAGGTGTTCGGCGGCGGAATCGGCGACGGCGGCGTCACCACCGGCGGCGGCGGCGGAAGCTTGTTATCCGGCGGCGGCGGCGGCGGGGGTTCCTCCGGCGGCGGCGGCTCTTCGACGTCCACCACGTCCAATTTCTCGGCGAGCTTCTTGACGATGCTGATGTTCAGACCATTTACCAGGCCGTAGCCCAGCAAAGCCGTGAACAAGCCCACCAAGACAATCGCCACTACCCTGTTTTTAGGGTCGACATTATCACCATAAGCCATTCAGGGACGACGCTCCTTGCTAGATCATCCTGACACCAAATCCATCACCGACGGGTGCGGTTGCCAAATGCTCGGATAATTTCCGATGCGCTTTCACAGACCCGGCGGCGTCGCAGCCGGCCTTTTATGTTGTCGCCGGACGCTTCGCCGCTCGTCCTATCGCGGTGGCGGCAAGTTCGCAAACCCTTTATCAGCGGTTAATGTCCGCTTCCCCATGATGGGGTTTTGGCGCCTGTCCGGCGCCCCGAATAATGGAAGGTGGTTCGATCATGCGCGCGCTCCTGCCGGCTGCCGCTCTGGGATTTTCCGCAGTAAGCGGCTGTTTTATAAGCGCTTCTGCAATGCAGACGCCGACACCGGCGGCGCCATCCTCACCCTATAGCTATGCCGATATCGCCGATCTGGCGACGATCGCCCCGATGGCGATCCACGCCCGGATATTTCGCGCGACGCCGCTGAAAGCCGAGCGGGCGCCGGGGCTGAAAGCGGGTCAGGCGCGATTCTATGTCGAAGCCGACGTGGTCAGCCTGATTCGCGGCGCGGGTCCGCTCGCGGCGCGAATCTCCTATCTCGTCGACCTGCCACTCGACGCCAGGGGCAAGCCGGTGAAGCTCAGGAAGAAGCAGCCGGTCCTGATCTTCGCCCGCCCCGTCGCGGGCGTCGCCCCCGGTGCCAAGAACACCGGCAGCGTCCAGCTCGTCGCCCCCGACGCGCAATTGCCATGGGATCCGGCGACCGAGGCGCAGCTCCGCGCGATCCTGACCGAGCTGGTCAAACCCGGCGCGCCGCCCGCGATCACCGGCGTCGCCAACGGCTTCCACGTCCCCGGCACGCTGCCCGGCGAGGGCGAGACGCAATTGTTCCTCGATACCAAGACCGGCGAGCCGGTGTCGCTGTCCATCCTGACCGCCCCCGACGGATCGCGCCGCTGGGCCGCGGCGTTCGGCGAGATCGTCGACGGGTCGGCGGCGGTTCCGGCGCGCGATACGCTGGCCTGGTATCGCCTCGCCTGCGGCCTGCCGCATCAATTGCCGCTCAGCAAGCTCGCCGGCACCGCGCCCGAGGACCGCAAGAAAGCGGCGGCGGACTATGCGGTCGTCCTCGGCGCGCTCGGCGAATGCACGCGGACGCGGACGCCGCCGGCGGGGAGTTAGCCGTTCATCGCAAATGCGGAGAAGGGCGAGCTATTGGTTCACGCAGAGACGCGGAGACGCGGAGAGAAAGAAGATTGGCGGCTTCGCCGCCCTTCCTCTTCGACCGTGCAGCCTTTGCGCCTCTGCGCGCATTTTTCTTCTCCGCGTCTCCGCGTCTCCGCGTGAACCATGGGCGGCCGCTGTTTCGTCCGGGCTTGCCTCCGCGCCAAAAGCCGATAGGGGGCCTCGCATCCTGCGGATAATACCGCGTCTCGATGGAGTGTTTCGATGTCGCCGTCCCCCGCCTCTGCCGCGCCCCGCCCGCCGCTTCGCGTCGCGCTTGCCGGGATCGGCGTCGTCGGCGGCGGCGTCGTGCGGCTGCTCGAGGCGAACCGCGACCTGATCGCCCGCCGCGCCGGCCGGCCGATCGAGATCGTCGCGGTGTCGGCCCGCGACCGCCACAAGGATCGCGGCGTCGACCTGTCGGCCTATCGCTGGGAAGACGATATGGATGCACTCGTCGCGGCAGGCGATGTCGACGTCGTCGTCGAGATGATCGGCGGCGCCGACGGATCGGCGCTGACCCTCGCGCGCCACGCGCTCGGCGCGGGCAAGGCGCTGGTCACCGCGAACAAGGCGATGATCGCGCACCACGGGCTGGGCCTCGCGCAACTCGCCGAGGCGAAGGACACGCCGCTCAAATATGAAGCCGCGGTCGCGGGCGGCATCCCCGTCATCAAGGCGATCCGCGAAGGCGCATCCGCGAACCAGATCGCGCGCGTCTATGGCATTCTCAACGGCACCTGCAATTATATCCTGACGCGGATGGAGCGCGACGGCGCGAGCTTCGCCGACGCCCTCGCCGCCGCGCAGGCGGAAGGCTATGCCGAGGCCGATCCGACCTTCGACGTCGACGGGATCGACGCGGCGCATAAATTGTCGATCCTGGCCGCGCTTTGCTTCGGCACGAGACTCGACATCGGCGCGGTGACCGCGGCGGGCATCCGCGACCTGATCGCCGCCGACATCCGCGAGGCCGAGGCGCTCGGCCACCGCGTCCGCCTGATCGGTATGGCCGAGCGCGACGAAACCGGCCTTTACCAGCATGTCCAGCCGTGCCTCGTCCCCGCCGACCATCCGCTCGCCTATGTCCCCGGCGCGCTCAACGCCGTGGTCGCCGAGGGGAATTTCGTCGGCCGCCTGTTCTTCGAGGGCGCGGGCGCAGGCGCGGGGCCGACCGCGTCGGCGATCGTCGCCGACATCATCGACATCGCGCGCGACGAATATGGCCCCGCCTTCGCGATGCCCGTCGACGCGCTCGACGCGGCGCCGGTCGCCGATGCCGGGGCGCGGGTCGGCAAGCATTATGTCCGCCTGATCGTCGAGGACCGTATCGGCGTCCTCGCCGAAATCGCGACCGCCATGCGCGACGCAGGGGTCTCGATCGAGAGCTTCATCCAGCGCGGCACCGGGGAGAATGACGGCGTCGTCATCGTCCTCGTCACCCACGAAGGCCCGGCGCGCGCGATCGAGGCGGCGCTCGCCGCGCTCGCCGCATCGGACCATATCGTCGGCGCGCCGATTCGGATGCCGATCCTGGCACTCTAAGCATACGCTTGTAATCGCGAATCGCCCTGTTACCTGTCGAAGTGGGGAACAGGGGGATTGCATGGACATCCATATCAGGACCGGTCTCGCCGAAGCGCGGGCGCTGGCGGTCGGGCATCAGGGCGCGCTTGCCGCCTATGTCGGCCTGGGCGTCGTCCTGCCCTTTCTGCTCCTATCGAGCGAGCCGATCTTCAGCTTGCGCACGATCATGGCGATTCTCGCCGATCCCTTCACTTATCGCGTCGGGGGCTCGATCACCGGCCCGCTTTATCTGCTCGGCATCGTCGCCGTGATCGCCGCGGGCGCGATGCTCGCGGCGTGGAATGCGGTCGGCGCCGAGGTCCGCGAGGGCTTCCTCTCGGAAATCATGTACGGAATGGTCGCAGGCACCGCCTATTTGCTTACCAACCTGTTGTTGGGCATCGCTTTCGGCCTGTTGACCGCTCTGCCGATGCTGGCCCTGACCGGTGCCGACGGGTTTGCCGGATTATCCGACAGCCTGCCGAACAGGATCCATCGTGTGCTGACCTCGCTCGTTGGCATGTGGATCGGCACGCGATTGTGCCTTGCGGGTGCCGCCATGGGTATGCGCGGCAAGCTCAATCCCCTGCCCGCCTTCGCCGAGTCATGGCGGCTGACCGGTCCGGCGCAAGGACGCCTGTTCGCCTTCTATTTCGTTTATGGCGCTGTCTTCGCGATCCCGGTCGTCGCTCTCCTGCTGCTTCACGGCGGAATCATCCTGAACAGCCAGCCCGGCAGCGCCGCCGAAATGGCGATGAGTTTCGGCTGGATGCTGTTGTTCGCCGCCTATTTCTTGGGCCAGATTCTGATCCCCGCAGGTTTCCTCCGCGCTGCGCAGCCAGCGCCAGCGGCCGAAATCTTCGCCTAGCGCGGCGCCTCTTCCGGCGGCGGGGCGTCCTGTCCATCGGGATCGGTCGCACGCTTCGCCATTTCGTAGAGCGGATTATATTCGGGGCCGCGCCTATAATGGCCGCCGATCGGCATCCAGTTATAGGGCAGCCGGTCGAGGCTCATCGCCTTGGCTTCGGCGCGCGGGAGCTTCGGCGGCGCCTCGCGGCCTTCGTTGGCGATCGCGCGCAGTTCGGGCGACAGCCGGTGCTTTTCGGTATCGCTGCCGCACACGGTGATCGAGCCGTCGTCCGACGGCGTGCAGCGCCGGACCGGGTCGGTCATCTCCTTCGCCCGCGCGATGGCCGCATCGGCTGGTCGCGGCGCGGGCGGGCCGACGGTCTGCGCGGCGGCGGGCGCCGCGGTCACGCCGATGACGCAATACAGCGCAAAAGCCGCGCCGAATCGGGCGAAGGATTCTCGACAAGCGGGGCGGCGGGCCATATGGCGCCCAACATGCCGACCGGGCGGAACAAGTAAAGACGGAGAGTCAGGACGATGACGAACAGCAGCGGCAGCAACCTCGACCGGGTGCTCGTGCTCGAAATGGTGCGCGTCACCGAAGCCGCGGCGATCGCCGCCGCCAAGCTGATCGGGCGCGGCGACGAAAAGGCGGCCGACGCCGCCGCCGTCGAGGCGATGCGCGATGCGTTCAACACGCTCTATATGGACGGCACGATCGTCATCGGCGAAGGCGAGCGCGACGAGGCGCCGATGCTGTTCATCGGCGAAAAGGTCGGCAATGCGCCGGGCAAGGGGCCGAAGATCGATATCGCGGTCGACCCGCTCGAAGGCACGACGATCACCGCCAAGGCCGGCCCCAACGCGCTCGCGGTGCTCGCGATCGCCGAGGAGGGCTGCCTGCTCAACGCCCCCGACGTCTATATGGACAAGCTCGCGGTCGGCCCCGGCTTCTCGCCCAACATCGTCCATTTCGACAACAGCGTGCGCGAGAATGTCGAGGCGGTCGCGCGCGAAAAGGGCGTGTCGCCGCAGGACATCATCGTCTGCGTCCTCGACCGCCCGCGCCACGAAGCGATCATCAGCGAACTGCGCAGCATCGGCTGCGGCGTCGCGCTGATCCCCGACGGCGACGTCGCCGGGGTGATCGCGACCACCAATCCCGACACCAATGTCGACATATACATGGGGTCGGGCGGCGCGCCCGAGGGCGTCCTCGCCGCGGCGGCGCTGCGCTGCGTCGGCGGCCAGTTCAAGGGCCGCCTGCTGTTCCGCAACGACGACGAGCGGCTGCGCGCGAAGAAATGGGGAATCGAGGATCTGGCCCGCGTCTACGACCTCGAAGACCTTGCCAAGGGCGATGTGATCTTCGCCGCGACCGGCGTCACCGACGGATCGCTGCTGCGCGGGGTCAAGCATCGCCGCGGTGGCGTGCTGACCACCGAAAGCGTCGTGATGCGCGCCTCGTCGGGCACGGTGCGCTGGGTCAAGGGCGAACATCGCGCGGGGTGACAAATCCCGCGCCGCCCCCGCGAAAGCTAGGGCGACGGTTGGAATGAGGGGACCGCGAAATGGAAGAAGCGAAGCGTCCGAAGCTGTTCGTCAGCCATCATTCGAGCAAATATGACGTCGCGCTCCACGTCGAGAAGGCGCTGGCGCGCCACGGCGTCGATTGCTGGATCGCGCCGCGCGACGTCGGCCCCGGCGAGGCCTTCGACACCGCGATCATGCAGGCGATCCGCGATTCGGCGGGCGTCCTGCTTCTCTTCTGCAGTCAGTCGGACAAGAGCCCGCACGTCAAGCGCGAACTGATCCTCGCCGACAGCGCGCACAAGGCGATCATCCCGCTCAGGCTCGAGGAGATCGTTCCCGACGACCTCGCCTATCATCTCGCGAGCGCGCAGTGGATCGACTGGCTCGAAAAACGCGATGATTCGATCGCCCGCATCGCGGCGAAAGCCCATCAGCTCGCGGGCACCTCCGCGCCGGACAGGGCGGCACCTGCCGCCGCAACGCCGGTGGCTTCGGCGGCTGCCGACAATCTCCACGCCGCGATCCTGACGCAGGCGTCCGCGCCGGAACCCGCCGCGTCCTCGGGCGGGTCGGCCAAGACGCTGATGATCGGCGCGCTGCTCGCCCTGGTCGCGGTGCTGGGCGCCATGCTGTTCCTGCGCGGCGGCGAGGAGCAGAAGGCCGAGCCGGCGACGACGGCAGCGCCCGTTGCCGCTTCACCGGCGACCGCCACGCCCGCCCCTGTGGCCGCGGCGCCTGCGGCCGAACCGGCAGAGACAGCGCCGACGGCGAAGATTCCGCCGAGCTTCAGCTGCAAATATGCCGCGACGCGCGCCGAGAAACTGATCTGCGGCGACGACGAACTCGCGGCGCTCGATCGCGAACTGAACCGAGCCTACAAACAGCTCGACCGCACCGCGGGACCGCTGCGCGAACAGATCGCCGCCGAGCAGCGCGGCTGGCGCATCGGCCAGCGCGACACCTGCGGCGACGCCGCCTGCGTCGCCGACGCGATGCGCCAGCGCATCATCGTCCTCGATTCGCAGCGCGCCTCGCTGGGGAGCGAAGAGGGGCAGCAATAGCGCGGACGGCCTTGTGCCGGTTCGACCGATTGCGGCCGATAACTGACGTTAGCCCCTCCCCTTCAGGGGAGGGGTTGGGGTGGGGTTTCTCGGTCTTGCGCAAGGTCGATGGACCCCACCCGCTGCGACTAACGAACAAGTTCGTAAGTCTCGCTGCCCTCCCCTGAAGGGGAGGGCGGGATTTAGCCTTAACGTCCGCCCACCACCCCTAAACCGACATCGCCTTCAAATAGGCCACTCCTACATTATCCAGCTGTGTCAGCCTTCATCCGGCTCTTTCATCTGGTGAACAGAAACGGTCGCTAGCCGGCTTCCGGTGCAGCCATCGCGCGGCGCGTCCAACACGCCGCAAGACCCGAACCGGCGCGCGCATTGGGCTGAACTTTCCTGAACTTCGGAATAATATCGTGCACGCTTGCACGCCTCGCCGAGGGGCTGCTTGACGGCGAGTCCGCCCCGTGTGCATATCGCCGTGGTTAATTCACAAGGACCGTTTTCAGCATGGCCAGCCGCAAGCCCATCGCCGCAAAGGCCGATTGGCGCACGATTTTCCGCCAGAGCATCGCCCGGTCGCTCGTGATCGCGGCGGCGGCGCTGCTCGCTGCCTTCACCTTGTTCCTGACGCTCGCCTTCGTCACCTACGACAGCACCGACGCGGCGCTCAACACCGCGGCGAACGGCAATGCCGCGAACTGGATGGGCGCCCCCGGCGCGTGGTTCGCCGACCTTGGCCTGTCGATCGGCGGCGCGCCGGTCGTGCTGTTGCTGCCTTTGCTCGGCATCATGGCCTGGCGATTGTGGGTCGGCGACGCCCAGCCCTATTGGCTTCGCCAGCTCGCCTATTGCTTTATCGGCATCCTGCTCGTCGGACTCGGCGCCGAATTATGGGCGCCCGCCAGCGGCGCGCCGATGCCGGCGGGCTGGGGCGGGATCATCGCGCTCGTCGTCGGCGGCGCGATCACGCCGCTGTTCGCGCTCGCCGGTGAACCCGGCGCGGCGCTCGCCCGCTTCGCCGCGATCGTGGTGCTGGTCATCCTCGGCCTGTGGCTCGCCTTTCGCGCGCTGCGGCTCGAAAAGGGCTGGGCCTCGCGGCTCAAGCTCCCGGCGGCGACGAGCAGCCGCGTCGTCGAACCGGGAAAGGCGGCCGACACCGGGGCCAAGGCGCCCAATCTGATGGAGCGTGTGATCCGTCCGCGCCCGCGCGCCGAGCCGAGCGATCGCGCGCCGCCCGAGATCGCCGATCCCGTCGAACGCACCGCACCGTCGAAGCCCAAGGCCAAGCCGCAGACCGAGCTGTTCACCAATTATCAGCTCCCCTCGATCGACCTGCTCACCCCGGCGCCCGAGGGACGGAGTGGCCAGATCGACAAGGCGGCGCTCGAACGCAATGCGCGGCTGCTCGAATCGGTGCTTGAGGATTTTCAGGTCAAGGGCGTCGTCACCGCGGTGCGGCCCGGCCCGGTGGTCACCATGTACGAACTCGAACCCGCGCCGGGCACCAAGGCCAGCCGCGTCTCGAACCTCGCCGACGACATTGCGCGCAACATGTCGGCGCTATCGGCGCGCATCGCGCCGATTCCCGGCCGCACGGTGATCGGCATCGAACTGCCCAACGCGAACCGCGAGGCCGTGGTGCTGCACGAAATCATCGGCAGCGCGCTGTTCCAGGACCAGAATGGCGCGCTGCCGATCATCCTCGGCAAGAATATCAGCGGCGATGCGATGATCGCCGACCTCGCCCCGATGCCCCACCTGCTGATCGCGGGCACCACCGGCTCGGGCAAGTCGGTCGGGCTCAACGCGATGATCCTGTCCTTGCTCTATCGCCTCGGTCCCGACCAGGTGAAAATGATCATGATCGATCCGAAGATGCTGGAACTCAGCGTCTATGACGACATTCCGCACCTGCTCGCCCCCGTGGTGACCGAGCCCAAGAAGGCGATCCGCGCGCTCAAATGGGCGGTCGAGCAGATGGAGGACCGCTACCGGATGATGTCGTCGCTGTCGGTGCGCAACCTTGCCTCCTATAACGACAAGGTGCGCGGGGCGCTTGCCAAGGGCAAGTCGCTGGGGCGGCGCGTCCAGACCGGCTACGACCCCGACACCGGCCAGCCGGTTTATGAGGAGGAGGCGCTCGACTATCAGCCGCTGCCGCAGATCGTCGTCGTCGTCGACGAGCTCGCCGACCTGATGATGACCGCGGGCAAGGAGGTCGAATTCCTGATCCAGCGCCTCGCGCAAAAGGCGCGCGCCGCGGGCATCCACCTGATCCTCGCGACGCAGCGGCCGTCGGTTGACGTCATCACCGGCGTCATCAAGGCGAATTTGCCGACGCGCATCAGCTTCAACGTCACCAGCAAGATCGACAGCCGCACGATCCTGGGCGAGGCGGGCGCCGAGCAGCTGCTCGGCAAGGGCGACATGCTCTATGTCCCCGGCGGCAAGCAGATCACCCGCATCCACGGCCCCTTCGTGTCGGACGACGAGGTGCGACAGGTCGCCGAACATTGGAAAGCGCAGGGCCGCCCCGACTATATCGAGAGCGTCACCGAGGATCCCGAGGACGGCGGCTTCGCGATGGAGGGCGCCCCCGCGGGTGGCGACAGCGCCGAGGACCGCATGTACGCCAAGGCCTGCCAGATCGTCGCCGAAAGCCAGAAGGCCTCGACGAGCTGGCTGCAGCGGCAGCTCCGCATCGGCTACAACAGCGCCGCGCGCCTGATCGAGCGGATGGAGGAGGAGGGACTGGTGAGCCCGCCCAACCATGTCGGCCGCCGCGACGTGCTGACCGACCAGTATGGCCAGCCGCGATAGGGGGGACTGAAGCATTTCTCAAATCGTCATCCCGACCTTCGCCGGGATGACGGAGAGATGAAACGGCAGTTCAGGACGAGTTCAATGCCTGACCCTCATGATGCAGGCCCACAAGCAAGACAGAGAGCCAGATGACCTTTCAGAAGATGATCGCCCCTTTTGCCGCCGTCGGCCTTGCGGTCGCAGCCCCCGCCATCGCCCAGTCGGCGAGCGCTCTGGCGTCGGTGCAGGCGCATCTCAAATCGACGAGTTCGATGACCGCCGATTTCGTCCAGACCGACCGCAACGGCCAGCGGCTGACCGGCAAGCTGACGTTGAAGCGCCCCGGCAAGATCCGCTTTCAATATCAGAAGGACGTGCCGCTGCTGATCGTCGGCGACGGCAGCCGCCTGACGATGATCGACTATCAGGTGAAGCAGGTGCAGAGTTGGCCGGTCAAGAATTCGCCGCTCGGCGCGCTGCTCGACCCCGACCGCGACCTGTCGAAATATGCCAAGGTGCTGCCCACCGGCAGCAGCGACGTGCTGAGCGTCGAGGTGAAGGATCCGAAACGCCCCGAATATGGCACGATCACGATGGTCTTCGTCCGCGACGGATCGTCGCCTGCCGGCCTCCGCCTGCGTGGCTGGGTGGCGCTCGATTCGCAGAACAACCGGACGCGCATCGACCTCAGCAACCAGAAGTTCAACGTCGCGGTCGCCGACTCGGCGTTCAAATGGACCGATCCGCGCCCGCGCAAGCGCAAGTGATCGCCGCGGCATCGACGAACGGCCTTCCCTGACCGACGAACGACGGCGGGGCGCAGCCCGTTCAGCTTGGCGACAGGGAAAGGCGGCTATTCCAACCCTCGAAGGCGCCACCACGGCCTCCGGTTTTGGGTTTCCCCCTGTTGCCCCATCCGGATCGCCCGGTGTCTTCATTCAAGAGCGTGACGAACGCTGACCTTGAACCCCCGTTCCACCGCCCCTGGGACGGGGGTTTATGATTCCCGTTACGACAAGCTGAGCATCCCGGCGCATGAATATGCAACCCGAGGGCAGGAGCCGCCTTCGCGGGGGCGACGACTGACTTCGGCCAAGCGCCGACTTCAATCCCGGCCAGATTCCGGGATGCGAAATCGCTGTGATGCGCATTCATCCGCGAGGAAGTCGAGCAAAGCCCGCACCGACGGTAGCAAGCCCCGCCGCGACGGAAAGACCGCATGCACGATCTCGCTCGGCGGCTGCCATTCGGGCAGGAGCGTCTTCAGCCGTCCCGCTTGTAAGTCCTGCCATATGGTGAGCGTCGGGAGGCGAACCGCGCCGACGCCCGCGATCGCCGCTTCGCGCAGCGTCGCCATGTCGTCCGTTATGAGGCGCGGCTCGTGCCGGACATCGGCGACGCTGCCGTCGGCGTGTATTAGGCGCCAGCGATGTTCGCTCCCCGCTGGGCCGAAGTCGAGACTGGGCAGCCCCGCCAGATCGGCGGGCAAGGTGACGGTGTGCGCTCGCAGCAGTTCCGGACTGGCGACGATGCGGATCGTTCGTTCGTCGAAGCGTCGCATGACGAGCTCGCTCTCGGCGATCGGCGGCGGCCGGACCCGAATCGCGAGATCGAAGCCCTCGCCGATGACATCGACGCGGCGATTGGTACTTTCGACATGCAGTTCGACATCGGGATAGAGCGCCATGAAGCGCCCGAGCAAATCGCCGAACTGGAAGGCCAGCAGGCCCGTCGGGCAGCTCAGGCGGACGACACCGCGCGGCTCGGCGCGCGACTGGTCGACAGCCGTTTGCGCCGCCTCGGCCTCGACGAGCATCGCGGTGCAGTGGCGATAATATTCGCGGCCGATCTCGGTGACCGAGAAGCGCCGCGTCGACCGCTGGATGAGGCGCACGCCGAGCCGCTCCTCGAGCAGCCCGATACGGCGGCTGAGCTTCGATTTCTGCATTCCCAGCGCGCGTGCCGCGGCGGCGAAACCGCCATGGTCGACCGACTGGACGAAATAATAGAGGTCGTTGAGGTCCTGCATTGTCCTTCTAATAGGACTCTAAGTCCGAAATCGCAATCTTCTGCTCCAATTGATGCGATATTATTGTCTCATGCAACAGACGCCTTCCCGTCGGGAGGCGCAGGAGACGAAGCATGAAGACGATCCTTGGAATTTACAGCAATCCCAACCAGCATTGGGTCGGCGACGGCTTTCCGGTGCGTTCGCTTTTTTCCTACAACAGCCTTGGCGGGCAGGTGAGCCCGTTCCTGCTGCTCGACTATGCGGGACCCTATAATTTTGCGCCGACCACCAGCCGGCGCGGTGTCGGCCAGCACCCGCATCGCGGGTTCGAGACGGTCACCATCGTCTATGACGGCGAAGTCGAGCACAGGGATTCGGCGGGCAATGGCGGGATCATCCGCCCCGGCGACGTCCAGTGGATGACCGCCGCAGGCGGGATCATCCATGAGGAATATCACTCGCCAGCATTCGGCAAGACCGGCGGCCCGTTCAAGATGGTGCAGCTCTGGGTCAATCTGCCCGCAAAGGACAAGATGGCGCCGGGAGGTTACCAGGGCATCACGGCGGCGGACATCCCGACGGTCGAACTGCCCGGCGGGGCCGGGCTCGGCCGCGTCATCGCGGGCGAATTCCTCGGTGCCAAAGGTCCGGCGCGGACGTTCACGCCGATCAACCTCTGGGACGTCCGGCTCAACCCGGACGCCGACCTGACGCTCGATCTGCCCGAAGGCCACACCGCGATGCTCGTCGTGCTCGGCGGCCATGTCACGGTGAACGGCAGCGAGGGTGTCGGCGAGGCCCAGATGCTGTTGCTCAGCCGCGAAGGCGAAGCGGTGCGCGTCCATGCGGATGGCGAGGCGACGATCCTCGTCCTCACCGGCGAACCGATCGACGAGCCGATCTTCGGCCATGGTCCTTTCGTGATGAACAACGAAGCGGAAATCCGCCAGGCAATCGACGATTACAACAGCGGCAGGTTCGCCAAGGCGGCGGCCTGACCGCGGACCCGGCTCCCTATCCCCCACCTCCCGGGGAGCCGGGTCCTTCTCTTTCTACCGAACGACGGCGGCCTTGCGTGCCCCGCTGCCCCGGCAACTCGCTGCCGAACCCCAGCGCACGCCCGAATAGCAGGAGAATGACGATGTCCACCCCAGCCAATTTCAACGGCGCCCGTCCGGTGATCGACCCCGATGATGCGGTCATGCTGTTGATCGACCACCAGAGCGGCCTGTTCCAGACCGTCGCCGATATGCCCTTTCCAGTGCTGCGGGGCCATGCGACCGCGCTCGCGAAGATGGCGACGCTGACCAACATGCCGGTGATCACCACCGCGTCGGTGCCGCAGGGTCCCAATGGTCCGCTGATCCCCGAGATCCACCAAAACGCCCCGCACGCCAAATATGTCGCGCGCAAGGGCGAGATCAACGCGTGGGACAATCCCGACTTCGTTGCCGCGGTCAAGGAAACCGGCCGCAAGACGCTGATCATCGCGGGCACCATCACCAGCGTTTGCATGGCCTTCCCCGCGATCAGCGCGGTGCAGGAGGGCTATAAGGTGTTCGCGGTCGTCGATGCATCGGGCACCTATTCAAAGATGGCGCAGGAAATCACCCTCGCGCGTGTGGTGCAGGCCGGCGTCGTGCCGATGGATACCGCTGCCGTCGCCTCCGAGCTCCAGCGCACCTGGCACCGCGACGATGCGGCCGAATGGGCAGAGGTCTACACCAAGATTTTTCCGCCCTATCAGCTGCTCATCGAAAGCTATGCCAAAGCGCAGCAGGTCGCCCACGATGGCGAAATGCTCGACTCGCAGCGCGGCTAGTCGTCCATCCGATAGGTGATGGCAGCTTTGGCGATGAAATTTTCCGAAGCTGCCATTCCGGTATCGGCCGATAACGGCGGATGTTCTCCGTAGGCGATTCGTCAGATCGAGAGATGATTCTCGGATAGAGTTGGCACAGATTCAAGGGGTTATCGGCAAGGCAAGATTTAAAGCTGCGACACTGTCCGACGGCAATGGAGCTTTGGCGAATCCGGGCCTCAATCGCTGCGTGCCAGCGCATCGATCTGCCCGTCGAGCGCGGCGATGACGAGGGCGGTGTAGTCGGCTTTGCCGGCGGTACGCGCGATTACGGGGAGCCCTGAAAGGAAGCCCGTCAGGCTCGATATCATCAGTATCGCACGCACTTGCGCTTCGGTTTCGGTCAGCCGCCGGTTCGCGGTCCGGATGATCAGATTGGTGGCGAGCTCGATGCCCGGCCGCCAGAGTTCGGCATAGAGAATTTCGAAGGCCGGGCCGGGACTCGCGATCTCGCGCTGGACGAACAGCGACGGATTCTGCGCTTCGGGCGCGGCGAGGAGAAAGCGGGCCAGCGCCGCGAAGAGGCGCTTCAGCAGGGTGCGGGCCGCATCCGGCGTCAGCGGGTCGCCGAGCGCCGCATAAGACACTTCGGCCACAGCGCCCATTCCTTCGCGATAGCGCGCGACGATCGCGTGCGCGCACGCGAGATAGAGGCCGCGCTTGTTCCCGAAATAATAAGTGAGGGCGGGCAGGTTGACCCCCGCTTCCTTGGCGATCTGCCGCGTCGTGACGCTGGCGAAGCCGCTGTTGCCGAAGGCGGTGAGCGCGACATCGAGGATGCGCGCGCGCGTTTCCTCGCCCTTGCGATAGCCGTCGGCGGCGGTGCGGAGCGGGGCGGCGGGGATTGCAGGGCGGGTCATCGGGGGTGCTTCGTTCGTTTTGCTTGAATTTATATCAGTTGATATATATGAACGATACCATCGCGTCGAGAGGGGATGGACATCGATGACAGGTGCGGCACTCGAGACGCTTTGGGCCAAGGTGGAAGCGCAGCGGGAGCGCGTGCCCGCGATATACGGCGCGGTCGATTTCCGCGCCGTCCCCGAACGCTTCACCGCAACGCCGGGCGACGACACCGCTTTGTCGGGCAAATATGCTCGCGACCGCGACGCGCTGCTCGCGGACCCCGACCGGGTCGAGTTCATCCGCGCCTATACGATGATCGGCGACGCGACCGCCGATGCCTATGCCGGCCTGATGCGCGAGCATGGCTTTCGCGCGCTGGTCGACATGCTGACCAGCGCCTGCGATCGGGGGGTGGAGAATGTGCCCGGCGCGCCTCCCGAACTCATTGCCTTTATCAAGGATATGGAACGTATTCCCGACTGGCTCGATATGGAGCTGGTCGAGGAAGGCGCGCGGGTCGATCGTAATGCGGCGGCCAACCTCGGCCCGTTCATCATCCGCGGCGCGTTCATCGCGACCTTCATGAACAAATATGCCGCGCTGCCGATGGCGATCACCGGCACGCTGTCGAGCCAGACGGCGGGACGCCGCGTCAAGGATACCGCGACCTTCTTCACCACCTCGGTGTTGCCGGGCGCGCTCGATCGCTACGGTCCCGGTTTCAAATCGGCGGCGATGGTCCGGCTGATGCACTCGATGGTGCGCGCCAACGTGCTGCGGCGCCCGCAGGACTGGGACATGGGCGTTTACGGCATTCCGATCCCGCAGGTCGATCAGATGCCCGCGGGGCTCATCTCGATCTTCCTCCTGTCATACAAGATGATCGAGGAAGGGCGCGACCAGTTCACCCCTCGCGAGCGCGCGATGGTCGAACTCGCGCGCTATCGCTGCTTCCTGCTCGGGCTGCCGGAGGAACTGCTCGCCGATACGCCGCAAGGGATCGTCGATCTGATGAATGCGCGCAGCGGCACGCTGCGCAGCGGATATGACGACAGTACGTGCGGCGAATTGCTGCGCGCAACGATGGCGGCGGACCTGCGGCCGGACAATTCGCGGCGCGCGCGCATCCACGAAATGTTCGAACTGGCCTTTGCCAAGCTGTTCTTCGTCAAAAACTTCATGGGCGGCGACAAGGCCAAGGCGGCGTCGATCGGCGTGACGCTGACCTCGGGCGATGTCGCGCTGGCGGCGATCGCGGGCCTGTTCATCTATGCGCGGATGCGCCTCTATGCGCTCGCGGCGCATATCCCCGGGGTGCGCGGCGTCGCCGACCGCCGGCTGATCGCCAAGCTCAAGGCGCAACTCGTCAGCTATGGCCATGCCGAGTTCACGACCGACGCCGCGCAATACCGCCCGTCGGCCGCCCCCGTCCCGGCCGAGTGATACGGGGCGCCGGCACCGGCGCGCCCGGCCTTACGCCGCCGGCGTGAAGGCTTCCATCATTCGCACGGCGTCGCTGTCGATCGGCCGAATGCCCAGCTCGTCGCGAATGCGGCTGATCGGATCGGCGATGCGCTGGTGCCACGGAACCGCGATCAGTTCCCTGGTGGCGCGGCCGTGCCGCCAGCCGTCGAACATCACGGTGAGCAGCATGTCGAACAGCATCGGGGCGTGGATCGCCGCGGTCGTTGCCACCGTCGCCAGAAAGCGCGTCGAGTAATTCTGGCCGAACTGGGCCATTTGGAAGCCCGAGATCGCGACTTCGCCCGCGGGCGTGAAGCCATAGCCGCCGACCAGATGCCAGATGTCGTGAAGCTGCAGGATGCGGCGGTTGGTGCGGTTTTGCGCCGGATAGTCGCCGGGCAGGACGACGGTGTCGGCGTCGATCACCTCGATGTCATAGCCATTGGCGTTCAGCATCGACAACAGGTCGGTCGCAAGGCTGCCGGCCGCATGGCTTTCCAGGTCGGCGGTGGTCAAGCGCACCTCCGGCTGGGCGATCAGATCGTGCACCCCGTCGAATTCGAGCAGCGCGGCCTCGCAGCAGTCGATCATTCGCTGGTCATAATGCTGGCCGAGCGCGACGACCGCGATGGTCAGGTCGAGTTCGCCGGCGGTTGGTGACGGCGCTTTGGAAACGATCGCCCAATAATCGTCCCACAAGGCGCGGGGCATCGCGACGCGCGGTTTGCCGCCGACCACCCACGGCAGCGCCGCCGCGATCTGCGCGGCGCGCGTCGCGCCGTCGTTGCTCGCCGCCGTCGCGGCCGCGATGGCGTCGAAGATCGGCACTTGTGCGACGGGATCGACGAAGGCCGCGGTCGTCATCAGCGCGGCGAGTCCCAGGTGCGGCTCCTCCGCCAGCGGTGGCTGGCCCGTTTCGACCCATTTTTCAAATTCGTTTCGCATCGACAAATCGATCATGGTCATCGTCTCTCCGCTCATTTTTTCTAGATTACGCTATAATCATAGAATGATCAACTTATATAGCTGGCGCTTCGTGCCGCAATGATTATAATCCGGCCATGAGCGAAGCATCCAAAGTCAGTTTTCCGAGGCGAACCGCAGCGAAAGCCCGGACGCGGCAGCGCATCGAGGAAGCGGCGCGGCGGCTGTTCGTGACGCTGGGCTATGGCGATGCGACGATGGCGGCGATCGCCGAAGCCGCCGATATCCACATCACGACGCTGTTCACGCATTTTGCCTCGAAGCGCGAGCTTGCCGCCGCGATTGCGGTCCGGGCGGGCGAGCGATTCGAAGAAATCGTCACGATGCAGCGCGCGCAGGGCGTGCCGGTGCTGGCATTCTGGCGCAACCAGGTCGCGCGGATCGCCCATGCCTATGAACGCGATGGTGATGGGCAGATCAACCTTGGCCGGGCGCTGGCGGGCGAACCCGAATTGCTGCCGGTGTGGTATGGGCATCAGCGGCTGCAGATCGATTTGATGACCGACTATATCGCCGACGAGCTTGGGATCGATGCCGCGAAGGATCGCCGCGCGCAAATGGCCGCCGCGATGCTGGTCGCGGGCGGGCGCATGGCGTTCGATAGCTGGATGGAAAGCGGCGGGGCGGGCGATCTTGTCGCCGAGAATGAGCGGTTGCTCGATGCCGCCGAGGCCTTGCTCGCGGGCGGCCTGCCGCTGATCCGGCGCGACGCGCGCGGCTGATCCGCACGCTCAGCCGAGATGGAGCATCGTGACCAGCGCAAAGCTGATCGCGCCGAGCACCAGCAGCGACAGGACCACCGCCGCCGTCACGCGCCCGCCCGCCCTGGCGACGGTGCGGACATCGACGCCAAGGCCGAGCGCGGCCATCGATACCACCGTCAGCAGCGTCGCGGCGCCGGCGATCGGCGCCAGGGCTGCGTGCGGGATCAGCCCGAACGATCGCGCGGCGATCATGCCGAGAAAGCCGAGAATGAACCACGGCACCAGATGATGGATCGGCGGGCGGGCCGATTGCGGGCGGGACACCGGCGCGCCGGCGTCGGGGCCGTCCGCGCAAAGCCGCGGGGCGAGGATCGAGAGGATCACGCAGACCGGGCCGAGCATCAGCACGCGGACCAGCTTGACCAGCGTGCCCATCTGGATCGCCGTCGCGCCCATCGGGGCCGCGGCGGCGATGACCTGGGGGACGGCATAGACGGTGAGCCCGGCGAACGCCCCATATTGAAGGCCGCTGAGATGCAGTCCCGCGCCGAGCAGCGGCAAACCCACCACGACCCCGACACCGAGCACCGCGGTGAAGGCGATCGCCGCCGCGACGTCGTCGCTGTCGGCGCCGATCACCGGAGCGACCGCCGCGATCGCCGAATTGCCGCAGATCGAATTGCCGCACGCGATCAGCGTCGCCATCCGCCTGGGCAGGCCAAGCAGCCGCCCAATCGCGAAACTCGCGCCGATGGCGAGGAAGACGGTGGCGGCGATACCGATCAGCAGCGCCGGGCCGGCGGCGAGGATCGTCGCCGCGCTGACCGACGCGCCGAGCAGGACCACGGCGATTTCGAGCAGCAATTTGGCGCTGAAGTCGATCCCCGGCAGCCAGCGCACGGGCGGCGTCCAGGCGGTGCGAATCGCGGTGCCGATCAGGATCGCGAGCACCAGCGCTTCCAGCCAGACCTCACCGAACAATCGCTGTTCGATACCCGCCAGCGCGAAAGCGAGGCCGGTGACGCCCAGGCAGAGCGCCAGCCCGGGACCTATCCGTTCGGCCGCGGCGGTGCGGGGCTTGCGGATCGCGGTGGTCGGAAGGGGAACGGTCGCCATGGCGGCTTCTTTCTGAACGGCGGAGCAGCCGGCGGGCCGCCCCCGATGCCTTCCGTATCGGCCGCCTTTCCGGCCGCTTCCAACGCAAGTTCCTGCTCGTTTCGATCGGCTGCGCTTGTCGATCGCGCCCGCGCCGATCAATCGATTTCAATTGTTGAAACAACCGATATATTCGCTTGGACAGATTGAATGGCGCGGCGCATTCCGGGCGCGAAGGAGACGATCATGCGCGACCCGCTGACGGCACCAACTCCATGACGCTCGAACAGCTCCGCATCTTCGTCGGCGTCGCCGAACGCGAGCATATGACGCGCGCGGCGGAGGCGCTCAACATCACCCAGTCGGCGGTCAGCGCGGCGATCAAGACGCTGGAGGAGCGGCACAATGTCCCGCTGTTCCATCGCATCGGGCGGCGGATCGAACTGACCGACGCGGGCCGTGTGTTCCTGGTCGAGGCGCGCGCGGTGCTCGGCCGCGCCGCGAGCGCCGAGCGCACGCTGGCCGAGTTCGGCGGGCTGGAACGCGGCACGCTGACGCTCGTCGCCAGCCAGACGATTGCCGGCTATTGGCTGCCCTCGTTTCTCGCGCGGTTTCGCCGGCGCTATCCCGGGATCGCGGTCACCCTGTCGATCGGCAACAGCGAACAGGCAGCGGATCAGGTGCGCGAAGGCAGCGCCGAGCTGGGCTTTGTCGAGGGCCTGATCGACGACCCGGCGCTCGCGCGCTGGACGGTCGGCCACGACGATCTGGCGCTGGTCGGTGCCGAAACCGCGCCGGGCGCCGCCGACCGGGACTGGCTGGTTTCAGTCCCCTGGGTGCTGCGCGAGGAAGGGTCGGGCACCCGCTCGACTTTCGAAGCCGCGCTTGCCCCGCTTGGCCTGACGCTTGCCGACCTCGACGTGATTCTGACCCTGCCGTCGAACGAAGCGGTTCGCTCGGCGGTCAGCGCGGGGGCGGGTCATACGCTTATCTCGACGCTGGTCGTCGAGCCGTTGCTGCGCGCCGGACGAATCCAGCGCACCGCCTTCGACCTCGAACCGCGCCCCTTCTATGGCCTGCGCCACAAGGAGCGCTATCGCGGCAAGGCCGGCGATGCCCTGCTCGCGATGATCGAGCGCGGATAAAGGCAACCGGCTCAGCTCTTCGTCCACCGCCCGCCGAGCGCCCGGAACAGATCGACCTGCGCGTCGGCGATGCGCGCGTCGGCGAGCGCAAGCGAGGCTTCGGTTTCGGCGAAGCTGCGTTCGGCATCGAGCGCGGCGAGACCGTCGATCGCGCCTTCGCGCTGCTGCGCGCGCGTGATCTTCACCGCCGTCGCGGCCTGATCGCGCGCCGCCTGCAGGGCCGTCCGCCGGTCGAGCTGGTGCGCATAGGCGGAAAGCGCGGTTTCGGTCTCCTCGAGCGCGCGCAGTACCGTGCCGTCGAACTGGGCGAGCGACGCCTGCGTGTCGGCCTCGGCCCCCGCGATCCGCGCCCGCGCGCCTTCCTGGTTGAGGAAATTCCAGTTGATTAGCGGGCCGAGCAGCCAGCGCAAAGGCCCGCCGCCGAACAGGTCGCCGAGGCCGCCGCTCGTCTGGCCGACCGAGCCGCCAAGCGTGATCTTCGGGTAGAGGTCGGCGGTCGCGACGCCGATGCGCGCGGTCGATGCCGCAAGACGGCGCTCGGCGGCAGCAACGTCGGGACGGCGCGCGAGCAGCGCGGCACCGTCGCCGACCGGGATCGGCTGGTCGAGCCGCAGCGTCGTCGTGCGCGCGGCGGCGACCGGCGGCAGATCGGCGGGCGTGCGGCCGGTCAGCGTCGCGAGGCGGAACAGCGCGGCGTCCCGCTCGGCGGCGATCGCCGGGATGTCGGCGCGGCGCTGATCGCGCAGCGCCGCGATGCGCGCGGTATCGAGCCTGGTGGTCAGCCCGACCTCGGCGCGGCGCGCGGTGAGCGCGACCGACTGGTCGAGCAAGGCGACGATGCGCGTCGCGACGCCCAGCCGCTCGGCGGCCGACGCGGCATCGGCATAGGCGCGCGCGGTTTCGGCGGCGACGGTGACGCGCACCGCGTCGGCATCGGCTTCGGCGGCGGCGACATCGCCGCGCGCGGCCTCGACCCCGCGCGAGACGCGGCCGAACAGGTCGACCTCGTAACCGACGGAGAGGCCGGCATCGACCTGCCAGCCGGTGCGATCGGCCCCCGGCGGCACCTGCCCCTCGCTGGCGCGGCCATAGGTTGCGCCAGCGCTCAGGTTCGTCGAGGGTAGCCGGTCGCCGCGCACTTCGCGCAAGGACGCGCGCGCCTTGGCGATCCGCGCGGCGGCCACGCGGATGTCGGTATTCGCGGCGAGCGCGTCGGTGACGAGCCCGTCGAGCACGGGGTCCTTGTAGAGCCGCCACCATTCGGCATCCGCGGGGGCGGTGCTCGTCACCCCCGCCCTGGTCGAGAGGAAGGGGCCGGACGACGCCGCAGGGGGAGCGGGGCGGGCGTAGTCCGGCCCGGCCGCGCACGCGGCAAGCGTCAGCGCGGATACGGTTGCGATCAGAAGATTACGCATGGCTTTCTCCTTATTCGGCCGGCTGCGGCATCGCTTCGTGCGAACCGCCGCGGCGGCGCAGCGCTGCGATACGGTCGCCGAGCGCGCGGCAGACGACATAGAAGGTGGGGGTAAAGAGCAGGCCGAAGGCGGTGACCCCGATCATCCCGAAGAAGACGGCGGTGCCGAGCGCCTGGCGGAGTTCCGCCCCCGCGCCGCTCGCGATCAGCAGCGGCACCGCGCCGAGGATGAAAGCGAAGCTGGTCATCAGGATCGGACGCAGGCGATCGCGCGCGGCGCGCACCGCCGCCTCGGCCGGCGACAGCCCATCCTGTTCCTCGGCTTGGCGTGCGAACTCGACGATCAGGATCGCATTCTTCGCCGCGAGCGCGATGAGGACGACGAGCCCGATCTGCGTCAGGACATTATTGTCCATGCCGCGCAGGTTGACGCCGACCATCGCCGCGAACAGACACATCGGCACGATCAGGATGATCGACAGCGGCAGCGTCAGGCTCTCATACTGCGCCGCCAGCACGAGGAAGACGAACACCACCGCCAGCGCGAAGACGAGCGCCGCCGTGCTGCCCGCCGCCTTCTGCTGAAAGGCGATGCCGGTCCACTCGGTGCCATAGCCCTGCGGCAGCGTGTCGGTGGCCAGCTTCTCCATCGTCGTCAGCGACGCGCCCGACGAATAACCCGGCGCGGTGTCGCCATCGACCTCGACCGCGGGGTAGAGGTTGTAGCGGACGACGCGGTATGGGCCGGTCTTGTCGCGGAAGGTCGCGACCGATCCGATCGGCACCATCTCGCCGCTGTTCGACCGGGTCTGGAGGTTGGCGATGTCGGCGACCGACTGGCGGAAGGGCGCCGCGGCCTGCGCGGTGACGCGATAGGTGCGCCCAAGCAGGTTGAAGTCGTTGACGAAGGCCGACCCCAGATAGACCTGCAGCGTCTCGAACACGCGCTCGGGCGGCACGCCGAGGAGGTTCGCCTTGGCGCGGTCGATGTCGGCATAGACGCGCGGGGACCCGGTATCGAAGAAGGTGAAGACCTGCGCCAGGCCCGCTGTCTCGTTCGCTTTCCCGATCAGCTTGCCCGATTCCTCGGCGAGCTTCTGGTATCCGTGGCCGCCGCGGTCCTGCACCATCAGCCGGTAACCGCCCGCCGAGCCGATGCCCTGGATCAGCGGCGGCGGGATCACGATCACGCGCGCTTCGGTGATGTCGGCGACGTCGGCGCGCGCTTCGTCCATGATCTCGTCGAAGCTGACGCCGAGCTTCTTGCGCTCCTCGAAGCTCTTGAGCGGAAAGTAAGCCGCGGCGGCGTTCGGGGCGAGCGTCTGCGACGGGCCGTCGAAGCCCGCGAGCATCACCGAGCCGAGGATGCCCTTGTTCGGCAGGATGCGCGCGGCGACCTTGCGCAGCGCGGCGTCGGTGCGCTCGACCGAGGCGCCGGGCGGCAGTTGGACGACAGCAAGGAAGTATCCCTGATCCTGCGCCGGGATGAAGCCGGTCGGCGTCGCCCAGAACAGTCCCATCGTCGCCGCGATCAGCCCGCCATAGGTCAGCATCATCCGCTTCGGCCGCCGGACGAGCCGGGCGGTGAGCGAGGCATAGGCGCTGCTCATCCGCTCGAACGCGTCGTTGAAGGCGTCGCCCGCTCGGCTCGCCAGTTCGCGGAGGCGCGAGGGCCTGTCGGGCGCGGCGTGCGGCTTCAGCAGGATCGCGGCAAGCGCGGGCGACAGGGTGAGCGAGACGATCAGCGAGATGATCGTCGCGGTCGAGATCGTCACCGCGAACTGTTGGTAGAAGGCGCCCGACAGGCCGGTGAGGAACAACGTGGGGACGAACACCGCGCAGAGCACGAGGACGATCGCGACGAGCGCACCCGATACCTCGTCCATCGAGGTTTGCGCCGCTTTCAGCGCCGACAGCCCGCGTTCCAAATTGCGCTCGACATTCTCGACCACGACGATCGCGTCGTCGACGACGATGCCGATCGCGAGCACGAGCCCGAAGAGCGACAGGCTGTTGAGGCTGTAGCCGAGCCCCGCGAGCACCGCGAAGGTGCCGACGAGCGAAATGGGAATGGCGACGATCGGGATCACCGCGGCGCGCCATTTCTGCAGGAACACCAGGATGACGATCACCACGAGGACCATCGCTTCGAGCAACGTGTCCTTCACCGCATCGATCGACTGCTCGATGAATTTGGTGGGATTATAGATGACGCGATATTCGAGGCCCTTGGGGAAGCTCTTCGACGCCGCCGCCATCTCGGTCTCGATCGCCTTCGCGGCTTCGAGCGCGTTCGATCCGGGGCGCTGGAACGCCGCGAGGATCACCGTCGGATCGCCCGACAGATAGGTATTGCTGTTGTAATCCGACGCGCCGAGTTCGACGCGCGCGACGTCGGCGACGCGCACCTGCCGCCCGTCGGCGTCGGTGCGGATCACGACGTCGGCGAACTGCTGCGGGTCGGCAAGGCGGCCCTGCGTCTCGACATTGAGCTGATAGGCGTTGCCGTTCGCATAGGGCGGCTGGCCCAGCGAGCCCGCTGCTACCTGCACATTCTGCGCGCGCAATGCCTGTACGATCTCGCCCGCAGTCAGGTTGAGCGCCGCGGCGCGCGTCGGGTCGATCCAGACGCGCATCGCATAGTCGCGCGCGCCGAACAGGCGGACATCGCCGACCCCGTCGATGCGGCTGAGCCGGTCCTTGAGCTGGGTCAGCGCATAGTTGGACAGGTAGGAACGATCGAGCGACTTGTCGGGCGAGACGAGGTTCACGACCATCAGAAAATCGGGCGAGGTCTTGCGCGTCACGACGCCGAGCCGCTGCACCGCTTCGGGCAGGCGCGGCACCGCGATCGCGACGCGGTTCTGCACCAGCACCTGCGCGGCGTCGAGGTCGGTGCCGATCTTGAAGGTCACGGTAATCGTCACATTGCCGTCGCCGGTCGACTGGCTCGACTGATAGAGCATGTTGTCGACGCCGTTGATCTCCTGCTCGATCGGCGTCGCCACCGTCTCGGCGACGGTCTCGGCCGACGCACCGGGGTAATTGGCGGTGACCGTGACCGTCGGCGGGACAATGTCGGGATATTGCGAGACGGGCAGCGACCAGTAAGCGATCGCGCCGACGAGGGTGATGATCACCGCGATGACCGCGGCGAAGATCGGACGCACGATGAAGAAGCGCGAAAGACGCATGGGAGGCTCCCCGGACTGGAGGATCGTTGAAGAAAATGATTCTCCCTCCCCTTCAGGGGAGGGCAGCGAGACTTGGCAGCTTGCTGCCTAGTCGCAG
>NZ_JAOZVW010000129.1 GCF_025869345.1 Sphingopyxis sp.
ACCCGCCGCGGGTGTGCTCCGCGCCCCCCCCAATCACGACGCCTTATGATCCGGCCGTCGCCACCGCATAGAGCGCGATCGCCGCGGCGTTCGAGATATTCAGGCTCTCCATCCGCGGCGAGATCGGCAGCTTCGCCAGCACGTCGCAATGCTCCATGACATTGTGGCGCATCCCGTCCCCCTCCGACCCCAGCACCAGCGCGACCTTGCTGCCGTCGAGCGTCTGCCCAAGCGTCGTGTCGGTGTCGCCCATCAGCCCGATGCGCCAATATTGCGCCTCGGCGATCTCCTCCAGCGCGCGCGACAGGTTGACGACGCGCACCCACGGCACGCTTTCGAGCGCGCCCGAGGCCGAGCGCGCGATGACGCCGCTTTCGGGCGGGCTGTGGCGGTCCTGCGTGACGATCGCGGCGGCATCGAAGGCGGCGGCCGAACGCAGCACTGCGCCGATATTGTGCGGGTCGGTGACCTGATCGAGCACGACCAGCGGCCGCGTGCTGCCGGCGTCGCTTTCCGCCTGCAGCAGGTCGCCGAGATAGACCTCCTCGAGCGGGTCGACCTCGATCACCAGCCCCTGATGCGGCGCGTCGCGCGCGACGAGCCGCGCGAGGTCGGCGACGTCGGCATAGCTGATCGGAATCACCGGCGGCAGGTCGAGCTGCCCCAGCGCTTCGCGTGTGCCCCAGATGCGCTTGACGCGGCGTTCGGGGTTGGCGAGCGCGGCCAGAACGGCGTGGCGGCCCCAGAAGCGAATGGCCTGTCCGCGCTGGCTTTGGCCGGCGGGACGACGATGGCGAGAAAATTGACGCATGATGCGGCGCCTTTCCCATGACTGCCATTGACAGGCAAGTCTCGTTTCGCCATTGGACCGCTTCCCAAAGCGGGCCCCATGGACAGGTGGCCGAGTGGTTAAAGGCAGCAGACTGTAAATCTGCCCGGGTTTCCGTACGCTGGTTCGAATCCAGCCCTGTCCACCATTTTTCGTTCCGGGGACTTCCGTAGAAGTCCCTAGAAATCCCAGAAAACCTAGCTTATTATGCCTGCGGCCTTCCGCTCGCGTCCGCTGCTGTCCGTGTGCAGCCGACGCGAAATGTGGGGGGGAGTGTGGGGAGAGATTTGTTTGCCCCGCATTTTGACGCCTCAAAGTGTGGGGAGAGAATCCGATGGGTAAACTCACGGCGATCGCGGTCAGGGCGGCCCTGACGAAGCCCGGCACTTATCAGGATGGAGATGGGCTGTTCCTGAAGGTGGACAAGCACGGCGGGGCCTACTGGCTCCTGCGCTTGCAGCGCGACGGAAAGCGGCAGGACATGGGGCTAGGCAGCGCCAAGCTGCTGACGCTGGCAGACGCCCGCGATAAGGCGAGCGCGCTACGCAAGGCAGTCAAGGTCGAACGCCGCGACGTTCTGGCCGAGAAAAAGGACGAAGCCGCCGCGAAGGTGACGTTCCGCGAGGCCGCGCGCCAATATCATGCCGAGAATAAGGCGGGCTGGAAAAGCGCCGTCTATGCCCGCCAGTGGCTCGCCAGTTTGGAAAACCACGCCTTTGCGAAACTGGGCGACATTCCGACCGGCGGCATTACCTCGCCCGACATCATCGCTGCGCTGTCCCCGATCTGGCAGGACATTCCCGAGACGGCGCGCCAAGTCCGCAACCGGATTTGTGCGGTGCTTGATTACGCCCATGCAAAGGGCTGGCGCTCGGCCGAAGCCCCATCGGGCAATGGGAGCCTGAAAGCGGGGCGCGGACTGCCCCGGCAGGTGAAGGAGCGCGCGAACCGCAAGGCCATGCCCTATGTCGCCGTGCCTGCCTTCATGGTGGCGTTGCGGCGCAAGCCCTCCTTCGGGCGGCTGGCGCTGGAACTGCTCGTCCTGACCGCTGTTCGTTCGCAGGAAGTCCGCCTTGCCACATGGGCCGAATTTGACCTTGAGGCGCGTCTATGGACGATTCCTGCCGATCATATGAAGCGGAGCAAGGCGCACATGGTTCCGCTCTCCGACGCGGCGCTGGCGGTGCTAGCGAGGGCGGCGGCGTTCAAGCTGCCGGAGAGCGATGTCGTGTTCCCCGGTGTGGCTGGCAAGCCGATGTCGGACATGACGCTGCTGAAAGTGCTGCGCGACATGAGCGAACCCTATCACGTCCACGGCTTTCGTTCCGCCTTTACCGACTGGGCGGCGAATGAGGGCTTTGCCGATGCCGTGGTCGAAGCGGCGCTGGCCCACAAGACACCCGACGCCGTGCAGGCCGCCTATCGCCGCACGACCTATCTTGGCACCCCCGATAATCCGGGCGCTCGCGTGAAGCTGATGACCGCATGGGGACGCTATTGCGCAAGCGGGGCGGTTGGCACGGGCAATGTCGTGCCGCTTCCGGGCAAGAAAGCGGGATAGTATCGGCCTCCGATTCCCACCGCCTTGACACCACCCCATTTCCGCCCACCCTCGCGCGAGGGGAGGATTCGGGCGCGCAATGGACGATCTCGATCAATGGTTTGCCGAGCAGATATTGCCCTATGAGGGCGCGCTGACCGCCTATCTGCGGCGCGTATGGCCCGATGCGTCGGAGGTCGCGGACCTGCGGCAGGAAGTCTATGTCCGCGTCTATCAGGGCGCGGCCAAACAGCGCCCGCCGGTCGCGCGCTTTTTCCTCTTCGCCATCGCACGCAATCTCCTGATCGACCGGCTGCGGAAAAGCCGTGTCGTCCCGATCGACCTGATGGAGGATTTGGACGCGGCGAACGTATTATCGGATGACATCACGGCCGACCGCATCATAAGCGGCCGTCAGGAACTGGCACAGCTCGAATCTGCGCTGGGCGACCTTCCGGAGCGATGTCGCGAGACGTTCGTGCTGCGGAAGATCGACGAACTGTCGCAGCGTGAGACGGCGGAGAAGATGGGCGTGTCCGAAGCGACGGTCGAAAAGCAGATGGTGAAGGCGATGCGGCTATTGGCGGATCGCTTCTGGAACGCTGCCTCGCGGTCGGGGCCGCGCACGGATGATGGAAAGGCGGATAGCGATGAAAAGCGCCGCTGACATCGAGCAGACCGCCGCCGAATGGCTGGTGCGCCGCGAAGGCGAAGGCTGGACCGACGCCGATCAGGCCGCATTCGACCGATGGGTCGCGGAGGAAACCGCACACCGCATCGCCGTGATCCGCCTCGAAACCGTGTGGCGCAAGGCGGGCCGCCTGCGCGTATCGGCGCTGCGGAGCGGTGAAACCCCGCCATCCGTCGCGCAAGCCGCCAACGAATCTTATGACGCCCCCCCGCCGACCCCGCGCCGCCGCTGGCTGTGGCCCGCCGCCATCGCCGCCTCGCTCGCGCTGGTCAGCGTCCCCGTCTATCAAAGTCTCACCGCCTCCGACACCTACGCCACCGCCGTCGGCGGCTTCCAGCGGTTCCCGCTCGCCGACGGCTCGCGCGTCGATCTCAACACCAATTCGCGTCTCGACGTCGCTTACTCCAAGGCTATCCGCCGCCTCGATCTTGAACAGGGCGAAGCCTTCTTCAAGGTCGCGAAGAATCCGGCGCGCCCCTTCGTCGTCCATGCCGGGGCGTGGCGTGTCACCGCCGTCGGCACCGCCTTCACCGTCAAGAGGCGCGGCGACGACATCGACGTGGTCGTTACCGAGGGCCGCGTCCGCATCGACCCGCCCGCGACCGGCGCCACGCCCGCGCGGCCCATCTTCGCATCGGCCGGACAGGTCGCGACGGCGACCGGCGCCAGCCCCGTCGTCCGGCCGATCGACGCGGCGGCGATGGACATGGCGCTGAGCTGGCGCGACGGCCTGCTGATCTTCGAGGGCCGCCCGCTGGGCGAGGTCGCGGCGGAGTTCAACCGTTACAATCAGGTCCAATTGATCGTCGACCCCTCCGCGACAGGCGTGATCGTCGACGGATCGTTCCGGGCCAATAATGTCGCGGGCTTTCTGCGTCTCCTCAATCAGGGGTTCGGCGTGAAAAGCGTCCAGGATGGACCGAACGAGCTCATTCTCAAAAAAATCTGATTGCCCGCGCGCCCGGCGTACCGGAAAAGACAGGCAGCTTCGTATTCCTCAATGAAAGCCGCAAAAACTGCGGCAAAACATGGGGGAGGATATATGCAGCTCAGGAAAATTGCGTTCGCCGTTCTGCTCGGTTCGACGAGCACGCTTTCGTGCGTCTCGGCCGCGCAGGCGCAGACGCCGGCCGTGCGTCAGGCTGAATTCAACATTCCGGCCGGCGATCTCATCGCCGGGCTGCGCGCTTTCTCGCGCCAGTCGCATGTCGAGGTGATGTTCAACGCCGCCGAGCTGCGCGGCCAGCGCACCGCCGGGGTCAAGGGCACTCTCAGCGCCGAAGAGGCGCTCCGCCGCCTGCTCGCCGGCGCGGATGCGGAACTGGTTCGCGATCCGTCGGGCGCTTTTCTGGTAAAGCCGGCGGGAAACGGCGCGCAGGCCGCCGCCGATGACGGCTATCGCGGCGAGGAAATCGTCGTCACGGCGCAGAAGCGCGTTGAATCGGCTCAGGATGTCCCGATCGCGATCACCGCCCTGTCGCAGAAGAATCTGGAAGAACAGAAGATCGAAAGCGGCGCCGACATCATGCGCGCGGTGCCGAACCTGACGTTCAGCAAGTCGAACTTCACCGGCTATAATATCTCCATTCGCGGCATCGGCACCAAGGCGATTTCCGCTACCAGCGACCCCGGCGTAGCGGTCAGCTTCAACAATATCGGCATGATCAAGAACCGCTTCTTCGAGCAGGAATTCTTCGACATGGAGCGACTGGAGGTGCTGCGCGGCCCGCAGGGCACGCTCTATGGCCGCAACGCGACGGGCGGGGTGATCAACCTGATTACCGCCAAGCCGAAGCTTGGGGAATTCGAGGGCAGCATCAAGGGCGAGGTCGGCAATTACGACAGCCGCCGCATGACCGGGATGCTCAACATCCCGATTGTCCCCGATTCTTTCGGTCTTCGTATCGCGGGATCGATGACCGATCGCGACGGCTATGATTATAATTCGGTGACCAAAAATCGCGTCAATGGCCGTGATCTTTACTCGCTTCGTGCAACACTCGGCTTCGAGAACGACTGGCTGCGCGGCAATTTTATCTGGGAACGGTTTCGCGAGAAGGACAACCGCTCGCGAACCGGGAAACAACTCTGTCATCGCGATGATGGGCCCGAAATGATCGGAACGACGCCGGTGCGTGCCGCACCTCCGCATCCCTCGGACGAACTGCGCGTGGCGCTGTTCAGTACGGGGTGCAAGGCGGGCAGCCTGTATGACGATGGGGCGTTCGATACGCCAAATGGACTCGCAACCGGCTATGTGTTCGGCCTCGCTGCGACGAACGTCATTTTCGTTCAGGGCTATGATCCTGCCATCAAAGCTAATGGCACTTTGCTAAACCTCACCGATCCCTACGGCGGCATGGGACAATCACGTAATTTGCGTGAAATCGCGTCGTTCCGAGACCCGATATATCGAGCAAGTTCGGATGTGCTCGAACTGAATTTGGACGCCGATCTTGCAGACGGCCTTACCCTGTCTTCGCAGACAGCGTGGAATTGGGACGATGTTTATAGTTTTCAGGACTATAATCGTTTCAATACTTTGCCGATTTTCAATGATACGTCGGGCTGGTTCGAGGATAGTCGCTTGTTGAAGCCGAGCCCGATGCGAGGCCTCGCCCCAGGCGGGATTTTTTGCGACCCGCAGATCGGTTGTTCCAAAACCCTCGGCGTTTTCGATATTTCGTCGGCCTATTCGAAGCAGTTTGCGCAGGAAGTTCGTCTTCAGTCGGATTTTGATGCCCCGCTCAATTTTAGTCTGGGAGGGAATTACACCAAATTCGGGACTCAGGACGATTATTATGTCATGAGTAATATGTTTACCGCTATCGCGAGCATGTATCCATTTAGCGGCGGCAGCTACGGGTGTGTCTTGCAGCCTGTTGGTTTCGGATTGGGGGTTTCCCCACCGATCGAAGGGGCGGAATACTGCCCCTATATCGACCCTAACCCCGTCGAGGATATCAATGGACAGGGACATAACTATTTTCGATCGTCGAATCCCTATAAGCTGAAAAGCTACGCTGCGTTTGGCGAGGTTTATTATAATATAAATCCGGATCTCAAATTTACCGGCGGCCTGCGCTTTACTCGTGATGAGAAGGTTTTTACGCCGGTTCCCAGCCAACTGCTCCTGGCGCCGACTACTTATGCTGGCGGTTTGGTAGGCAGGGGCTACCCCGCAAGCGATGATATTAAGCTGAGTTGGGGAGAGTTTACGGGTCGCGCAGGATTCGACTGGAAGCCGAATCTGAGTTTTACCGATGATACCCTCATCTATGCCTTCTACAGTCGCGGCTACAAGGCCGGCGGGATGAATCCGCCTTCGCCGGGATTTCCCACCAATCAACAATTGGTCGATGCCGGGATACTGCCCGAAGCGACAGCAATAAACTTGGAAGCGGGTAAATATATTCCGATCTTGCAGCTAACCGGGGTGAATTATGGCGCGACCTTTGAACCGGAATTCGTCAATGCCTTCGAGATCGGCACCAAGAATGTGCTGATGGGCGGGCGGCTGACGCTCAACGCCAGCGCTTTCTATTATGATTATAAAAATTATCAGGTGTCGCAGATCCGCGACCGGACGGCGGTGAACGAGAATTTCGACGCCAAGGTCTGGGGCGCCGAATTGTCGGCGCAGTTCGAGCCGGTGGATCGCCTGCGTCTCAACGCCAATATCGGCTGGCTCGGGTCGCGGATCGGCAAGGGCGAACAGTCGATCGATCCCATGAACCGCACGCTCGGCAATCCCGATTATGTCGTGACTAAGCCATGGCCTCAACTCCCTTCAAATTGTGTCATACCGGTTCACATGGCCGAAGCCTGGCTCACTTCGTTTAAGACAGGCATTGGACAATATTGGAAGATGTGCGGTGGATGGAGCGGGGGCTTGCTTGCTCTGACCGGATTAAGGCTTCCCGACCCAAAGACTGGGCTGCCCTATGACCCGGCGAACTATCCGGAGCTGAATGGCGGTGCCGGCTTTTACACCGATCTTTCGGGCAAGGAACTGCCCAACTCGCCGCATTGGACGGTGAACGTCGGCGCCGAATATACCATCCCCTTCGACGGCGACTGGAGCGCGACGATCCGTGGCGACGGTTACTGGCAGGCGAAAAGTTGGGCACGGGTCTATAACCTCAACCCCTATGACCGCCTTCGCGACTGGACGAACTTCAACATCTCGCTGCGCGTCGATGGTCCCGATGACCTGTCGATCGAAGCCTATGTGAAGAACGTCTTCAACTCGACGCCGATCACCGATGCGTTCCTGAACTCGGATGACTCGGGCCTGACGACGAACGTCTTCACGCTCGACCCGCGCATCATCGGGTTCAGCATCGCCAAGAAATTCTAGGGTCCTCTCTCCACTGGGGGAACACCTAGGCCGATGCCCGCTTGCTCCCGAGCAAGCATCGGCCCGGTTTTTTGACCGGACAACAGTCTCTCGCACTCCCTCTCCCCTGAGGGATAACTAGGCCGCCGCCCCGCCAGTCCCGGCAACGGGCGGCGGCCTCATTTGTCCGTCAGCGCAGGGAGCCAACATGATCCTCCGCCCCGACGGCAAGCTGGAGATGAAAGGATGCAAGGCGGCGATTTTCTGCTGAACGAAGGTCTGGACGCAGGCGCGCTGAGCTTCGGCGAGGCGTTCCTCGCCGAAATCCAGCAGACGGCTGGCCTTGCCGACGTCGAACGGCTGCTCGAAGCCGCGGCTCGGGAATTGGGCTTTCACCACTATGCGATGATCCATCACGACGATCACCGCGAGGGATCGGCTGGCCTCATCAACATGAACAATTATCCGCCCGACTATGCCGCAGCCTATTTCGGCGGCCTCTACCATCGCGACGATCCGGTCGTTCACGCCTGCATCGCCGCCAACGCCTGTTTCGCATGGTGCGAACTGGCCGACCTGATCGAACTGGCGCCGCGTCATCACCGCTTCCTCGAACGCGGCGCGCGCCACGGCGTCGTTCACGGCATCACCGTCCCCGCCTTCGTCTTGGGTGAGCGTAGCGGCTCCTGCAATTTCTGTAGCCCGCGCAACCCCGACCTGACGCAGCGCCAGATCGCCATCGCTCAGATGGTCGGCGGCTTCGCCTTCCAGAAAGCCCGTCGCATCATCGGCCGCCGCCCGCGCCCGATCCGCACCCCCGGCCTGCAACCCCGCCAACGCGAATGCGCGATCCTCGCCGCTCAGGGCAAAAGCAACACCGACATCGCCACCATCCTCGGCCTGACCCCCGCGACGATCAAATCCTACATCGAAGCCGCCTGCGGCCGTTACGAGGTCCACAATCGAACGCAGCTTGTTATCGCCGCCATCCTCGACGGCGAAATCGGCCTCCACGAAATCGCTCCGCGCCAATATCGGCATTTGGTGGGATAGGAAGGCCATTGGCGATTAGACAGTTGACAACGGCCCACGAACCGGCCGCCGCTGCGAGGATACCCATCTCGCACATGCGTGCCGGATCACTGCCGCAGCGTTGCTGTTGTTCTGGCGGGGGCAGAAGAACTGTGCAAGCGTTGAGCTGAAATGCGAAGGGACTATATCAGATTTTCGCCCGATCTCAGTCTTTGCTGATAACAATACGATTCCTCGAAAGCCGTCAGAAATTCAGTAGCGCAAAGTTTCTCGCTCCTCTGTATCGTTCGACGGAGACTTGCTGAAGGGGCGTTTCGCTATGGATGAGTGGCCGCAGATACCGGAAGATGTCGTGCAATGGTTCCGCAGAGTTTTCGCGCAGGCCAATTATAAAGTGTGCGAACGCCTCGCTAACTTGCCCAACGTCCGCGAAACCTCGCTCGACGACGGACTGATCGAAACCCTTATTCCCGACGCGGCCCCGACATTGCTCCCCTCAGGTGCCATTGTACGAATGGACATGCACAATATCGGAGGGCTTCGGCGTCTCGGCGGGCCGCCTTTCTGGGATGAACCCTTTCGGTCTCGCTGGGAAACTGCGGACATCGGTATTCTTGTGTTCGTATATCGGGGCGACGATCTTGTTGCGAAGAAGATCGGCCTGCTACAATCGAAACGATTGTATCCCGCTAATAATGATGTCGACGATGACGATGAAATCGGTTTTCGGCACGGCATGAACGCTTTTATCCGGCGCGATCAAAAACAGGCTGCTGGTGCATTACACGCCCATTTCCATTTTGATGAAAATTGCGTTTATGGCGCCCTTAATACTGGAAGTCACCAATCCAGACTCGTCGACCAATTCAATGAAAGTTTTGGAGAGGCTATCTATTAACTATTCTATAATCCACCACACGTTCCATTCGACGTGCAATATCCCCTCCAGCAGAGAATTCGTGTGGACGAGGCTTCGCTTGGGTGTCGTGTCATTGAAGCTGGTCATGTTCACGGCAAGCTCGGTGAGCTTCGCGAAGGTCAATCGCCTACCCTAGCATCTATCGGCGAGAAGAGTGGTTGGTCGCTCGAATACTGGGCGGCTGACCTCTTGCTCACCTGTAGGGTCGGCCAGATGTTCGACAGCGTGAACGATCGTGACGTCAGTTACCTACTCGAGCGGCGATCGGGACCGATAGGTGCGGCCCTAGCCGCCTCCATCACATTACCGGACTAGGTTGGAGATTTTGGATGCGGACCCCTTTCAAACGCGCGAAGACGGTGACGGCCGATACTGCTCGGCGGATTACGGGAATTTCCTTGCCGATCGGCGGTTTGCAATGGGCCGATCCTGGCCCATCCGACGGTGATCGCGTTCGTGGTTTCCTCACTGAACTTGAAGACCGGCGAGTACTTTACAATCCTGATTGGCTCGAAGTGCGAAGTCAGGTTGATCAGTCGATCATCGAAATTCGACGGGCCTGTACCGAAGCACTAAAGGCATTCTCTCCTTCGGATTTCGCGTCGGTTCCTATGCGTAATATTCGCGCGGCATGCCGTCGCTATCTCGATGAATCAACCACCGAGTTTCGTCATGTGGGATTTCACACGTATCGCGATGATATGACGCCTGGAGCATTTCTTGCTCTGGGAGCATTTCGCGCCGCAGTGGGGCATGAGGTAGCCCGCTTGGCAGCGCGCTATGATATAGAGGTTGAAGGCGATCTTGCCACCGTGTTGCCGGAGATAGATAGGGAAGACTGCGATTAATGGAACGTCGGAGAGTGAACTAGAAATGTCTCACGTGCATACTGTCGATTTTATCGCCAATAGCTGCCAGTCTGCGACCGGCCAAGTCCCGCGATAGGAGGGCGTTAGCACACCGCACACCTCCAGCCCTAAGGTTTGGGAAATTCCACAATGCTGCCGACGGTCTCTTCGAGCGCGGAGCGGCACGCGAGCTTGAACGCTTCATCGTCAGGATGATCGATAAGATGTACCGCTAAGGGGTATAGGTCGGCGGTCCTGACAAGCGCAACGCTGAGCCGTTTGGCGTTGATCAGGCTCTTCTGCGTGAACTGATCAGCGCGTTGCGCTGGAGGTGTCAGCCGAAAGCCGTTACCGAACAAGACGCCTTTAGCAGGGGCTTCGACCTCCTCGCGCTCGAAATCCTCCCCGATATTGGATTCGAGCTGTCGGAACTTCGAAATGTCGATCGCGGAATTATCTTTGCCCTCGGTCTCGCCAATCATGCGAATCCCGCCAGGCCCTTGTATCACATGGTCGATTTCCAGCTCGCCGATACGCAGCGTTTCGACGCCGTAGCCCATGAGACGCAAGGTATTTTCCACTGCTTGCTCCAAGGGTCTGCCGGTCTCGTAAAGGAGGTGCGCGTAACCAGCGACAGCGGTTCGATTTTCCACCTGCTCAACCTGCTCTGCACGCAGTTCGCTCAACTTTTGATCCAGTAGGGCCAGCCTATCGTCCATCGTGCGGAGGAGTTGGGGCGTCGCAATATCCTCCGTCCATTGGGGAGGCGGCGCCCGCTCTGTTGAACCGCGCACATGCTTGTCGATCGCTACCAACTGGCCGAGTATCGCCCGCGATTTTTGGAACGCCGCTGTCGTCCATATCTCTTCGTCGTCTTCACCTGTCTCCGTGAAATCAGGCTCGTCGAAGTCGAAATAGGGTAGTAGGATGAGCGCGCCGGGATGGCCATCGAGCCGCATGAGCGAAGCAATCGCCGAACCGTCGCGCGCCGTGAATATTTTCTCACCATTCCCTGATGTCGCAATGACGCGGTAATGCGCGAAGTCTTTCAGGACTTCATATAGCGGGCGGTAGGCGCTATTCGCCACGACCATCTTCTCACCACGCGCGTTCTGGACTTGTATCTTGACGGGGATCGCCTGGTAGTTGCTGAAATTCCTCGTGCTATAGGTGCGCTGCTTTCTATCGTAGGTGCTACCAGTCGCGCCCTGGTCCTCCATATATTCATTAAGGAGGACGAAGACGGTTTTGTTGGCCTTTAAAGCATTGCGGAGTTCGCTAGCCCAATGACTGATCGCCTTAACCATCCCAGCCGTCGCTTCAACGGTGAGGCACGAGCCGCCGCCAGTGAACTGGATTCGGTCACCATAAGGAAGCACGGGATCGAAAACTACGATGTCGTGATCACGCAGCGACGCGCCGGAAAAAAAGTCGAAATGTTGATCTGCACTAGGAATGTTGGTGTTGACGGCGACAATAGATTTCACGGCTGGCCTCAGTGAAAAAGATACTTACTACGATTACCGGGTGGTCCACCTTTACTCAAGGTGAGGATACCGCGTCGCACATTTGCGCAGGAAATCGATTGTCTTTTAAACGGTGCCGCGTGGCGGTCGATTTTTGAGGTAAATATTTCATAAACAATGATTTAATCTCTTCTTCCGCGTTTGCGGCCCGAATAACTGTAAACCGATTTTTCGTTGGCAACTCGATCAGACCTCCAATTGGTATGGCGCCATACACCGTCTGCTAATCGGTTCACGTCGTCTCGTCCGACGACTATTCTGATTGCAACCGTCGCATTCCTTCGCGCCAAAAGCTACCAATCCGCTAGCGGCCAAAAGGCTCATGTCGTGTGCCGAAGCGGCGCCTCCAGGAGCACTTGCAGAGTTTTTCGCTTGCGTCTTATTCTGGCAATAATCTCCGCCACACGCGATGGCGACAATCCGAACTGCCGCCCGAGTGCTGCATAGCTTGCCCCTTCGCTATGTAGCCTTTCCATTTCGGCATTCCGTGCATCCTTCACCGTCATCGATATTATCCTCATATTGAACTTGCCGACGTAGTTTCGCCGTCGGTGGCGCTTCAGCATCGGTCACTCCAATATCGCGCCGCAAGACGTTCGCGCAAGTATAAGTTCATATTATGTTCCTGTCGGGGTTGCAGCCTCGATTGTTCTGCGTCGGCCAATGGCGAACGATGTTCAGTCCGCGCTCTTGTCCGTGAGCCCGCGTGAGAGGTTAGAACGAACCCGCTCGATGGACGAAGCAAGCCTGATCTTGGGGTTTGTCACGTCAATGGTCGCTGCGAGTCGCAGCTTTCGTCCGTTCTTCACCTTTTGAACGCGAAATTGGACATTCCGCTAACGACCATAGTAGCGCGGCGGTCTGCGTAGGCGCTTCGTCAGGCTCCGAGATTTTTGATGGGATGTTAGATTCCGGGGTTTACCGGTATGGCAAGATATAAAGCTACGGCACCGTCCGCCTATGCGGACAGCATCTAAGCTATTGTCTGCACATCATATTTTAGAAAACTGAAACAGTGCCGCTCCGTTAGGGATAGTGCCAAGACCCTTGGAAACGGCAGTTTTCTGCCGCATTTGGCGGCACTGGTCTTGATATGGTTCGGCTGCGCTCACGGGGCGCGGTGACGTGCGCTATCCATTGGCGATCATTTCACCTGAATCGGTGATGGTGCCTCAAAAATGTGGGGGAGAATGTGGGGGAGCGTTTCTGGTATGGTTAAAAATGATATGTATTTCAATTCAATAGGAGAATAGTTCGATACAAGCCCTGCCACCATCTCCTTTTCGCCGGGCGGCACCCGCTCCCCTACTGGTCGATGATCATCGTCCCGGGATGGTGCTTGTCGAGATGCTTGCGGATGATCCGAAGGTTGCGGCTGTTCGACCGGAACAGAAAGTCGAAGGCGTCGCCCGCGATCGGGATCGCGCCCAGCGCGGTGTCGACGCCGAGGTTGCCGATCATCCGCCAGATCTTCCATTTCGGCATACCGAGGTTGCGCGCTTCCCAGATGATGTAGGCGCCCATCGTCGCGGTGATGACGTCGCCGACGACGGGGACGAGACCGACGATGGCGTCGAGCCCGACCGGGCGATTGATGCCGGGGATGACGAAGCTGCGTTCGAGCAGATATTCGAGCGTCTCGATCCGCTTGCGGAGCGCGGCGGGGTCGCGGCGGTTCGACACCAGCGCGTCGAAAATCGCGTCGGGATTGGGGGTGGAAGGGGCCATGCGGGTCCTTTCAGAGGGCGCCGGGGGTGCGCGCCGCTGTATTACTTAGGTAAAGCAATCAGGTGATTCAATGGGTGCGCGGCGCGGGCGTTGGCGCGCAGCCCGGTCAGCCGCTGCGACGCGATCGACCAGCGCAGCGGGGTCGCGAGCGGAATGAAGGGGACATAGCGCGCGAGCACCGCTTCGGCCTCGCCGACCTGGCGGGCGCGCTGCCCCGCGTCGATATTGGCCATGGTCGCGTCGATGCGCTGCTGCGCGTCGCGGTTGCAGAGCGTGTCGGGCTGGCACGACAGGCGGCGCAGCGCCCACAGCGCGTCGTCGTTCGGCGCGACCTCGTCGATCAGCCGCAGGTCCGACGCGGCGTTCATGCCGACGCGTTTGCTCTCCAGCCCGATCGCCGCGAAATCGGCGGCGACATAAGCGAAGAGGATGCGCCCGCCCGGCGTGTCGGGGACCGCGATGCGCAGCGGATCGATCGTGTGACCGGCGTGGCGCCAGGCATCGACGGCGCGTTTCGCCTGAATCTGCCGCGAAGCCTCGTCATAGGCGGTCCAGGCGGGCAGCAGCGGCTCCGGTCCGCCGTCGCGGCGATAGACCGAAGGGCGCAGCGCCTCCTGCGGCTGCCATTCGGTGAGCCCGAAGGCGTCGACGAGCCGCTGGCGCCGGATCGCGCGCGACAGCGCATCGCGATTGACGTCGGTCGCGAGGAAGCCCTCGGCGCGGGAAAAGGCAAGGCCGAAGAGGCCGGGCGCGGGATCGACGATCAGCCGCGAGCGGCCGATATTCGTCGCAGCGAAATAGGGCAGGGTCGAAAAGCGCCCGCCGACGACGCCGTCGGCATAGCCATTTTTGAAGCGCGCGACCGCGCCCTCGGGCGAGGTGCCGACCAGTTCGATCGAGGCCGCGGGATCGTTGGCGGCGGCTTCGGCCGCCTCCGGATCTTCCGCCAGCGGGTCGGGGGCGGGCGATAGCAGGACCGCGCGGCCGACTTTATGCACCCGCATCGGCCCCCAGCCCATGCCCTTGTAGACGATCGCCATCGACGGCTGCGCGAGCAGGTCGAGCATGTTCGGCTGCGGCACCGACAGGCGAATCTCGATGACGCTGTCGGTCATCGCCTTGATCGTGTCGATCTCCGGAAAGTCGGACTTGAGCAGGTGGCGGCTCGCGGGAGCGAGATAGGCGCGCAGCACCGCGGTGACGTCGTTGGCGGTCACCTTGCGCCCGTTGGTCCATTTCGCCTCGCGGATACGGAAGATATAGCTGCGCCCGTCGGCGGTGACGGTCCAGCGTTCGGCAAGGCCGGTGTCGATCTGCCCTTCGCCGTCGAAGCCGACCAGCCCCTGTGCCGACGCATCGAGCAGCGCCGCATTGGCGGCCGACAATTCGCCGTTCAGCGGATTGGCGGCGGTGTTCAGCGGCCCGATCGCGGCGATTTTGACCGGGCCGCCGCTGCCGAACAGCCCGCAGCCCGCCAGCGCGAGCGTTGCGGAGGCGGTGAGCAGGATAGCGGCGGCGGGGCGAAGGAAGCGCATTGCGGGCACCCTAGGCCGACATGGCAGGAATTGGAATCGTCATTGCGAGCGAAGCGAAGCAATGACGAAGATCGATACCCGCGCTCAGCCCCCCGCCGGGCGTGTCATCGCCGCGTCGCCATACTGATCCGCGAGCTTGCCGCCCCTCGCGAAATCGATGAGCAGGCGGAAATAACCGGGGGTGTAGCGGGTCGACAGGCGGCTGCCGTCGGGGGCTTCCTCGAACTCGGTCATCCCGTGCTCGGCCTTCGGAAAGAGGGCGAGGGTGATCGGCTGGCCGGCGGCGATCAGCGTCTTCAGCCGCCGCGCGGTCTCGGCCGAGGGGGCGTCGATGTCCATCCCGCCGAGCGCCCAGAGCTGCGGCGCCTTCACCGCGCGAAGCGTCGGCATCGGGTCGTAGCGGAAGGGCGTATGAAAGCGGAATTGCGCGCCCTTGGTGCGGATATCCTCGGCGCTCATGCCGAGGATGATGTGGGTGTAATTGCCGTAGACGTCCTTGTACCAGGGCTCGCCGCGATAGCGCGCGCGCACCGCGTCGAGTTCCGCGATCCCCTCGGTCATGCCGCTCTCGAACACGCGGGTCGCGGCGTCGCCGATCTCCTCCGCCTTGGCGATGACGTCGGGGCCATAGCCCTTGAGCCCCATCTGAAAGGCGATCGCCTCGCGGTCCTCGTCGACCACCGACACCGCGAGCCCGAAGCTGACGATGACGAAATCGACATCGGTGCGCGTCGCGGCGAGCGGGGCGACCCAGCCGCCCTGGCTCGGCCCCTGAAAGCCGAAGCGCGCGCCGCGCTTTCCCGCAAGGCGCCGCGCCTCGGCCAGCGCGGCGGCGGCATCGTCGGCGAGCAGCGAATAATCCTGTGTATAGGTATCGCCCGACGCGCCGGTGCCGCGCTTGTCATAGACGAAAGCACCGATCCCGGCGGCGGGAAGCAGGCGTTGCAGGCTGTTGCCGTCGCGCGCCGAATCGAACTCGGCGCCGTGCAGCAGGACGACGATCGGCACCGGGCCCTTGCCGGGCGGCAGGACGAGGCGGCCGACGAGCCGCGTGCCGTGGCTGGTGAAGGTCGTTTCCTGCGTGACGAGGGGGATGCGCGTTGCGGGGCTGCCGTCGAACGCGATCCGGCCCGCGGCGCAGTCCGTGAGACTCACCCGGTGTCCATCGGGCCGGCCGGTCCAGCCGAACTGGCTGACCCAGTCGCCGTCCGCCGCAACGAGCTTGCCGGTCGCGCCGTCGAGGTCGCGCCAGCGCAGCGTGCCGGGGTCCGACGCCGCAAGATCGACCACGCCGCCGCCAGGCAGGCGATAGGTCGCGGGGGCGCAGGCGCTCGCGCCGGCGGCGGGCGGCGCCGCGAGGGCGGGCGTCGCGGAGGCAGCAAGCAGGAAGGCGGCGGCGGAACGAAGGAAGCGCATCGCCGCGCACTTTAGGACGGTCCGCCGCGCAAGGCCATGCCCTTCTCGCCCCGCCGCGCGGCGACCGGCGCTGCAACGGAACGACGGGCGTGGTGCCGGCTGTCAGACTCGAACTGACGACCTACCGCTTACAAGGCGGTTGCTCTACCAACTGAGCTAAGCCGGCGCACACCAGCGCGCTTTGCGTCAAATAATGCCGAAGGTCCAGCCTTCGGTGACGGCGAGCGCGCCGGAAAGCGGGGCGGGGGACCAGGGCGCGGCGTCCGATGCGATCGCGCGCAGCCAGGCAGCGGTCAGCAGCGCGTCGCTGGCGTGGTCGCTCATCGGCCCCGTCAAGCCGACGGGCGGCGAGCCGAGTGCGGCGAGGGCGGCGTCGAGCGTCTTGCCGTCGCGGATCTTGCTGCGCCCCGGCGCGATCCCGGCCGCGCGCGCGGCGAGGCTGGTGTAGATTTCGACGAGCAGCGGACCTGTCGCGGGCACCGGGTCGAGCGGCCAGAGCGGGATGCGGCCGCGCAGCCGGTGGAGCAGGCGCATCCCCGCGAGGCTGGCCTTGCCGACCTGCGCCGCGCCGACGAGGTTGAAATTGCTGACGCTCGCCGCCTGCCGCGTCGCGCGCTGATGCTGTTCGACGACGCGCAGCCGCCCCGCCCCGGGCGCATAGAGGTCGCCGACATCGCCCCGGCCGTGGCGGAAATGGCGGTGCGCCTCGGGATGGGCGAGAAAGCCGCCGACCTCATAATGCGGATCGCCGGCCGCGAGCGCCTCTACCAGCGCCCACAGTGCGGGGACATCGGCAGGACTTTCGGCCCATCCGGGGAAATAGGCGCCGCGATCGGCAAAGGCGAAGGCCGCTGAAAAGTCGAAGCCGATCAGCATGTCGGCGCGCGATGCCGTGGTTTCCTCGATCCAGGCGAGGATTTCGGCGCGCGACCAGACATGCCCCGGCCGCACCAATGCGGGCGCCGCGGCGCCGCTTGCGACCGCCAGCGCGATCCCGCGCTGGCGCGGGCCGCGCGCGCCCGACCAGTCGAGCGCGGCGAAATGGGTGAAATGGCGCATTCGGGCGGCCATAGCCAAGCCTGCCACCTTGCACAAAGCGCCGCGGCGTCCCACATGCGCTTCATGCTGATCGAAACCGAATCGACGCCCAATCCCGCGACGCTCAAATTCCTGCCCGGCCGGGCGGTGATGGAGGCGGGAACCCGCGATTTCGCAAGCCCCGAAGAGGCCGAGGCTTCGCCGCTCGCGGCCGCGCTCTTCGCGCTCGGCGACGTCACCGGCGTCTTCTTCGGCCGCGATTTCGTGTCGGTGACGATCGCGCCGGGCGCCGCATGGGCCGATGCGAAGCCCGACGTGCTCGGCATCGTGATGGATCATTTCCTCGCCGACATGCCGCTTTTCAACCCCGCGAGCGCCGCGGGAATCAGCGTTCCGGGCGAGGAGGAGGGCGGTTTTGCCGACGATCCCGCCGACGCCGACATCGTCGAACAGATCCGGGAACTCATCGAGACGCGCGTCCGCCCCGCGGTCGCCAACGACGGCGGCGACATCATCTATCGCGGCTTCGACAAGGGGAATGTCTACCTCAAGATGCAGGGCGCCTGTTCGGGCTGCCCGTCGTCGACCGCGACGCTGAAGAATGGCATCGAAGCCCTCTTGAAACATTATGTGCCCGAGGTAACGGCAGTCCACGCCGTCTGATCCAGACTTTCAGCCAGGAGATACCCCGATGAGCGAGCCGCTGTCCGATAGCGCTCTCGACCAACTGTTCCGCACCGCGCGCACTTATAACGGCTATCTCGACCGGCCGGTGTCGGAGGACCAGCTTCGCGCGATCTGGGACCTGATGAAATATGGGCCGACCAGCGCGAATGCGTTGCCGGCGCGCCTCATCTGGTGCGTATCGGACGACGCGAAGGCGAAGCTCGCCGCCTTCGCATCGGAAGCGAACAGGCCGAAGATATTGCGGGCGCCGGTCACCGCGATCATCGCGATGGACCATGAATTCTACGAGCATCTGCCCGACCTGTTTCCGCACACCGATGCGCGGAGCTGGTTCGTCGGCAACGAAGCGGTCGCTGAGACCACGGCGTTCCGCAATTCGAGCCTGCAGGGCGCCTATTTCATCATGGCGGCGCGGGCGCTGGGGCTCGATACCGGGCCGATGTCGGGTTTCAGCAACGATGCGGTCGATGCGGCCTTTTTCGCCGATACGCCCAAGGTGAAGAGCAATTTCATCTCGACGCTCGGCTATGGCGATCCCGCGACGATCTTCGAGCGCAGCCCGCGCCCCGATTTCGAGCGTTTCAACCGCATTGCCTGAGGGACGAACGCTCGTCATCGACAGCGCCAGCGAGGCCTGCTCGGTCGCGCTGGTCGAGGGCGGGCGCATCGTCGATTTCCGGCATGAGGTGATCGGCCGCGGCCATGCCGAACGGCTCGTTCCGCTGATCGCCGAACTGGCCGACGGCGGCCGCGCGACGTCGATCGCGGTCGGCTGCGGTCCGGGGAGCTTCGCCGGGGTGCGGATCGGCGTCGCGGCGGCGCGCGCTCTGGCGCTCGGCTGGGGCGTGCCGGTGCGGGGCTTTTCGACCCTCGCGCTCGTCGCTGCGGGCGCGGCGGAGGCGATCGCCGATGCGGACGGCGCGCTGATCGTGATGGAGGGCGGCCATGGGCAATGGTTCGTCCAGCCGTTCGCCGCCGACCTGACGCCGCGTGCCGGCCTTCTCTCGCTGCTTCCGGACGACGCGATCCGGGCCGGCGACGAACTGGCGATCGGCAACCGCTCCGAGGCGTTCGTCGCGCGCCGCGGCAGCGGCCGCGCCATCGCCATGCTGCCCGACGCTCGCGCTTTCCCGAACCTGCCGGCAAGTGCGCTCTTCGCCGATCCCAGCCCGATCTACGGCCGCGCGCCCGACGCCAAGCCGATGGCGGCGGCATGAGCGGCTCCGTCCGCCTCGCCACCGCCCGCGTCGGCGATCTGTCGGCGGCGATGCGCGTGATGGAGGCGGCGTTCGACCCCGCTTATGGTGAGGCGTGGAGCACGGCGCAGCTTCTCACCCTGTTCGCGCTCCCCTCGGCGCGCGTCTGCCTTGCCTGGGACGGCGACACGGCGTGCGGTTTTTCGGCGGCGCGGATGGCTGGCCCCGAAAGCGAGCTTCTCCTGCTCGCTGTCGATCCGGCTTCGCGGGGGCGCGGAGTGGGCCGGATGCTCATGGACGACTGGATGGCCTGGGCGAAGGAGGAGGGCGCCGAGGAATATTTTCTCGAGATGCGCGCCGACAACGACGCCGTTCATCTTTACGAGCGGACCGGCTTTTCGGAATGCGGGCGCCGCCCTGCTTATTATCGCGGCGGCGATGGGGTCGTCCGCGACGCGATCACCATGCGGTGCCGCTAGGATTTCGCGCCGAAATCGGTGATTGCGAAATTACATCCAGAATGGCATGAATCGCGCCTCGATACTATTGCCGCACTATAATCCACCCGTTCTTCTGGGAAACTCGCAAAAAGGAAAATCCTCCCATGTCGGATCAAGCCGATACCAATGAAATGCTCGTGACGCTGACCGCCGATATTGTTGCGGCGCACGTCAGCAACAACAGCGTCGCCATTTCGGACCTCGCCATATTGATCAACAATGTTCATGCAGCGCTCTCGAACCTCGGCGAGCAGCCGGTGGTCGAAGAAAAGCCGGTGCCCGCGGTGTCGGTGCGCGCATCGGTGAAGCCCGACTACATCGTCTGCCTCGAGGACGGCAAGAAGCTGAAGATGCTGCGCCGTCACCTGATGACGCACTACAACATGACCCCCGACGATTATCGCGCCAAATGGGGCCTGCCCGCCGACTACCCGATGGTCGCGCCCTCTTATGCCGAAAAGCGCCGCGCGCTCGCGAAGGAAATCGGCCTCGGCACCAAGGGACGCGGCGGCGGGCGCAAGCGCCGCAAGGCCTGAGCTGGAGCGACCATTGGTCCCGTCGGGACAGCAAGGGGGCGGTGCCAAGGGGCGCCGCCCTTGTTCTATTTATAGTGTCACCCTATACAGTTCGCATAAGGAAAGACACGACTGCAAAAGGCAGGAAAGGCCCGCATGTCCGGAACCATCGACCTCGAAGCATTGTGCCACGAAAAGGGGCTGCGCATCACCGAGCAGCGCCGCATCATCGCCCGTGTCATTTCCGATTCCGAGGATCATCCCGATGTCGAGACGCTCTATGAGCGCGCGTCGAAGGTCGACAGCGGCATTTCGATCGCGACTGTCTATCGCACCGTTCGCCTGTTCGAAGAGGCGGGGATTCTCGATCGCCACGATTTCGGCGACGGCCGCTCGCGCTACGAAGCCGCGCCCGAGGCGCATCACGACCATCTGATCGATGTCGAGACGGGACGGGTGATCGAATTCGTCGATCCCGAGCTCGAGGCATTGCAGAAGGTCATCGCCGAACGGCTGGGCTTCCGCCTCGTCGACCATCGCATGGAGCTTTATGGCGTCCGGCTCGACCGCAAGGATTGATCCGGCCGCAGCGCGCGCCGCGATCGCGGCGGGGCAGCCGGCACCGATTTCGCTGAGGGGGAAGGCGCGCATCGCGTGGCGCGTGATGCTGCTTCTCCTCGCGCTCCTCGTCCTGGTGCCGCTCCATTATCTCTACCGGATCGTCAGCTACGGTTCGCCCTTTCCGAAGCTGTTCCTGTTCCTCGCCGCGCGCATCGCGGGCGCGCGGGTGGTGCGCCACGGGACGCCGCTGCGCCGCGACGTCTTCTTCATCTCGAACCATATCAGCTGGGTCGATATCTTGTCGCTCGCCGGGGCCAGCGGCACCGCCTTCGTCGCCAAGGCCGAACTGGGACGGGTGCCCGTGATCGGCTGGCTCTGCCGCCTCAACCGCACGGTGTTCGTCAGCCGCGAGGATCGCGGCGGGGTCGCCGGCCAGATCAACCTGCTGCGCGAGGCGCTCGCCGACAATTGGTCGGTGACCGTCTTTCCCGAGGGCACGACGACCGACGGGCAGTCGCTGCTGCCGTTCAAGACCTCGATGATGCAGGTGCTCGACCCGCCGCCGCCCGCGGTGCTCGTCCAGCCGGTGATGCTCGATTACGGGCCGCTCGCCGAGTGGATCGGCTGGATCGGCGACGAGGCGGGGATCGACAATGCCCGCCGCATCCTGGCGCGCCCGGGCACCTTCCGGCTCGACATCCATTTCCTCGAACCCTTCCACCCGCGCGACTTTCCCGGCCGCAAGGCGATCACCGCGGAGGCGCGGCGGCGGATCGAGGACGCGCTGGTCGCGACGCTCGGCAAGCCGCTGCGGCCCTTTCCGCACTATGTCGCGCCGGTGCGCTATCAGCCGGCCACGCTGGAAGGCGACGGATGACGGCCTCTCTATCCGCGTGTCCCCGCGAAGGCGGGGACCCAGAGCGTAATAACGCGGCGGATGCCTGTGGCAGCCCTGGGTCCCCGCCTTCGCGGGGACGCACGGAAAAAGGTTCGGCCCGAATCTCCTTCAATTTCGCCCCTCATTCCTCTATCGGGGCCGCATGACCGCACCCCCTCCTGCCAAGACTTTCCACGTCAAATCCTTCGGCTGCCAGATGAACGTCTATGACGGCGAGCGCATGGCCGAGATGCTCGGTGCCGAGGGCTATGTGCCCGCCGCCGAGGGCGCCGACGCCGACCTCGTCGTGCTCAACACCTGCCACATCCGCGAGAAGGCCGCCGAGAAAGTCTATTCGGACATCGGCCGCCTGAAGCGCGCGGACGGCAGCACCCCGACGATCGCCGTCGCGGGCTGCGTCGCGCAGGCCGAGGGTGCCGAGATCGCACGCCGCGCGCCGAGCGTCGATGTCGTCGTCGGCCCGCAGGCCTATCACCGCCTGCCCGGCCTGATCGCGCGCGCGGAGAAGGGCGAGAAGGCGATCGACCTCGACATGCCGCTCGACAGCAAGTTCGGCGCGCTGCCGAAACGCGCCGGCGGCCAGCGCCCGACCGCTTTCCTGACCGTGCAGGAAGGCTGCGACAAATTCTGCACTTACTGCGTCGTCCCCTATACGCGCGGCGCCGAGATCAGCCGGCCTTTCGCGGACCTGATCGCCGAGGCGCGCGCGCTCGTCGCGGGGGGCGTGCGCGAGATCACCTTGCTCGGCCAGAACGTCAACGCATGGGACGGCGAAGATGAAAAGGGCAGGGCAATCGGCCTCGACGGGCTGATCCGCGAACTCGCGAAAGAGGATGGCCTCGAACGCATCCGCTACACGACCAGCCACCCCAACGACATGACCGACGGGCTGATCGCCGCGCATGGCGAGGTCGAGAAGCTGATGCCTTTCCTCCACCTGCCGGTGCAGGCGGGCAGCGACCGCATCCTCGCCGCGATGAACCGCAGCCATTCGGTCGAAAGCTATCTCAAGGTTATCGAGCGCGTCCGCGAAGCGCGGCCGGACATCGCGATCTCGGGCGACTTCATCGTCGGCTTCCCCGGCGAGAGCGAAGAGGATTTCCAGGCGACGCTCGATATCGTCCGCGCCACCCATTATGCGATGGCTTACAGCTTCAAATATTCGCGCCGCCCCGGCACCCCCGCCGCGACGATGGACGGGCAGGTCGACGAAGCGGTGATGAACGACCGCCTGCAACGCTTGCAGGCGCTGCTCAACGACCAGCAGCAGGCGTTCAACCAGGCAAGCGTCGGCCGCACCACGCGCCTGCTCCTCGAACGCAAGGGCAAGCTCGACGGCCAGCTCATCGGCAAGTCGCCGTGGCTCCAGTCGGTCCATGTCATCGCGCCGGGCCTCGCGATCGGCGATATGATCGATGTGCGGCTCACCTCGGCCGGCCCGAACAGCCTCGCCGCCGAACCGTTGATGGCGGCCGCCTAGTGCGCGTCCAGCACCCACCGCTTCCCCGAGCGAAGCCGAGGGGCCCGTTCGAGCGAAGCGAGAACATGCACCGCCGCAGCCTCGACTTCGCTCGGCCATGCCCCTCGGCTTCGCTCGGGGAAGCGGGTAGTTCTATTTCGCGTGATTTACCTTAGGAGCCCTGCCCACGTGTCCAAACGCCCGCTGACCGCTTCCACCCCCGCCGAACCCGGCGACCGCGTCCGACTGACCGCGGAATTCGAGCGAACGCAGCTTTTGGGCCTTCTTTTCGGCGAGTTCGACCGCAATCTCGTCGCGATCGAGAACCGCCTCGGCGTCTATATCTCGGCGCGCGGCAACCGGGTGCAGATCGAGGGCGAGGCGGAGGCCGCGGCGCGTGCGCGCGACGTGCTGACCGATCTTTATGGCCGCATCGAACAGGGGCAGGAAATCGATGCCGGCATGGTCGACGGGGTGATCGCGATGTCGGCGCAGCCGACGCTCGCGGGCATCATCCGCCACGACGCCAGCGAAACGCCGACGGTGATGATCCGCACGCGCAAGAAAACGATCGTTCCGCGCGCGCCGTCGCAGGTCCCCTATATGCAGGCGCTCGCGCGCGACGACGTGATCTTCGCGCTCGGCCCGGCGGGGACGGGCAAGACCTATCTTGCGGTCGCGCAGGCGGTGGCGCAGCTCATCACCGGCAGCGTCCAGCGCCTGATCCTCTCGCGCCCCGCGGTCGAGGCGGGCGAGAAGCTGGGCTTCCTGCCTGGCGACATGAAGGAAAAGGTCGATCCCTATCTGCGCCCGCTCTACGACGCGCTGCACGACTGTCTGCCCGCCGAGCAGGTCGAGCGCCGCATCGCCAGCGGCGAGATCGAGATCGCGCCGCTGGCGTTCATGCGCGGGCGGACACTCGCCGATGCCTTCATCATCCTCGACGAGGCACAGAATACGACGATCCCGCAAATGAAGATGTTCCTGACCCGCTTCGGCATGAACAGCCGCATGGTGATCTGCGGCGACCCCAAGCAGGTCGACCTGCCGGTGCCCGCAACCTCGGGCCTCGCCGACGCGGTCGCGCGGCTCGAAGGGCTGGAAGGCATCAACGTCAGCCGCTTCACCAGCGCCGACGTCGTGCGCCACCCGATCGTCGGGCGGATCGTCGAGGCCTATGAGGGGCCGGGGAGTTAGGACGCGCGTAGAATTCGGCGCAGGTAAAACGGTCTGAGTTGGGGTGAGCTGCCATTCCCCTCTTCGTCATTCCCGCGAAAGCGGGAACCCAGAGCGAGCGTCGGCTGACCCCAACACTGGGTTCCCGCTTTCGCGGGAATGACGAAATTATAAGCGGCAGACCGTCGCCTACCGGCCGCTTTGCATCATCTTCCTTCGTCATCCCGGGCTTGACCCGGGATCCCGCTTTTGACCCTGAATCGATTTTCGACATCAAGCGGGACCCCGGATCAAGTCCGGGGTGACGAGCGATGGGAGGTCGGCAACCGGCCGTTTCCGGACTTTTAAATTTGCGCGTCGGCCCGGCTCTCATCTTCCCTCTCTTAATTAGCAAACGATTCGCAATATCAAATACCCTTGACCCCTGCGCGCGCCGCACGTAGCGCATCGCTATTGCGAATCACTCGCAATCTAGCAGGGGAAGAATTTTGCTTGACCATCGCTCGCCGTCCGCCACCCGCCTTGCCGCCGGCAGCGCGCTGGGCCTTGCGTTCGCCGCGCTCGCGCAGCCGGCCTTTGCGCAGGACAATGACGGCGAATATTGGCTCGCGCGCAAGCAGCAGATCGTCGTCACCGCGACGCGCATCGCGGCCAGGGCCGAGGACGTCCCCGCGACGGTCACCGTCAAGACCGACGAGCAGATCGCTGACGAGATGGTCACCGACATCCGCGACCTTGTCCGCTTCGAACCGGGCGTCAGCGTCCAGCGCCAGCCCGCGCGCTTCGGCGCCGCGCTCGGCGCGACCGGCCGCGCCGGGAACGACAGCTTCAACATCCGCGGCATCGGCGGCAACCGCGTGCTGATCCAGGTCGACGGCGTCCGCGTCCCCGACGGCTTCAGCTTCGGTGCGCAGGCCTCGGGCCGCGGCGACTATATCGACCTCGGCCTCATCAAGTCGGTCGAGATTTTGCGCGGCCCCTCGTCGGCGCTCTACGGCAGCGACGGGCTGGCGGGCGCGGTCAGCTTCATCACCGCCGACCCCGCCGATTTCCTGGAGGGCGGCAAAAACGTCGGCGGCCTCGTCCGCGCCGCCTATGCCAGCGCCGACGACGAGTTCAGCGAGACCGCGATCCTGGCAGGGCGCAGCGGCGACTGGTCGGTGATGGCGGCCTATACCCGCCGCGACTATAACGAGCTGGACAACAAGGGGACGGTCGGCGGCGCCGGAGCGCTGCGGACGCAACCCAATCCGCAGGACGGCCGTTCGAACGCCGCGCTCGCGCGCATCGTCTACGACCCGGCAAACGGTCACAAATTGCGCCTTACCGGCGAATATCTCGGCACTGACCTCTATACGCAGGGCCTTACCGGGCTCAGTGCGGCGGTCGATCGCCTCGAGGGCTGGGACAGCGGCGAGCGCAAGCGCGTGTCGCTCGACTGGAGCTGGGAAGGCGAGGGGACGATCGATTTCGCCCGCATCGCCCTCTATTGGCAGGACAGCGAGGACAATCAATACACCGAGGAGGATCGCACCCCCGCGGTCGACCGCACCCGCCTCAACACGTTCGAGAATCGCGTCTTCGGCGCCGCCGCCGATGCGCGCGCCGACTTCGCGACGGGTTCGATCGCGCACCGCCTCGTCTTCGGCGGCGACATCAGCCGGACGCGCCAGCAGGGCCTGCGCGACGGCACCGTGCCCCCTGCGGGCGAAGTCTTCCCGACCCGCGCTTTCCCGAGCACCGATTTCACCCGCGCCGGCCTGTTCGTCGGCGACGAGATCTCGGTCGCCGACGGGCGCCTGCTGCTCTATCCGGCGCTGCGCTTCGACTGGTACAAGCTGTCGCCGAAGAACGACCCGCTGCTTCCAACTTTCAGCGGCGCCGGGCAAGATGGCTCGCGCCTCTCGCCGAAGTTCGGCGCGGTCTTCAAGGTCACCGATCAGGTGCGCCTGTTCGCCAATTATGCGACCGGCTTCAAGGCGCCCGAACCCGGCGAGGTCAATCAGTTCTTCGAGAATCTGGCCTACGGCTACACGTCGAAACCGAACCCCGAACTCGGTCCCGAACGCAGCGAAAGCGTCGAGGGCGGGCTGCGCTTCAATAGCGACCATGTCAGCCTCGACCTCACCGCCTTTTCGGCGCGCTACAAGGATTTCATCAGCCAGGAAGTGGTGAGTGGCAGCTTCACGCCCGCCGACCCGGCGGTCTATCAATTCATCAATCTCGATCGTGTCCGCGTCCATGGCGCGGAAGCACGGTTCGAGGGGCGGGCGTCCTCCGGCCTCTTTGCGACGCTCGCCCTATCCTATGCCAAGGGCAACCAGATCGACCCCGACGGCGTGCGCACGCCCTTGTCGACGATCGATCCGGTAAAGCTCGTCGCCGGGGTCGGCTATCGCGAGCCCGCGGGACGCTTCGGCGGTCAGATCATCATGACCCACAGCGGCCGCAAGGAGGCGTCGCGCGCCGCCGGGGTCTGTTCCTCCGAATGCTTCCGCCCCGATGCCTTCACCATCCTCGGCGCGACCGCCTTCGTGCGGATCGGCGGCGGGCTGACCTTGCGCGGCGGCATCTTCAACATCCTCGACAAGAAATATAGCTGGTGGAGCGACGTGCGCGGCCTCGCGCTCGTGCCGCTCAGCCCGCCCGATCCCGCGCTGCCGGGGCTGCTCGTCCCGCCCGCGAGCGCCGACGCCTATACCCAGCCGGGCCGTAACGCGAGCGTGTCGCTCAGCTACCGCTTCTGACCCCTGAAGGACTGCACCGATGAAAAAGACCTGTCGTTCGATCGCCGCCGCGCTGCTGCTGCTCGGCACCGCCGCTCCCGCCGCCGCGCATCCGCCGATCGCGGCCGAGGAAGCCGCCGCCAACTTCGAGCAGGACCGCGCCGACATCCTCGCCATGGCGGGCAATTACCATGTCGGCTTCAACATGCAGGAATCGACGCGCTGGGACAAGGATTACACCCCGCTCGAACCCAAACGCTCGGGCGGCAACGAAGTCGTGCGCGTCATCGAGGATACGGGCCGCAAGATCATCCTCCAGCACATGCTCGTCATCACCGGCGACGAGGGCGAGAGCCATGTCATCAAGCATTGGCGACAGGACTGGGACTATGAGCCCGCGAAGGTGCTCGTCTATTCCGACCAGGGTCAATGGACGTGGGAGGCCGTGCCCGAAAAGATGCGCACCGGCCGTTGGTCGCAGACGGTGTATCAGGTCGACGACAGCCCGCGCTACGGCGGCTGGGGCCAGTTCGAGACGCAGGCGGGCATCCGCCGCTGGCGCTCCAACTGGACATGGCGCCCGCTCGCGCGCCGCGACGCGGTGCGCAAACCCGTCTACGACCGCTATTATTCGATCAACCGCCACCAGCCGACCCCCGACGGCTGGGTCCACTGGCAGGACAATACGAAAATGGGGATCAAGGACGGCAAGCTGGTGCCGATCGTCCAGGAATATGTCCTCAACACCTATATCAAATACGACCAGTATGACGTGAAGGCGGCCGACGATTATTGGGCCGCGACGAAGGAGTATTGGGCCGCCGTCCGCGCCGAATGGGACCGCGTCGCCGCCACCAAGGGCGGCATCGCGATCGCCGAGGAGGCCGAGACCGGCACCGTCATCAGCGGCCGCCTGCTGAGCATCGCCGACGAGGTGCAGGAAAAGAAGCTCACCATCGAAAAGGCGATCGCCGAGGCGGCGAAGCTGATCGAGGCGAATACGCGCAAGCTCTGACCGATGCCTCTTCCCACCCTCGTCATTCCCGCGAAAGCGGGAACCCAGTGTGGGGTCAGCCGACGCACGCTCTGGGTTCCCGCTTTCGCGGGAATGACGAAGATATGAGGCGCAGGATGCTATCCATTGGTCGCCTCCGGGTCTCCGCCATCCCGGACTCGATCCGGGAACCATGGGCTCGGCGCGGCGAGAACGCGCGCCTTATTTCCCCCGCGCTCCGTCGACGCTCCAGATCCCCGCCCCGCGCGTCGCGATGAACAGGAAGATGAAGCAATAGAGCGCGATCGCTTCGCCGCCGTTGACGATCGGAAAGAAACTCTTGCTGCCGTGGACCATCCAATAGCCGACCGCCGCCATGCCGCTGGCAAGGAAAGCGGCGGGGCGCGTGAACAGGCCGATCACGATCAGGCCGCCCGCGACCAGCTCGATCACTCCGGCGGCTTGCAGCATCGGGTTCAGCGGCATCGGAAATTCGGCCGGGAAATTGAAGAATTTCTGCACCCCGTGCGCGAGAAAAAGCAACCCCGCCACGATCCGCAGCAGCGCATAGGCCTGTTCGCCAAATCCATCGAGAAACTTCATGAATCCCTCCCTTGCTGTCGATGCGAAATGCTAGGCCAAGCCCGTCCGATTGCATAGCGTCATTACGGGCCCTTCGTCATTGCGAGCGAAGCGAAGCAATCCAGAGCGGTTTACGCCTACTCTGGATTGCTTCGCTTCGCTCGCAATGACGAAGAAAAAGGAGGGGAGGAACAATTTTGGATTTTTTCACGTCGCATGTCACATCCGCCGCCGCTGGCTCGTCATGTCTGCATAACCCAAGCCAAGGAGATACGACATGACCAAGGTAACCGACCCCTTCGCCGCCTCGCCGCACCTCATGAAGCAGTGGATGGCGGTCAGCCTCGCGGCCGAAAAGAGCCTTGAGAAGAGCCTGATCGAGCTGGTGAAAATCCGCTCGTCGATCCTCAACGGCTGCGCCAACTGCATCAACATGCACACCGCCGATGCGCGCGCCGCGGGGGAGACCGAGCAGCGAATCTACCTGGTCGCCGCCTGGCACGAGGCGCCCGTTTATACGCCCCGCGAACGCGCCGCGCTCGCCTGGACCGACGCCTTGACCCGCCTCTCGCAAGGGCACACACAGGCCGAAGCGCGCGAAGCGCTCGACGAACATTTCACCGCGGAGGAACAGATGAATCTGACCGTGATGATCAACGTCATCAACGGCTGGAACCGCATCGCGGTCGGCTTCGGCCTCTGGTACGAAGGCGGCGCACCGGCGAAGGTCGCCTGATGACCGGCGAAGGCATCCATGACGGCGGGGACGCGGCGGCGAGTTTCGATCCGCTGCGTCCGCTCCTGATCCGCGTCGCCTACCGTATGCTCGGCTCGGTCGCCGATGCCGAGGATGTGGTGCAGGATGCCTTCCTCCGCTGGCTCGCCGCCGACCGCGAGGCGGTGCGCGAGCCCGCGGCGTTCCTGCGCCGCACCGTGACGCGGCTCTGCCTCGACCAGATCAAGTCGGCGCACCGCAACCGCGAGACCTATATCGGCCCCTGGCTCCCCGACCCGCTGGTCGAAGAGGAGGAGGATGACGACGTTACCCTGCCGCTGATGCTCGCGCTCGAACGGCTCTCTCCGCTGGAGCGTGCGGCCTTCCTGCTCCACGACGTCTTCGGGGTCGAGTATGACGAGGTCGCGAAGACGATCGACCGCGATCCTGCCGCGACGCGCCAACTTGCCGCGCGGGCGCGCACCCACGTCCGCGACGCGCGCCCGCGCTACAAGATGGAGAAGGAAAGGGGGCTCGAAATCGCCAACGCCTTCTTCGCCGCCTCGCGCAGCGGCGACATGGGCGCGCTCGGCGCGATGCTTGCGGCGGACGTCGGCATGTGGTCCGACGGCGGCGGCAAGCGCCCCGCCGCGTTGGTGCCGGTGCTCGGGTTCAACACGGTGATGACGCTGCACCGCAGCCTTGCGGTGCTGTTCGCCAAACATGGCTCGACCCTGCTCCACACCGGCACGATCAACGGCCTGCCGGGCTTCGTCACCCGCGAGAGCGACGGCGAGCTTCAGACGACGGCGCTGGAGATCGAGGACGGAAAGATCGCCGGCATCTATGTGATGCGCAATCCCGACAAGCTGAAGCATATGCATTGATGGGGTGACTGGAAACGAACGGAAGCCGACTTATCCTACCTCGTCATCCCGGACTTGATCCGGGATCCATTCTCTCAGCGCCGGATGAATGGA
>NZ_JAOZVW010000130.1 GCF_025869345.1 Sphingopyxis sp.
CTAGCGGGACCCCGGATCAAGTCCGGGGTGACGAAGAATCCTATAGCGCCTTCGCGGCCTCCAGCACGGCCTCCGCATGGCCCTTCACGCGGACCTTGCGCCACAGCTTCGCCAGCTTGCCGTCGGCGCCGAACAGGAAGGTCGAGCGTTCGATGCCCATATAGGTGCGGCCGTAATTCTGCTTCTCGACCCAGGTGCCGAAGGCTTCGCACACTTTGCCATCCTCGTCGGAGGCAAGCCGCACGGTCAGCCCATATTTGTCGCGGAACTTGCAGAGCTTCGCGGGGGCATCGCGCGACACCGCCAGCACCTGCGCGTTCAGATGCGCGAACTCGGGTGCGAGGCGCGTGAAGTCCTGCGCCTCGGTGGTGCAGCCCGGCGTGTCGGCCTTGGGATAGAAATAGACGACCAGCGGAGCGCCCTTCATCGCCGCGAGGTCGATCGTCGCCCCGTCGGCGTCGAGAAGCGTTACCGCCGGAATGGTATCACCGATTGCGAGGCTCATGATTGTGTCTCCTGCTGCGGCGGGCGAATCGAGGCCCACCAGTTGGCGATCTCGTGCCGTGCCGCGTCGTGCGCGGCAAGCAATTGCGGCCAGCCGGGCTCGCCGCACGCGCTCGCGACAAGCTGACGCGCGGCGGGCGTCGCGGGTTCCCCGTCGGGCGCGGTCAGACGCAGCATGACGAGCATCCGGCCGAGCAGCGCGTGCGCGTCGCAAACCTCGGCGGGCGCCAGACCATCGACGCGCATACAGGCGAGCGCCGAGCCGATATTGGGATCATGACAGCGGCCGGTCGCAAGCTGCGTCACCTGCATCGCGAATTCGAGGTCGACGAGCCCGCCGGGGCCGCCCTTGATGTCCAGCGGGCCCTTCGGCGGCTTGTGGGCGGCGATCTTGTCGCGCATCCCGGCGGCGTCCTTCGCGACCGCATCGCGGTCGCGTGGGCTCGCGAGCAGATCGTCGATGATGCGGTGAAGCTCCGCCTTCGCGCCGTCCGAGCCATAGACCGGCCGCGCGCGGAGCAGCGCCATATGCTCCCACGTCCACGCCTCCTCGCGCTGGTAGCGCTCGAAGCTGTCGAGCGTGACGACGAGCGGACCTTGCGCGCCCTGCGGCCGCAGCCGGGTATCGACGTCGTAGAGCTTGCCCGCCGCGGTCGGCACCGACATCGCCACGGTCACGCGCTGCGCGAGACGGTTGTAATAGGTCGTCGCGCCGAGCGGACGCGGCCCGTCCGATTCGGCGAGATGATCGCCGGTGAAAAGATAGATGAGGTCGAGGTCCGAAGCGTGCGTCAGCGCCCGGCCCCCGAGCCGGCCGAGCGCCAGGACGACCAGTTCGCTGCCCGGGACGCGGCCGTGCGCCTGGACGAACTCCGCCACCGTCGCATCGGCGAGAACCTGCAGCGCCGCCTCGGCCAGTTCGGAATAGCCGCAGGCGACCGTCATTGGATCGCTCGCCCCGGCAACGAGCTGCACGCCATAAGCGAAGCGCCGTTCGCCGACGCGGTCGCGGACGCGGTCGAGCAGACGTTCATAGTCGAGCCCCGCCAATCCCGGCGCCCATTCGGACATCAATTCGGTCTTGGTCGCGGGCGCCTCGAACGCGCGCTTGTCGATCAGCCCTTCGATGAGTTCGACCCGCGCGCCGAGCGCATCGGCCAGGGTGGGGGCGAGCGAGAGGACGCGCGTCGCGATCTTCGCCAGATCGGGCTGTGCGGCGAGCAGATGAAAGAAGCCCACCGCGCTCGGCAGCCCGCCGACGAGCTTGTCGAAGCGCAGCAATGTCGCCTGCGGATCGGGCGCCGCGCCGATCGCCTTCACCAGTTCGGGAAGCACCGCCTCCAGCGCTTCGAGCGCCGCCGGGCTGCGCAGCGCGCGCAGCTTGCCGCCGCGCCAGTCGGCAATGGTGCGTAAGCCCGCGTCGGGCGGATCGAACCCCGCCGCGATCAGCGCGCCCGCCAGCTCGCCTTCGTCGCGCGGCAATCCGCCGGTCGCGGCGCGCTCGACCACCAGACTGTCGTAGCAGGCGCCGACGTCGGTCACGACGGGCAGCAGCGCCGCGAGCAGACCGGCGCCATCCGCCTCGCCGTCGAGTCGCGCCACGGCGTCGAGCGCGTCGGCCTGCGCGGGCAGCGAATGGGTCTGCTGGTCCTCGATCATCTGCAAGCGATGCTCGATGCGACGCAGCGTCGCATAATGGCCGGTCAGCCGTTCGGCGACCGCCGCGTCGATCCGCCCCGCCTTCGCCAGCGCGGCGAGCGCGTCGACGGTCGCGGGAACGCGCAGCGACGGGTCGCGCCCGCCGTAGATGAGCTGATGGACCTGCGCGAAGAATTCGATCTCGCGGATGCCGCCGCGCCCGCGCTTGAGGTCGTAGCCCGGACCGAATGCCTGTCCCTGCGAGAAATGATCGCGGATACGGTCGCTCATCGCGCCGATTTCCTTGAGTTGCCGGAAATCGAGGCTGCGGCGCCAGATAAAGGGCTGGATCGCGGCGAGGAAATCCTCACCGAGCGCACGGTCGCCCGCCGAAGCGCGGCTGCGGATGAACGCCGCCTGCTCCCACGCCAGCGCCTCGGACTCATAATAGGAGATGGCGGCGCTTTCGGGCAGCACGATCGGCGTCACCTCGGGATGCGGCCGCAACCGCAGATCGACGCGCAGGACATGGCCGTCGGCGGTGCGTGCCGATAATATCTCGACCATCCGCCGTGCGATCCGCACCGCCGCTTCGTCGGGGTCGTCGCGCGACCGGCGCGGCAGCGTTTCGGGGTCGAAGATCAGGATCGGATCGATATCCGACGAATAATTGAGCTCATAGCTGCCGAGCTTGCCGAGCGCGATCACCGCGAGCCCGCGCGCCTCCTCGCCCGGCACGCGTTCGGCGAAGGCCGCGCGGATCGCCGCGTCGCACGCCTGATCGGCGAAGGCCGAGAGCAGCCGCGTCGTCGCGGCGACATCATGCTCGCCCGACAGGTCGCCGAGCGCGAGCAGCAATGCCGTGCGCCCGCGCCATTGGCGCAGCGTGCGCATGATGTCGTCACCGGCCGGCGGCGGCACGACCTGCGCGAGCGCGGCGTCGGTGCCGTCGGTCAGGAACCGCGATACATCATCGGGATTGAGCTCGGCGAGCCGGGCGAGAAAAGGCGCGTTGGCGGTCAGCCGGTCGAGCGCGGACTGGCGCGCGGATGCGTCGAGGGCGGTCATCGAGTGCCGCTATCGCCTGCTCTCACCCGGCTATCAACCCTCCGCTCGCAATGACGAGCCAATCTTACGCCGGCACGGTGCTTTCGTCGAAGAACAGCACCTGCGAGATCGCCGCGCGCAGCGTCGCGGGCTGATAAGGCTTGGTGAGCAGGAAGGCAGGCTCGGGCCGGTCGCCGGTCAGCAGCCGTTCGGGGAAAGCGGTGATGAAGATCACCGGCACCGTCATCGCGGTCAATATCTCCTGCACCGCCTCGATCCCCGAGCTGTTGTCGGCAAGCTGGATGTCGGCGAGGACGAGGCCCGGCTGATGCGTCCGCGCGTCGGCGACCGCCTCGGCATGGGTGGTCGCGACCGCGACGACATCATGGCCGAGTTCGCGGACGATCATCTCGATATCCATCGCGATGATCGGCTCGTCCTCGATGATCAGGATGCGCGCGCGCGTCTGACGGTCGATCTCCTCCATCGCCTCGGCGATCAGCGCCTCGACCGCGGCGGCGTCGCGGCCGATGATCCGCCCGGTCTCCGCGGCATTGAAGCCTTCGACCGCGGTCAGCAGCAGCGCCTGGCGCGCCAGCGAGGGAATGCGGCGCAGCCGCGCGTCGGCGACCGCGATCTCGGTGGGCACGGTCTCGTCGCCGCTCGCCGCCCGATCGGTCATCAGCCCGAAATTATCGTGAACCATGCGATAGAGCTGAATCCGAAGCTCATTTCCGGCGTCGATCGCGTCCGGATGCGCGACCAGCGTTTCGAGCAGGCGCGCGACGAGCGCATCGCCGCTCTGCTGACTCCCCGAAATCGCGCGGCCATAGCGCCTGAGATAGGGAAGATGCGGCGCGATCGCCTGGCCTAATGACATGGATACCCTCCTGATTCGGCGCAAAAACCCGCCGATTCCGAACCGGGGCGCACGAAAAAATCCGCAGCGCCCGGCATAATTTCACCCCTTGGGAACGATTTAGCCGTAAATTAGTTTCATAGGGAAGCAACAAAGGCGCATTGCGCTTTGGTTACCGCGCGGTTAGCAAAAGGGCCCATGTCGAGCGTCTGGCAATATGATGTCGTCTGAATCCGGTTCGCCGCCCGAAAAGCCGGCCGGAAAGGACGCCGAGAAGAAACTCCCCGGAAAGGTGCAGGAGATTAATATCGCCTTGCGCCGCGCCTACGACTCTGCCGTCGACGAAACCATCCCCCAATCGATGCTCGACCTGCTCAACAAGCTGAACTGAGTTATTTCCGGTAGCGCGCGGCGAAATCCGTCTGGAATGCCGCGAACGTCCCCGCCGCGATGGCATCGCGCATCGCCTGCATCAACGCCTGATAGAAATGCAGATTATGCTGCGTCATCAGCATCGCGCCCAGCATTTCGCCGGCGCGAACGAGATGATGGAGATAGGCGCGCGACCAGGTCGTGCAGACCGGGCAGCCGCACGACGCATCGAGCGGCCCCAGATCCTCGGCATGTCTGGCGTTGCGGATGTTGACCGGCCCATCCCACGTAAAGGCCTGACCGTTCCGGCCCGAGCGCGTCGGCAGCACGCAGTCGAACATGTCGACCCCGCGCGCGACCGCGCCGACCAGATCGTCGGGCTTCCCCACCCCCATCAGATAGCGTGGGCGGTCGGCGGGAAGCTGGCCGGGCGCGAAGTCGAGCACGCCGAACATCGCTTCCTGCCCTTCGCCGACCGCCAATCCGCCGATCGCATAGCCGTCGAAACCGATCTCGGTCAGCGCGTCCGCCGAGCGCGCGCGCAGCTTCTCGTCAAGCGAACCCTGCTGGATACCGAACAGCGCGGCGCGCTCCGCATGGTCGCCGCCCGCGTCGAACCCCGCGCGGCTGCGCGCCGCCCAGCGCATCGAGCGTTCCATGCTCGCTTCGGCGCGCTTCGCATCGACGCCGTTCGGCGGACATTCGTCGAACGCCATGACGATGTCGCTGCCGAGCAGGCGCTGGATTTCCATCGAGCGTTCGGGGGTCAGCATGTGGCGCGAGCCGTCGAGATGGCTCTTGAACGCCACCCCCTCTTCGCTCTGCTTGGTCAGCGCCGACAGGCTCATCACCTGATAGCCGCCGCTGTCGGTCAGGATCGGGCGGTCCCAGCCCATGAAGGCGTGCACCCCGCCGAGCCGCGCCATCCGCTCCGCCCCGGGCCGCAGCATCAGATGATAGGTATTGCCGAGAATGATGTCGGCGCCGGCCCTGCGCACCTCGGCCGGGCGCATGGCCTTCACCGTCGCGGCGGTGCCGACGGGCATGAAGGCGGGGGTGCGAATGTCGCCGCGCCGCATGGTGATGACGCCGGTGCGCGCGGCGCCGTCGGTCGCGGCGACCCGAAAAGCGAATCTGTCGGTCATGGCGCGCGCCTATGGCCGCGCCCGGACCAAAAGTCGAGGATTGCCCCCGCGGGCGCGGTCAGGCCGCCTGCCAGTCGTTGGCCGTGGTGAAAGCGGGCAGCGCCATATTCGCCTGCGCCTGCTGGCTCGCCGCCGCGATCAGATAGGGCGAGACGCGGTGGCGGGTGCAGAGGCCGCCATTGCCGTCGCTGACCAGCGACTGCTCGAACTCGACGCCCTGCTGGTGCTTCATCGAACGGCGCACCGTCGCGGTCGCGAGCTGGCCTTCGCCGAAGTCGATCACGAACTGCGTCCCCTTCGGCACGTCCAATATGCCCTCGATGAAGGCGCCCGTCGCCGACAGGTTGCGGATCACGACATTGTAGCGGTGGTTGCCGTGCACCGCGCCGACCTTGCGGAACATCTGAAAGCGGTCGTTGCGCTGACGCGCCGGACCGGACGGCTTGATGATCCACGATCCCGCCTCGGCATGACCCAGCAGTTCGTCGCTCGATACCGGCTGGCTGTAGATATAGCCCTGCACATGGCTGACCGCGAGCTTGCGGATCAGGTCGAGCTGGTCGTGCGATTCGATGCCTTCGGCGGTGGTTTCCATATCGAGCGCCTCGGCGAGCGCGACGATCGCGGCGATGATCGCGGCGTTGCGCGATCCCTTCTGGGTCGCCCCGCGCACGAAGCTCTGGTCGATCTTGATCTTGTCGAACGGCGCCGATTGCAGATAGCCGAGCGACGAATAGCCGGTGCCGAAATCGTCGAGCGCGAGCCGCACGCCGAGCCCCTTCAGCGCCTTGAACATCCGCGCCGTCTCGTTCGAATCGGCGAGGAACACGCTTTCGGTGATCTCCAGCTCGAGCCGGTCGGGCGGCAGCCCCGCGGCGGCGAGCGCGCCCGCGACGATCTTGGGCAGGTCGGCATTGGCGAACTGGATCGGCGAGACGTTGACCGCGACGCGCAGCTCGCCGGGCCAGCGCGCGGCCTCTTCGCAGGCCTTGCGCAGCACCCATTCGCCGAGCGGCCAGATGAGATTGGCTTCCTCGGCGATCGGGATGAACACCGAGGGCGAAATCACGCCGCGGTCGGGATGCGTCCAGCGGACCAGCGCCTCGACCCCGGTCACCATGTTCGACTGCGCGTTGACGACGGGCTGGTAGCGCAATTCCATCTCGCCGCGCGCGAGCGCGTCGCGCAGATCCTCCTCGAGCTTGCGGCGATCCTCGGCCGCCTGGTGCAGGTCGCTCGAATAGAAAGCGAAGCGGCCGCGGCCGTTGCCCTTCGCGGCATAGAGCGCGAGGTCGGCGTTGCGGACCAGGTCGTCGCTGGTCAGCCCGTCGAACGGCGCGATCGCGACCCCGACCGAGGCGCCGATGATGCAGCGGCTGCCCTCGACCGAATAGGGTTGCGACAGGCTGGCGATGATGTCGGCGGCCATGTCGCCCAGCTTGCCGCGATCCTCGACGTCGGGCAGGATGATCTGAAATTCGTCGCCGCCGAGGCGGCTGACCATCTCCTTGTCGCCGACGATCTTGAGCAGCCGCTGCGCGACCTGCTTGAGCAGCGCGTCGCCCGCCGGGTGGCCCAGCGTATCGTTGACCTGCTTGAAGCGGTCGAGGTCGAGCAGCATGATCGCGCAGCTCCGCTGCTGCTGCGCGAAGGCGGCGAGCGTCGTGTCGAGCTTCTTCGAGATATGGAACCGATTCGCGAGCCCCGTCAGCGAATCATAAAGCGCGAGACGCGAGGCGTCCTCGGCCGAACGGCGCTGCGCGGTGATGTCGGCGCCGCTGCCGCGATAGCCGGTGAAGCGGCCGCCGCCGTCGAAATGCGGGGACCCCGACACCGCCCACCAGCGATCATCGCCCTCGAAGGCGCTGCGCAGCGGCAGTTCGTCGAATTTGGACTGGCGGGTCATCAGGAACGGCAAGGTGCGCTGGCGCTCGCCCTGGCTGTCGACGGGAAGGAAAAGGTCGGTAAAGCTGGTGCCGAGCAGCGCGCCGCCCGTCCGCCCCATCAGCCGCGCGACCGCGTCGGTGATATAGGTCAGCCGCCCGTTCGCGTCGGTCGACCAGAACCAGCCGCGGTTGCTTTCCTCGTAATTGCGAACGAGCAGCAACGCTTCGCGGGTGTCGAGATGCGCGACGGGGTCGTCCGCGTCGCCGCGCGACCGCGCCTTGCGGGCGCCGATCTTACCGAAAAATCCGCGCGCGCCGTCGTTCGCCGCGCTTTCATCCCGCTCACTCTTGCCGATGCCCGCTGCCACGAAGCCTTGCCCACCCCTTAAGTCCGGGGTCCGCAATGCCCGCAATGCCTTGCCATAATGTAAATATCGGGGCTCCCGGCGCTCGCTCCTGTCCCATATAGGGAAAGTTGGCGTCGCGCCCCGCTTCGCCTATAGGCGCGCCATGCTGCTTTCCGACCGCATTCTCTTCCTCGACGGCGAGGCACTCGTCATCGACAAGCCCGAAGGCCTGCCGGTCGATCCGCCGCGCGACGGCAGCCTCAGCCTCGAAAATCATCTGGACAGCCTGCGCTTCGGCTTCAAGCGCTGGCCGCTCGCGGTCCACCGGCTCGACCGCGACACCTCCGGCTGCCTGCTGCTCGCGCGCAATCCCAAGGCGCACGGGCGCTTCACCCGCGCCTTCGAGGGGCGCGAGGTCGAGAAGCAGTATCTCGCGATCCTGGCCGGCGTGCCGGCGGACGATCGCGGCACCATCGACCTGCCGCTCGGCAAGACGTCGACCGCCGAGGCGGGCTGGCGGATGGTCGTCGACCCGAAGGGCAAACCGTCGGTATCGCATTGGGAGACGCTGGCGGTCGCGAACGGCCGCGCCCTGCTCCGCTTCCGTCCCGAGACCGGACGCACGCATCAGCTTCGCGTCCACGCGCTCGAAGGGCTCGGCTTTCCGATCGTCGGCGATCCCGTTTACGGCACCGGCGGGCGGAGGGACCGCACGATGCTCCATGCCGAACGGCTCGTCGTCAAACGTGACGTCAAGCCGTCGATCATTGCGGAGGCCCCCTTCCCCGACCGCTTCGCGGCGCTGGGGTTCGAACCACCGGAAGGCGCGGCACCGACCCGTGGCTGACATCCCCGAAAGCGCGATCACGGAAAAATTTCTCGCGGGCACGGGGCCGGGCGGTCAGAATGTCAACAAGGTCGCGACCGCGTGCCAGCTTCGCGTCGACGTCTATGCGCTCGGCCTGCCCCCCGACGCCTATCGGCGATTGAAGACGCTCGCGGGCAGCCGGATGACGACCGAGGGCGAGCTCGTCATCCTCGCACGCCGCTTCCGCACGCAGGAAGCGAACCGCGCCGACGCGCGGCAACGGCTGAACGACCTGATCGATGCGGCCCTCGTCCGCCCCGAAAAGCGGATCAAGACCAAGCCGAGCAAGGCGGCAAAGGCGCGGCGCGTCGACAGCAAGAAAGCCCGCGCCACGGTCAAGGCCGGGCGCGGCCGCGTGTCCTTCGACTAGGCTCCGCGGCGAAGCGATGCAGCTCTATCGCCTCGACGCCACGGCAGCGCAGATTTCCGCCGTTTTCGGGGTCGAAACCGGCGACGATCCCTGGACGGGCGACTATGTCGCGCCGGGCCGCCCGGCGCCGGTGATCGTCCCCGACAGCCGCGGCGGCTCGCGCCGCTACCTGCGCCCGCGCCTGTGGGGCGTCCCGCCGCCGCCGCGCGGGACGCGGCCGATCACCAGCGTCCGCAATCTCGCCAGCCCCTTCTGGATCGGCACGCTGCGCCACCCCGAGCTGCGCTGTCTGATCCCGGCGACGAGCTATGCCGAGTGGTCGGGCCCGGACGGCGCGCGCCGCCAGCACTGGTTCTCGCTTCCCGGCCGCCCGATCTTCGCCTTTGCCGGGATCCAGCGCCAGACCGAAGACTGGCCGAGCTTCGCGCTGCTCGTCACCGATCCCAACGGCCTCGCCGAGCGCTACCAGCCGAACGCCATGCCGCTGATCCTTGCGCCCGAGGACCAGGAGCGCTGGCTGACCGCCGACTGGCGCGAGGCGATCGGGCTCGTCGCGCCCTATCCCGGCCATTTGATGGCGGTCGGGGACGCGCCGCCGCGCCCCTGAAATTCACCATGCTTCTTCACTTTGGGATAACCAATGGGGCGCTAGTTTCGACCCGAAGCGCATAAGGGTGGGACGCAGGACCGTGCAGACGACGACCAACGGCAACAAGGCTTCGCAGGCGCGCCGCGCCGAGCGCGCGCCCGTGTGCGGCCGCGCGCGCTTTCGCGAGCCCGGCTTCAACCCGTTCGACGTCGAGCTGTTCGACCTCTCCTCGACCGGCTTTCGCATGGTCACCTTCGCGCGGCCGCAGATCGGCAAGCATATCTGGGTGAACCTGCCCGGCCTGCAACAGCTCGAAGCGGTGGTCCGCCGCGCCGACGGCAATAATTTCGGCTGCGAGTTCGTCCACCCGCTGCATCCGTCGGTGGCGAAGCATCTGCAGGTGAAGCTGCGGTAACCCCCTAAACCTCGTCATTGCGAGCGCAGCGAAGCAATCCAGAGCGGTTTGCGCCTACTCTGGATTGCTTCGCTCCGCTCGCAATGACGATGGGCATCAACCCTCCGCCTTCTCCGACATCTTCAGGATATGCTTCCACTCAGCAGGCTTGACCCGCCCGACCGACAGGCGCGACAGGCGGATCAGGTCCATGTCGGCGAGTTTCGGATCGGCTTTGATCGCCGCCAACGTCACCGGATGTTTCAGCACGCGCACCGGCGCGACGCGCACCACCACCCACGGCGAGCCTTCTTCCGCGGTCGGGTCGGGAAAGGCCTCTTCGGTGACCGTCATGATCCCGACGCATTCCTTGCCGATATTGCTGTGATAGAAGAGCGCTTCGTCGCCGGCCTTCATCGCCTTCATGTTGAGCTTGGCGCTGTGGTTGCGCACCCCGTCCCAGATGCCGGTGCCGTCCTTGACGAGCTGGTCCCACGCATAAGCGTCAGGTTCGGATTTCATCAGCCAATATTGCTTTGCCATGGCGGCGGGTCTAGCCGAGCCCCGCGCGCGGCGAAACCGCCTTTTTCCCTTTAACCCGCGCGCCGCAGCGCCTAAATCGCGAGTCATCCAGCGCCCGCCGGGCGCCGCCCCCGAATCGAATGGACTTCCCACGCATGACCGCTGCCGTTCCCGTCATTTCCATGTCGCTCCCCGCCGAGCAGTTCGCGCACGACTTCGGCGCGTCGTTCGAGCGTTTCGGCTTCGCGATGATCACCGATCATGGCATCGATCCCGCGCTGATCGACGATGCCTGGACGAAGGCGAAGGCCTTCTTCGCGCTGCCCGAGGAGGCGAAGCGCGCCTATCATATCCCCGGCGGCGGCGGCGCGCGCGGCTACACCCCGTTCGGGACCGAGATCGCCAAGGGCGCGAAGGAGGTCGACCTCAAGGAATTCTGGCACGTCGGCCGCGACCTGCCCGCAGGCCACCGGCTCGCCGCGCAGCAGCCGAACAATGTCTGGCCCGCCGAGGTCGATGGCTTCCGCGCCGTCTATGACAAGCTCTTCGCCGAGTTCGACCGCGTCGGCGGCCGGCTGCTGTCGGGGATCGCGCGCTATCTCGGCCTCGCCCCCGATTTCTTCGACGACACGGTTGCCGACGGCAACAGCGTGATGCGCCTCCTCCACTATCCGCCGGTCGCGGGCCCCGCGAAGGGCATTCGCGCCGAGGCGCATGAGGACATCAACACGATCACGCTCCTCCTGGGCGCCGAGGAAGCGGGGCTCGAGATTCTCGACAAGGACGGGTCGTGGCTTCCGGTCAGTCCGCCGCCGGGCGCGATGGCGGTCAATGTCGGCGACATGCTCCAGCGGCTGACCAACAACCGCCTCCCCTCGACCACCCACCGCGTCCGCAACCCCGACGCGGGCCGCGCCAGCGTCGCGCGCTATTCGATGCCCTTCTTCCTGCATTTCCGCTCGGACTATCCGATTCGGACGCTGGAAAGCTGCATCGATGCGTCGCACCCGAACCTCTACCCGGCGCCGATCACCGCCGACGATTATCTGCAGGAGCGGCTGCGCGAGATCGGGCTGAAGACATGATGCGTCAGGCCGCCGGTGCGTTCGCGCTCGCGGCGAGCCTCGGCGCTTCGCTGGCCCCCGCCCTGGCGGCACCGGAGCCGCCCGGCCTGCCTTGGAGCGCGCCCGCGACGACCAGGGTCGTGACCGAGGATCGCCGGTTTGTCAGCGGCGATGCGGAGCTTGCGGGAACCCTCTATCTCCCCGTCAGCGGCAAGCCCGTGGCGGCGATCGTCGTGACGCACAGCGCCTCGTCGCCGCTGCGGTCCGCCTCCCTCTACGATCATCTCAAAACGATCCTGCCCGCGCTGGGCATTGCCGTCTTCACCTATGACCGGCGCGGATCGGGCCAGTCGGGCAAACAGGATGCCGGGGGCGACTTTACGATCCTGGCCGACGACACGGTCGCGGCCGTAAGGCATCTGAAAACCGATCCGCGCATCGATCCGCGGCGTATCGGGACGTGGGGGCTGAGCCAGGGCGGCTGGATTTCGCCGCTCGCCGCGTCGCGAAGCCCCGATATCGCCTTTGTCGTCGCCGTGTCGGCGCCGGTCGTGACCGCCGACGTGCAGATGATCTTCTCTTCGACGAATCATTTGAAAGCCAACGGTTATTCGCAGGCCGACATCGACCAGATGGTCGCGGCGCGAAAGGCCGTCGACGATTATATGCGCGGCACCGTGAGCCGGACCGAGGCGCAGACGAAGCTCGACGGGATCAAGACCAAGCCGTGGTTCAAATATCTCTACATGGGCGAAACCTTCCGCGATCGCGACGTGTCGGGTTGGCGCAAGGAGATCGAAAATGATCCGTTGGTGAATCTGAAGGCGGTCACCGTGCCGACCCTCATCCTCTATGGCGCCGACGATGCGGTCGTGCCGGTCGCCGACTCGATGAAGCGCCTGAAAGCCATCGCGCCGCAAATGCCGCGGATGGAGGTGCATGTGATCGCCGGTGCCGATCACGCGATGCAAATGTCGGAAGACCTCAAGACGTCGCTCGATCCGAAGTACGACGGCACCGAGCGACCCGATTCGCCGGAATATTTTGCGCTGCTGTCGAGCTGGCTCGCTGCCCGGGGGTTTATCGGGAACTGACGCCTTCCCCTATCGCCCCTCCCAATAATCGAACACCGCCCGTTGCTGCTCGCGGATGAAGCGCGCCGCCGCGGCGCCCTCCCACGGGCCGTCGTAGCCGAGGAGCAGCGCGGTGCCGCCGACCCACCAGCCCTGCCCCGGCAGGCGGTCGCTCTCACGCACCACCAGCACCGCGAGGTCGGGTTCGCCATCGAGCGCGCAGAGGCGGTCGACCTCGGCCAGCGTCCGGCACACCGCGCGCATCTTGGGCCGGGTGAAGCGGAAGCCGAGGTCGCCGAGCAGTTCGGAATAGCTGACGCTCCGCCCCTCGCGCGCCGCCGCGGTCAGGATCGAACGGATGCGCGGCGCGTCGCCGAGCGCCGAGACGTCGGCGGCGTTTTCGGGCGCGCCTAGCCCCTGGTCTTTGGCGGCCATGGCACGAATCCCGAGGTGCGCCGGACATAGTCGGCATAGGCAGGGCGCGTCTTGTGCAGCCCCTTTTCGAGCAGAGCCTTGCCCGACCAGCGCGTGAGCGTGAAGGTGAGGAAGACGGGTCCCGCGACGCTCGCGAGCGCGACCCACGGGCCAAGGTCGGCGGCGATCAGCCACAGCCCCCACCAGGTCAGCGTATCGCCGAAATAATTGGGATGCCGCGTATAGCGCCAGAGGCCAGTGTCGAGCACCTTGCCCTTGTTCGCCGGATCGGCGCGAAACCGGGCAAGCTGCGCGTCGCCGATGCTCTCGAAGGCGATCCCGCCCAGCGCCGCCACGGCGCCGATCCAGCCGATGAGGCCGATGGCGGACGCCGTGTTCGCCGCACTAGCCCAAATGCCGACCTGCACGGGAAGGCAGGTGAGGAAGAGCAGCGGCGCCTGCATCAGGAACACCATCACCAGCGCCGAACGCGGCCAACTCCAGCCGCGCTGCTTCATCACGCCGCCGAGGATCTTCTGATAGCGCGGATCCTCGCCCTCAGCACGCCAGCGACGGAACAGATGGATCGCGAGGCGCAATCCCCACAGGCTCGTCAGCCCGAACAATAGCTGGCCGTGCGGACCTGCGAGTCCGGCTTGCCAAGCGCTGCCCCAGGCCAGCAGCACCATGCCGAACGCCCAGAAGGCATCGATGAACGACACGTCGCGGATGCGGACGGCGAACCTCCACAGGATCAGCACCACCGCGATCAACGCCGCGAAATTCACCCCCAGCATCGCCAGCGCATCGCTCATCCGCGCGCTCCTTCCTCCTCCGTCCCCACGATGTCGTCGATCGAGCGGACCGCGCGTTCGGGGAATTTGGGAATACAGCTTTTATAGACGTCGAACACCCGCGTCATGTCGGCGCGAAAATCGCCCGTCGGCCAGATCAGCGGCCCGAGCCCGCCGGTCTTGGTCCCATAATCCATCAGCCCGACGACCATCGGCACCTTCGCCGCCAGCGCGATCTGGTAGAAGCCGGTGCGCCATTTCCGCGCCTTGCCGCGCGTTCCCTCGGGGGCGACGGTCAGCATGAATTCGGCGCGGCGCGCGAATTCGTCCACCATCTGCTGCACCGCGTTGCTGGCATTGGCGCGGTCGACCGGCACCCCGCCCATCTGGCGCATGAAGCCGCCGATCGGCCAGCGGAACAACGACAGCTTGCCCATGAAATGCGGCCGTATCCCGAGGTCGGCGGTGAGCCCCAGATAATTGACGAAATCCCAGTTGCTGGTGTGCGGCGCGGCGATGATAATGAAGCGCCGCGGCTCGGGCACCTCGCCCGCCGCTTTCCAGCCGCGCATCCGGTAGAGCAGCAACAGCAGGCGCCGCACGGCGCGCGCCACCAGTCCCGGCGGATCGTCTGCGATGGCGGTCAAAATCGTCTCCCCTCCGCAGCCCTTGCGCGAAAGCCCGCGGGGGCGCAAGCGGCTTGCGGCGGGGCCGGCTTTCTGCTCCTTAGCTTCCTCAGCTTTCAAAGAGGGGAGAGACGATGAGGAAGGCAACCGCGCTGCTGGCGTCCACGCTGCTGATAGCGACGCCGGGTCTGGCTGAGGAGGCACCGCGCGCCGACCAGCTCGCTTTCCGCGACCTCTACAAGGAACTCGTCGAAACCAACACGACGCTCTCCTCGGGAAGCTGCACCCTCGCCGCCGACCGCATGGCGGCGCGGCTCAAGGCCGCGGGTTTCGCCGACGACCAGCTCACGCTGTTCGCTACCCCCGAGCACCCGAAGGAAGGCGGCCTCGTCGCCGTCTATCCCGGCACCTCGAAGCGCGCGAAGCCGATCCTGCTGATCGCGCATATCGACGTCGTCGAGGCGAAGCGCGCGGATTGGGAGCGCGACCCGTTCACGATGGTCGAGGAAAACGGCTATTTCTATGGTCGCGGCACCGCCGACGACAAGGCGCAGGCGGCGGTCTGGATCGACACGCTGATCCGCTTCAAGCAGGAAGGCTATAAGCCCAAACGCACGGTGAAGGTCGCGCTGACCTGCGGCGAGGAGACCAACGGCGCGTTCAACGGCGCCGAATGGCTCGCCGCGAACAAGCGCGACCTGATCGACGCCGAATTCGCCCTCAACGAAGGCGGCGGCGGCGACAGCGATGGAAAGGGCAAGGTGCTCGGCCAGTCGGTGCAGGTCGGCGAAAAGACCTTCGCCAATTTCCGCCTCGAAACCCGCAACCCCGGCGGCCACAGCTCGGCGCCGGTTCCCGCCAACGCGATTTACCAGCTTGCTGCCGCGCTGGGGAAGATCGCGGCTTATGACTTCCCGCTCGAAATGACCGACACGACGCGGCGCTTCTTCGCCGAAGCCGGCGCGGCGCGCGGCGACGAGACCGGCCGCGCGATGGCCGCGCTCGCGAAGAACCCCGCCGACAAGGCGGCGGAGGCGATCGTCAACAAGGATCCCTTCCTGCACAGCAATCTGCGCACGACCTGCGTCGCGACGTTGCTCGACGGCGGCCATGCGGCGAACGCGCTGCCGCAGCGCGCCGGGGCGAACATCAATTGCCGCATCTTTCCGGGGCACAGCATCGAATCGATCCGCGACGAGCTCGCGGCGCTGATCGGCGATCCGGGCGTCACCGTCACCCAGCTCGCGCCCAAGCGCCCCGCCCCGCCCGCGCCGCCGCTCGACCCGAAAGTGATCGGGCCGATGCAGACGCTCGTCGACAAATATTGGCCGGGGTTGAAGGTCGTTCCCGCGATGGCGAACGGCTATACCGACGCGACCTTCCTCGGCGCCGTGGGCATCCCGACCTATGGCATCCCCGGCATGTGGGGCGATCCCGACGGCAACGGCGCCCACGGCCTCAACGAGCGCATGGAGATGCGGTCGGTCTATGTCGGGCGCGACTATATGTACGATCTGGTGAAGGCTTACGCGGGGAAGTCCTAACCCACGAACGCGCGTTCGATGACGAAGTCGCCGGGCGCGGCGTTCGAGCCTTCCTTGAAGCCGAGCGCCGCGAAGCGGGCCTGCAGGTCGCGGATCATCGCCATGCTGCCGCACATCATGATGCGGTCGGTCGCGGGGTCGAACGCGGTGGGGCCGGTCAGCGGATGGCCGAACAGGCGGCCGTTGTCGATCAGCGCATCGATGCGCCCTTCGATACGGAAGGGCTCGCGCGTCACGGTCGGCAGATAATGGAATTGCAGCAGCGCCTGATCCTGCACCAGCGGATCGCCCGCGAGCTGGCTTTCAAGTTCCTCGCGGAACGCAAGGTCGCTGACCTGCCGCACGCAATGGACGATCACGACCTGGCTGAAGCGGTCATAGATGTCGGGATCGCGCGCCAGGCTGAGGAAGGGCGCGAGGCCGGTGCCGGTCGAGAGCAGGAACAGCCGCTTGCCCGGCAGCAGCGCGTCGGCGACAAGCGTCCCGGTCGGCTTGCGGCCGAGGTAGATGGGGTCGCCCGGCGCGATCTTCTGCAGGCGCGAGGTCAGCGGGCCGTCGGCCACCTTGATCGACAGAAATTCGATCTCGTCCGACCAGGCGGGGCTCGCGATCGAATAGGCGCGCAGCAGCGGCCGCCCCTCGCCGCCGGGCAGCCCGATCATCACGAATTCGCCCGAACGGAAACGAAAGCTGGGCGGGCGGCTGATCGAAAAGCTGAACAGATGATCGTTCCAGTGGCGCACCCGCAGCACCTCCTCGACGGTCAGCGAGGCGGAGGGGGCCAGTTTGGCGGCTGCGGCAATACGATCACTCATCGCTTTGGACTTTCCTGATGCTTCATGGCGCCGGCGCCGGGGGCAAACCATCGTGACATGGGCCAGCCCCTCGATCGCCGGCCAGCAGGGCCGGCGCAGCGTCGACGATCGCGACATCTCCCGGCATCGCGTCAGAGTCCAAGCAGAATTGCTTGATGCGCTGAAACCCGAAGGCAGGGCGTGTGATCGGAATTGCGATGGGAGGGCAATTCGGCCCTCCCGGCTGACGACTGCTTTCGGCCGAAGGCAGACGCCGGATGGCCGTTCCCTATGGCTGATCGGTCGATATTTTGCGACGGGACGACGGCGATCTTTCTCCCGATCGTCAGGGCGGCTTTCGTCGGCTCGCCGTATCCGCAGCACGGCCGGGCAGCTAAGTATTTGGTGTGGCCGCGCGCGATGCTTCACGGACGGGCCACTACCGTTCGACAGGAGCCTTCATGTTCAAACCTTCCGGTGCGCTCATCGCGCTGTGTCTTGCCGGCCTTACACCGCTTGCCGCTTTCCCTGCGTGCGCGCAGGGCGCGGCGGCGGCCGCTTCGTTGACGCCCGGCACGAAGGTCTATGACCAGAATGGCGAAGAGGTCGGGCAGATCGTCAAGGTGGCGGGCGACAAGGTCGCGGTGGCGATCGACGGCAACGGTCTGGTCGTGCCGAAGGATGCGTTCGTAAAGTCGGCGAAGGGGCCCGCCCTCAAGGCACCCAAGGCGAAGATCCTCGCCGTGCTGAAGGAAGCCGAGGCCGATGCGGCGGCGGTCGATGGCGCCCTGAAGCCGGGGGCGGCGGTGCGCAGCGCCGACGGTGCGGCGGTGCTGGGCAAGGTCAAGGAAATCGTGGCGCAGGGCGCGGTGCTGACCACCAGCGAAGGCAATATCACGATGCCGCGCGCTGCTTTTTTCCTGTCGGATAAGGGGCTTGCCGTGAAAGTGAACGAAAAGCAGTTCATCGAGGGCGTCCGCGTGGCGCGGGCGCAGAAGAAGAAGGGCGGTTAGCGACCCCTCCTTGTTGCTGCGCGACGGGGATTGTCGGGAGACGGCCGGTTGTTGACGTTTCTCTTTTCGTCACCCCGGACTTGATCCGGGGTCCCGCTTGAGATCGAAGGCCGCTCATTCGCAGGAAAAAGCGGGATCCCGGGTCAAGCCCGGGATGACGAACGGTGGGTAAGCCACCGTCCGCTCCCCACCCCAAAACAGGCGCCCCTGCCCCCCGCCCCAGCCGGGCGATGCTTCGTCTTTGCCTTGGCGCGCCAGCCTTGCTATCGGCTCCGGGCAATGGCGAGTAATTCCGACGACCTTCCCCCTTCTGAGCCCCCAAAATCCCCGGGCGACGGCATCGACACCCCGTTCGACAGCGCATTGTCCGAACGCTATCTCGTCTATGCGCTGTCGACGATCACCGCGCGGTCGCTGCCCGATCTGCGCGACGGGCTGAAGCCGGTTCACCGCCGCCTGCTGTGGGCGATGCGCGCGATGCGGCTCGATCCGTCGCAGGGTTACAAGAAATCGGCGCGCGTCGTCGGCGACGTCATCGGCAAATTCCATCCGCACGGCGACACCGCGGTCTATGACGCGATGGTCCGTCTCGCGCAGGATTTCTCGCTCCGCTATCCGCTCGTCGACGGCCAGGGCAATTTCGGCAATATCGACGGCGATAACGCCGCGGCCTACCGCTATACCGAGGCGCGGCTGACGCGCGTCGCGATCGACCTGATGCAGGGGCTCGACGAGGGCACGGTCGATTTCAAGCCGACCTACAACGGCGAAGACGAAGAGCCCGAGATCATGCCGGGTCTGTTCCCGAACCTGCTCGCCAACGGCGCGAGCGGGATCGCGGTCGGCATGGCGACGAACATTCCGCCGCACAATGCCGCCGAGGTGATCGACGCCGCGCTGCTGCTGATCGAAAATCCGAAGGCCGAGCTCGCCGAGCTGCTCGAACATGTCAAAGGCCCCGACTTTCCGACCGGCGGCATCATCGTCGACAGCCCGGAGACGATCGCCCACGCCTATGAAACCGGCCGCGGCGGCTTTCGCGTCCGCGCGCGCTTCTCGACCGGCAAGGACGCGGACGGCGCCTGGGAAGAATCCGGCATCGAAAAGCAGACGGGCGGCACCTGGCAGCTCGTCGTCAGCGAAATCCCCTATGGCGTCGCCAAGGGCAAGCTGATCGAACAGATCGCGCAGCTCATCGCCGACAAGAAACTGCCGATCCTCGAGGATGTCCGCGACGAAAGCGCCGAAGATCTGCGCATCGTGCTGGTGCCCAAGAGCCGCAACGTCGACCCCGACATCCTCAAGGAAAGCCTCTACCGGCTGACCGAGCTCGAAAGCCGCTTCGCGCTCAACCTCAACGTCCTCGACGCGACGCGGACGCCGAAGGTGATGGGCCTGCACCAGCTTCTCACCGAATGGCTCGAGCATCAGATCGTCGTGCTGGTCCGCCGCTCGAAGCACCGCATCGCCAAGATCGACGACCGGCTCGAACTCGTCGGCGGTTACCTGATCGCCTTCCTCAACCTCGACCGGATCATCGAGATCATCCGCACCGAGGACGAGCCCAAGCCGGTGATGATGGCCGAATTCCTGCTCACCGACCGCCAGGCCGAAGCGATCCTCAACATGCGCCTGCGCAGTTTGCGCAAGCTCGAGGAAATGGAATTGAAGCGCGAACAGGACGCGCTGACCGCCGAACGCGAGGAACTGGTCAAGCTGGTCGAGAGCCCGGCGCGCCAGCGCACCCGGCTGAAACGCGACCTCGGCGCGCTGCGCGCCATCTACGGCCCCGACACCGCGCTCGGCGCCCGCCGCACGACGCTGGCCGAGGCGGCGCCCGCGCGCGACATTCCGCTCGACGCGATGATCGAGAAGGAGCCGGTGACGGTGATCCTCTCGAAGCGCGGCTGGATTCGCGCCCAGCGCGGCCATGTCGCGCCCGACCAGTGGGGCGAGTTCAAGTTCAAGGAAGGCGACGACCTCGCCTTCGCGGCGCACGCACAGACGACCGACAAGCTGCTCGTCGCGGCGAGCGACGGGCGCTTCTACACCGTCGGCGCCGACAAGCTGCCCGGCGGACGCGGCTTCGGCGAGCCGCTGCGGCTGATGGTCGATATCGATCCCGAGGCGCGCATCGTCGCGCTGATCCCGGCGAGCGCCGAGGGGCGCCTGCTCCTCGCCTCGACGAGCGGTCATGGTTTCATCGCCCAGATGGCCGACGCCGTCGCCGAAACGCGCAAGGGCCGGGGCGTCGTCAACCTGAAGCCGAAGGCGCAGCTTTCCGTCGTCCGCCCGATCGCGCCGAGCGACGACAGCATCGCGGTGGTGGGCGAGAACCGCAAGCTCGTGGTCTTTCCGATCACCGAAATGCCGGTGATGGCAAGGGGCCAGGGGGTAACGTTGCAAAAGTATCGCGACGGCGGCCTGTCCGACGCGATCAGCTTCGTTTTCGCCGAGGGGCTGAGCTGGACGATGGGCGGCGATACCGGCCGCACCCGCACCGAAAGCGATCTCGGCCCCTGGCGCGTCGCGCGCAGCGCATCAGGACGGATGCCCCCCACGGGCTTCCCGCGGAACAACCGTTTCGACTGATCGCATTTACCTGTTGCCGTAAATCCCTTCTTTACTTCCACTCCTTTAGGCAACGACCAATGGGGAAAGGTCGCTTAAAACCCACGCTTATGCCTATCGATAGAACCGGCGAAGACCGGCCATCCTTGTTCGTCGGCTGGATCGACGCCCTGCCCGTTCCGGCGGCGCTGATCCGCCCGCTGTCGCGCGGCAACTTCAGCCTGCACGCCAGCAATGCCGCGTTCGACAAGCTCGATTTGTCACCCGCGGGCGTGAACGCTCCCATCGAGCTGCGCCGCGCGATCGAACGCGCGCCGCAGGATACGGGCGGCGCGCAGGAATTTTCGTGCCGCCTCGGCAAGGGCGTCGCGGCGCGCGACCTGCGCGGCTCGATCGGCCCTCTGCCCGGCGAAGGCGGCGACACAGGCCTGTTCCTGCTGACGCTGATCGACCGCACGCAGGAGATGATGACCGAGCGCAATCTGCGCCGCGAACTCGTCTCCGACAGCCTGACCGGCCTGCCCAACCGCGCCGGCTTCGAAGAACTCGTCGAGCAGCGCAGCGATGGCGAGGCCAGCGGCGATCATGCGATCCTGCTGCTCGATCTTGCGCGCTTTTCGCGCATCAACGAACATATCGGTCCCATGGCGGGCGACGAACTGATCATCACCGTCGCGCGCCGCCTGAAATCGAGCCTGCGCAGCGGCGACATATTGGCGCGCACCGGCGGCGACGAATTCGCCATCTCGTCGCGCGTCCCCGGCGGTAAGGCCGACGTGCGCGAGATGGCGCGCCGCATCCGCGGCTGCTTCGACCATCCGTTCCGCATCGGCGAACTGAAGGTCAGCGTCGATTGCGCGATCGGCTGCGCGATCCAACCCGGCATCGACACCGATATCGCCGACCAGATCCGCCACGCGCAGATCGCGCTGAAACGCGCCAAGCGCACCGACCGCATCGAAATCTACGAACCCGAGGCGGCGATCCTGTCCGACAATCGCTTCGGCCTCGAAACCGAATTGAGAAGCGCGATCGAGGAGGACCGGCTCCACCTTGAGTTTCAGCCGCTGGTCGAACTCGCGACCGGCACCGTCGCCGGGTTCGAGGCGCTCGCGCGCTGGAACACCAGCGACGGACTGTCGATCCCGCCGACCGAATTCATTCCCATCGCCGAGGATTCGGGGCTCATCGTCCCGCTCGGCCAATGGGCGATCGGCAAGGCGGCGGCGACGCTCGCCGACTGGGACCGGGCGAACGACGGCCAGTCGGTCGATTGCTATATCTCGGTCAACGTCTCGGCGATCCAGCTCGTGCGCGACGATGTCGCGGCGGTGGTGCGCGACGCGCTCGCCGCCAATGCGATCGGCGGCGAGCGGCTGATGATCGAACTCACCGAAAGCGCGATCATCGGCGATCCCGACCTCGCGCTGTCGGTGCTCAGCGAACTCAAGGCGCTCGAAGCACGCGTCGCGATGGACGATTTCGGCACCGGCTATTCGAACCTCGCTTACCTTCAGCGCCTGCCGCTCGACGTGCTCAAGATCGACCGCAGCTTCGTCGACCATATGGTCGAGGATCGCGACAAGGCCGCGATCGTCCGCACGATCCAGAGCCTGGCCGAAGTGCTGGGAATGCGCACGACGGCGGAAGGGGTGGAAACCGCCGACCAGGCGCGGCTGCTTTCGGCGCTCGGCTGCGACTTCGGGCAGGGTTTTCTGTTCGCGCGGCCGATGGAGGCCGCGGCGGCGCTCGCCTATTGGCGCGGCGCGCTGGAGCGGCCGATCATCTGATCGACGATCGCGCCGACGCGCGCGGCATCGGGATAATCCTCCGCCACCCATATCGCCTCGACCGCGCGTAGGATGCGGGCGACCTCGGGGCCCGCGGTCACGCCGCGCGCGATGATATCGCCACCCTTGACCGGCAGCAGCGGCACGTCCCAGCCATCCAGCGCCGCGACCGCCGCCTGGGCGTCGGACGGGCTTTCCGCGAACAGCCAGGCGTCACGCGCCGCCTCGACCCCGATGCCGTGGGCAAGCTGCCGCGCCGGGCTGCGCACGCCGCGATGCGCCGCAACCGCCCCCAGATGCTTGCGCTGCCGCGTCGAGAGCCGGAGCCGGCTCGCCACCTGTTCGGCGGGGGCGCCATCGGCGGGGAGCAGCGCGGCAAGACGGCGCAGCGGCGCAGGACCCATCGCAGCGGCGGCCTCATTGGCGAGCAGCCGGTCGAGCGTCGCGGCAAAGCCGCCATCGAGTTCGGGCAGGATCACCGCGAAGATGCCGTCGGCCGCCATCTGCCCCGCGATGGCGCGCGGATCGGGCAGCGACACGATCTTCAGCAGCTCGTCGGCGATGCGCTCGCGCGACAGGCTCTTGAGCGACTGGCGCGCCGCGACGACCGCGGCGTGGCTCGCGGCCTCCAGCGCGCCCCGGCCGAAGCGCGATGCGAAGCGGTAAAAGCGCAGAATGCGCAGATGATCCTCGGCGATGCGCGTCGCCGCGTCGCCGATGAAGCGCACGCACCCCGCCTCCAGATCGGCGAGGCCGCCGAACCAGTCGTCGACCGCGCCGCTGTCGGGGTCGGCGTAGAGCGCGTTGATCGTGAAGTCGCGCCGCGCCGCATCCTCGCGCCAGTCGTCTGCGAAAGCGATCGTCGCGCGGCGCCCGTCGGTGGCAACGTCGCGGCGCAGCGTCGTGATCTCGTGCCGCTCGCCGCTCGCGATCGCGGTGACCGTGCCGTGCGCGATGCCGGTCGGGATCACCTTGACGTCGGCGGCTTCGAGGCGCGCCGTTACCTCCAGCGGCAGCAGCGGCGTCGCAAGGTCGATGTCGGTCACGGCAAGCCCGAGCAGCGTGTCGCGCACCGCGCCGCCGACGACCTTGACCGCGCCGCCGTCGGCACGCAGCGCCGCGACGATCCGCCGCAGGCCGGGCGCGCGTCTCCATGCGGCCTCGGGCAGCACCGTCATCGATGCCAGTCCGGCGGCAGCCGCCGCGCGAGGTTGATGATGATATCGGCCGTCACACCCCAGATCCGCCGTCCCTGCCAGTCCATGTCGTAATAATGGCGGTCCTGCCCCTGCCAATTGGCATGGTGCAACTGATAATTGCCGGGGTCGAACAATATGTCGAGCGGCACCTCGAACCACGCCTCGACCTCATCGGGATTGGGATCGAGCGGCAGGTCGGGCGGGATCACGCCGAGCACGGGGGTGATATGATAGCCGCTGCCCGAACGATAGGCGTCGGTCGGCCCCGCGATCGCGACGTCGCGGCGGTGGAGCCCGATCTCCTCCTCGGCCTCGCGCAGCGCCGCATCGACGACGTCGCGGTCGCCGGGATCGACCTTGCCGCCCGGAAAGGCGACCTGCCCCGCGTGGCTGCGCAGCCATTGCGGCCGCTGGGTCAGGATCACGCCGGGGTCGGGCCGATCGGTGAAGGCGATCAGCACCGCGGCATCGCGCAGGCTCTGACCGTGGAGCAGATACCCCTCGTCCGATCCGGAATCGGGGAGCAGATTGTCGAGCGCGGCGCGCAATTTCTCCGACAGCATCAGGCGTCCACCAGCGGAAAGCACGCGCCGTTCGACCAGATCGCGGGCGGCTCCGCGCCCTCCGCGAGCGCCATCTCGACGATCTCGTAATAAAGCGCGCGGTCGATCCGCGCTTCGAGCCCGTTGCTGAGCACCCCGCGCACATGCAGGCGCGGGTCGGGGGCGTCGGGATCGCGGCCGAAACTTAGCGGGTGGTCGGCACCCGCCATCACCAGATCGTCGGTGTCGAGCCGAAAGACGAGCTTACGCATTTGCCCCTCGCCTTCGCTCTTCATCTCGACCGCGCGGAACGGCATATCCTCGACCGCGATGCTGAGCTTTTCGGCGGGGGTGACGAGGACGTGGCGGCCGTCGGGCTCGCGCCGCAGGATCGTCGAGAAGAGCCGGACCATCGCGGGCCGGTTGATCCGCCCGCCCTCGTGATACCAGCTCCCGTCGGCGCGAATCTCCATCGCGCTGTCGCCTTCGCGCTCGGGATGCCATTGCTCGACCGGCGGCAATCGGCGCGCGGCGAGCAGTTCGGCGGCTTCGGTGAGCGAGAGTTGCGAGAAATCCCTGGGAAGCGAAGGCGCGGGGCTGACCATGGAACCGACATAGGGGGATAGGCGGTCGGTGCAAGTCCGACCGCATAAGCGATTCGCGCAGAGGCCGCAGAGAGCGCAGAGAAGAAAAGAAATTCACGCGGAGACGCGGAGGCGCGGAGAGATGGCGCCCGCCGCGAAGCGGCCTTCTCCTGCGGCCTGTCTGGAATCGCAACGGGGCGGAGTATGAAGGGGCCTGTCGGCCCGAGCCATAATCTCCGCGCCTCCGCGTCTCCGCGTGAACCAAATCTCTGCGCGCTCTGCGGCCTCTGCGCGAATCTTCTCTAGCGCGGCCCGATCGTCCCCGCCGCGGTCGGCAGCGCGTGCCCGTTCACCGCCCGCGCCAGCAGGCGTCGCCGCTCGAACGGTCCCGGCAAGTCCCACGCCCCCGTCGCCTCGGCGGTGAAAGCGAAAAAGCGGCCGTAATATTCGGGATCGCCGATCATCATCAGCGCGCTGTCGGCGCGGGTCTCCGCCGCCGCCAGCATATGCGCCATCAGCGCGCGGCCGTGGCCGCCGCGCTGGACGTCGGGACGCACCGCGACCGGGCCGACCATGACGAGCGGCGTCGCCGCGCCATCCGCTGCGCGATGCGCGACCGGCCAGCACTGGATCGTGCCGATCAGCACACCGCCTTCGACGAGCGCGAAGCTGAGCGCGGGCACCGCATCCGCGCCTTCGCGGATGCGGTAGGCGGTTCGTCCAAAGCGACCCGATCCGAAAGCGGCGTCGAGGAGAGCCTCGACCGCCTGCGGTTCGATATCGGACAATGGAAGTAACTCGACCAACGCACACCCTTTCGCTAATGCGGCGGCGCTTTAGGGTCCGGGGTCGGCGATGAAAAGCCGAATATCGGTCTCGCCGAACAGGAAATTCTTGTGACCGATACATTGTGGCTGGAAGTCGACGGGCTGACCGTCCAGGTGCTCACCGGCATCTACTCCGAAGAAACGCACCTGCCGCAGCCGCTGCGCATCTCGGTGCGCGCGAAACTGGCGATCGCCGATCATTACGAGCCGACGACCCCGCTCAGCCGCTCGAAGAATTACATGCACCTGAAATTCGCGGCGACCGACGGCATCCCCAAGGACGTCCATTTCGTGCTGATCGAAAGCGTCGCCGACCATATCATCGACACCCTCTTCCTGCAGGACGACAAGGTCGAGGAGATCGAGGTCAAGATCGTCAAGCTGGCGATCGCCGAGGAAGGCGAGGAGATCGGGATCACGATGCGGCGCGCCCGGAAATGACGCAGAAGCTGGCGCTGGTCACCGGCGGGCTGCACCGCGTCGGCGCCGCCATCGCGGCGCGGCTGGCACGCGAGGGCTATGCGCTGGCGCTGCACAAGCGGACCGAGGCGGCCGCCGATCCGGTGCTGGCGGAGGCGCTTGCCGAGACCGGAGCGGAGCACCGCAGCTTCGCCGCCGACCTCGCCGATCCGGCCGCGGTCGACGCGCTGATCCCGGCGGTAGTCGAAGCCTTCGGCCGCGCCCCCGACCTGCTCGTCAACAACGCCGCTTTGTTCGCCGAGGGCGAATGGCCCGACCTGTCGGCGGCGGCGCTGGCCGAGATGATGCAGATCAACCTGTCGGCGCCGGTGATGCTCGCAAAGGCGCTCGTCGCGGCAAGCGCCAGCACGCGGCCGGCGATCGTCAACATCGTCGACCAGCGCGTCGCGCAGCCGGTGCCCGACCAGATTGCCTACAGCCTGTCGAAGTCGGCGCTGTGGCAGGCGACCGCGACGCTGGCGGTCGCCTTCGGCAACCGCGCGCGCGTCAACGCCGTCGCGCCGGGGCTGACGATGGCGACTGACGATTATTCGGACACGCAGGTCGAGCGGCTGGCACGGCGGATGCCACTCGGCGCGCTGCCGACCCCCGCGCAGATCGCCGACGCGGTCGTCTATCTGGCGCGCGCCGAAGCGGTGACGGGGCAGACGATCTTCGTCGATGGCGGCGCGCACTTGGCGCCGATGGGGCGCGATTTCGTGGCGCTGGAGCGCGATTGACTGCTGGCCACGAAGAATGACCGGAAACGGCCGGCTGTTGACGTTTCTCTTTTCGTCACCCCGGACTTGATCCGGGGTCCCGCTTGAGATCGAAGGCCGCTCATTCGCAGGAAAAAGCGGGATCCCGGGTCAAGCCCGGGATGACGAACGGTGGGTAAGCCACCGTCCGCTCTCCACCCCAAAGCAGACATCCAACCCAGCTTGGTCGGGCGCAGCGCTCAATAAATATGCACCGCCTTGGTCACCAGATAGCCATCCAGCCCCTCGGGCCCGCTTTCGCTGCCGAAGCCCGATTCCTTGATCCCGCCGAACGGCATGTCGCTCGCCGAAATGACGAAGCTGTTCACGCCGACCATGCCGCTTTCGATGCCGTCGGCGACGCGGTTGATGCGGCGGCCGTTCTCGGTGAAGGCAAAGGCCGCAAGGCCGTAGGGTAGCCGGTTCGCCTGTTCGAGCGCTTCCTCCTCGGTGCCGAACGGGCGGATCAGCGCCATCGGGCCGAAAGGTTCGTTGTTCATCGCATCGGCGTCGAGCGGCACATCGGCGAGCGCGGTCGGCTGGAAGAAATAGCCGGTGCCGGTCGCCTCGCCGCCCGCGATCACCCGCGCGCCTTTCGCGGTCGCGTCGGCGATCATCGCCTCCAAAGCGGGCGCGCGGCGCGCGTTGGCGAGCGGCCCCATCTGCGTGTCGGGGTCGAGCCCGCTGCCGACGCGGACCTTTTTCGTGCGTTCCGCAAAGCCCGCGACGAAGGCGTCGTAAATGCCCTGCTGGACATAGAAGCGCGTCGGCGAGACGCAGACCTGTCCCGCATTGCGGAACTTCTGTGCGACCACCCGGTCGAGCGTCGCTTCCAGATCGCAATCGTCGAAGATCAGCACCGGGGCGTGCCCGCCGAGTTCCATAGTGATCCGCTGCACGCGGTCGGCGGCGAGCTTCATCAGATGCTTGCCGACCGCGGTCGAGCCGGTGAAGCTGACCTTGCGGATCACGTCGCTGCCGAGTAGATGGCGGCTGATCATGTCGGGATTGCCGTAGACGAGCTGCACGACATCGCCCGCTATGCCCGCGTCGGCGATGCAGCGCATGATCGCGCTGGTGCAGCCCGGCGCCTCCTCGGGCGCCTTGGCGATCACGACGCAGCCCGCGGCGAGCGCGGGGGCGATCTTCTTGACCATCAGATTGACCGGGAAATTCCACGGGCTGAACGCCGCGACCGGACCGACCGGCTGTTTCAGCACCATCGACCGCTGGCCGGCGGGACGCTGGACGACGCGCCCGGTGATGCGTTTCCCTTCCTCGGCGAAATAGGCGAAGAGCGTCGCCGCCGACAGTACCTCGCCGCGCGCTTCGGCGATCGGCTTGCCCTGTTCGAGGGTCAGCAGCGTCGCGATATGGTCAGCGCGCTCGCGGATCAGCCCTGCCGCCTTGTGCATCAGCGCCGCGCGCTCGTCGGGGGTCTTCGCGCGCCACACCGGCCAACCGCGCGCCGCGGCGGCGAGCGCTTCGTCGAGGTCGGCCGCGGTCGCGACCGGCAGTTCGGCGATCGTGGCCGCGGTCGCGGGATTATGAACCGGCCGTTCCTCGCGCCCCTCACCGCTCCGCCATGCACCATCGATGAAAAGCTGGAGGTCGGCGTCGTAGGTCGCGGTCATGGGATGGCTTTCAATACGCCCCGGAAACCCGTTCGTGTCGAGCGAAGTCGAGACACCCATCGATGCAATGCAAGGTCGAGAGGCGTCTCGACTTCGCTCGACGCGAACGGGAAGAGGGGCTTGGTCTAACGGTGGCGCCCATATAGGAACGCCTCAGCGATAGTTAAAGCTGATACTAATCCGCTCGCCCTTCGCGGCGTTCGGCATCACTTCGTGCCGCAGCCAGCTTTCCCACAGGAAGACGCGCCCCGCCGCCGGTTCGGCATAGATGAAGGGCTGCAGATGCTCGGGCGCGTCGCCGGTGCGGCCGGGCGCGGCCATCAGCATCGGCAGGCGCGGATCCTCCAGCTTCAGCGCCCCCGATCCCGGCGGGACCGCGACGTAGAAGGTGCCCGACACGATACTGTGCGGATGGATATGTCCGCTGTGGGTGCCGCCGGGTTTCAAGATGTTGACCCACAGGCTGTCGAGCTTCAGCGGCTTCGCAAGGTCGAAATGGCATGCCTTGGCGAAGGCTTTCACTTGCTTGTCGAGCAGGCGCTTGAGGTCATGGAAAGCGGGATCGCGCTCGGGCAGGTCGCCGAGGCTCGCATAGCTGGTATAGCCCTTATAGCCATGCTCGCGGCTCCACGCGCGCCCCGCGCGGTCTTCCTCGGCGAACAGGCGGCAGCTTTCCTCCAGCTCTTCGAGCAGTTCGGGGGCGCCGATGTCGGCCTCGTAAAAATGTGTGGCGAAGAGCGTGCGAACGGGCATGATGGGCGCAAAGCATAGGACGCGGACAAGAGCAAGGAATACACCGCCATCGTCACCCCGGACTTGATCCGGGGTCCCGCTAAGCAGCGGGACAAGCGGGACCCC
>NZ_JAOZVW010000131.1:0-4082 GCF_025869345.1 Sphingopyxis sp.
GATCCATTGTCTCAGCGCCGGATGAATGGATCCCGGATCAAGTCCGGGATGACGAGAGATTATAGGCGGCAGGCGAGCGACAGCCTTCATCCCCAATCCTCGTCATTCCCGCGAAAGCGGGAACCCAGCGTGGGGTCAGCCGACGCATGCTCTGGGTTCCCGCTTTCGCGGGAATGACGAAGATTTGGGAACGTCGGCTCCTCACCCCCGACCATGCATCGCCGCAGCGGGGGTGACGCCGCTCCCCAAAGCGCGCTATCACGCTCCCGATGCGGGAAAAGGAACTACGCTTCGCCCTGATCTGCTACGGCGGCATCAGCCTCGCCGTCTATATGCACGGCATCACCAAGGAGGTCTGGCGGCTGTCCGCGGCGTCGCGCGCCTTTCACGAGGGCGCACCGCAGGCGGGGTCGGGCCGCGTCTATGGCGAACTGCTCGCGGCGATCGCCGAACGGAGCGGGGTCAAGCTGCGCGTGCTGGCCGATATCGTCGCCGGGGCGAGCGCGGGCGGGATCAACGGCATCTTCCTCGCGCGCGCGATCGCCGGCGGCCATTCGCTCGACCCGCTGACCGAGCTGTGGCTGAAGGACGCCGACGTCGACAGCCTGCTCGACCCCGACGCGCGGCCGTTGTCGGCGGCGACGAAATTCTGGGCGGTGCCGATCGCCGGCTGGGCGATGAAGCGGCGCGGCAACGTCATCGACCGTACCGTAGGCGAAACCGCGCAGGACGAGGTGCGCGCCAAGCTGTCGCGCTTCGTCCGCGCGCGCTGGTTCGAACCGCCCTTCGGCGGCGAGACTTTCTCGGGCCTGCTGCTCGATGCGTTCGACGCGATGGACGCGGGTCCGAAAGGACCGGCGCTGGTGCCGGCGGGCCAGCCGGTCGATCTGTTCGTGTCGGTCACCGATTTTGCGGGGCACAGCGCCCCGCTGTCGCTCAACAGCCCGCCGCGCGTCACCGAGCAGGAGCATCGGCTGATGCTGCATTTCCGGCAGGACGCGCGCGCGGACAAAAGCCTCGACGACGACGTGCCGGGGCTCGTCGCCGCGGCGCGCGCGACCGCGAGCTTTCCGGGCGCCTTCCCGCCCTTCACGCTGCGCGAGCTCGACCGGGTGCTCCACACGCGCCGGATCGCCTGGCCAGCCCGCGATGCCTTCCTTCGCACCCAGCTTCCCGCCGGCGGCGAGGCCGACCCCGCCGACCGCGTGCTGATCGACGGATCGGTGCTCGCCAACGCGCCGTTCCGCCCCGCGATCGCGGCGCTCAAGCAGCGCCCGGCGCGGCGCGAGGTCGACCGGCGCTTCGTCTATATCGATCCCAAGCCCGATTACCGCTCGATCAGCTTCGGCAAGCCCGGCGTAGCAGCGGACGGCGATGGCGGGGATGGGGCGCCGAAGCTGCCCGGCTTCCTGTCGACGATCCTCGGCGCGCTGTCCGAAATCCCGCGCGAGCAGCCGATCCGCGAGAATGTCGAGGCGATCGAGGCCATGTCGCGCCGCATCCGCCGGATGCAGCATATCGTCGACGCGATGAAGGTCGAGGTCGAGGAACAGGTCGCGGCCTTGTTCGGCACGACCTTCTTCCTCGACACGCCGACCCCGGCGCGGCTGCAGAAATGGCGCGCCAAGGCGCAGGACCAGGCGGCGACGCGCGCGGGCTTCGCCTTCGCGCCCTACGGGCATCTCAAACTGTCGGCGATCGTCGAGGAACTGGTCGGCGTCGTCGACCGGCTCGCGCCGCCTGAAGGCGACATCCACCGGCGCAATCGCCGCGCCGCGATCTGGGACGAGGTCCGTGCGCGCGGTCTCGACCGGCTGTCGGGGCGCCGCGGCGCGGGGGCGAGCGACGATGCGGTCGATTTCTTCCGCAGTCACGACCTCGGCTTTCGCATTCGCCGCCTGCGCTTCCTCGCGCGCGAACTCGACCGGGTGGTCGAGGCCAAGCGCGACGCGCGCGATCCAGCCTGCGACGCGATGCGCGAGGCGATCTTCACCGCGCTCGGCCTCTATCTCGAGCGCCAGAACGATAGCTGGCTTGCTGGCATCGACGTGCCCGCCGACGCCGATGCGGGGCAATGGCTCGACGGCCTTGCCGCGCACCGCGACCTGATCCGCGCCGATGCCGAAGGCGACGCGTTCGTTGCGGAAGCGCTCGGCGGCCTGCCCAAGGACGACCGGCGGACGCTGCTGCTCGCCTATCTCGGCTATCCCTTTTACGACATCGCGACCTTGCCGTTGCTGCAGGGTGAGGGGTTCGACGAGTTCGATCCGATCAAGATCGACCGCATATCCCCCTCCGACGCGACCGCGATCCGCACCGGCGGCGCGGCGGCGATGCTCAAGGGGGTCGAATTCAACAGCTTCGGCGCCTTCTTCAGCCGCGCCTATCGCGAGAACGACTATCTCTGGGGGCGGCTCCACGGCGCCGACCGGCTGATCGATATCGTCGCGAGCAGCGTGACCGGCGAGCGGGCCATGCCCGCCGACGAGCTCGCGGCGATCAAGCGGCGCGCGTTCCACGCGATCCTGGACGAGGAGGAGGGCCGACTGCCGAAGGTGAAGGCGCTGATCGACGAATTGCGGGGAGAGATTGGTTAATCCCTTTTGTCATCCCCGCGAAAGCGGGGACCCAGAGCGTGCATCGGCTGACTCCGCCCCTGGGTCCCCGCTTTCGCGGGGATGACAGAGTTGGAGTTTCGTCACCCCCGCGCAGGCGGAGGCCGCTGTCGGCTTTGCCCTTCGTCGCTGCGTAAACCTCCAGCGGCCCCCGCCTGCGCGGGGGCGACGGTCACTCCGTCAGATCGTCCCACATTTCCTTGATGCGGCCGAAGAAGCCCTGGCTCGCGGGGCATTCCTCGCCGGTCTCGGTCTCGCGGAACGCCTGAAGCAATTCCTTCTGCTTGGCGCTGAGCTTCGTCGGCGTCTCGACGTCGATCTGGACGACGAGGTCGCCGTGGCCGCGGCCGTTGAGGACCGGCATACCGGCGCCGCGCTGGCGGAGCTGCTTGCCCGACTGGATGCCGGTGGGAATGTTGATCTCGTGCTTCTTGCCGTCGAGCCCAGGGATGGTGATGCACCCGCCGAGCGCCGCGGTGGTGAAGCTGATCGGCGCGCGGGTGAACAGCGTCGTGCCCTCGCGCTCGAAGACTTTGTGCCGCGCCATGTGGAGGAAGATGTAGAGGTCGCCCGGCGCCGCGCCGCGCGCGCCGCTCTCGCCCTCGCCCGACAGGCGGATGCGGGTGCCCTCGTCGACCCCCGGCGGGATGGTGACGGTCAGCGTCTTGCGCCGATCGACGCGGCCCTCCCCGTGGCAGCTATTGCAGGGGTCGGCGATGACTTCGCCCGCACCCTGGCAGGTCGGGCAGGTGCGCTCGACCATGAAAAAGCCCTGCTGCGCGCGCACCTTGCCGTGGCCGGCGCAAGTCGAGCAGCGATTGGTCGAGGTGCCGGGCTTCGCGCCCGACCCGTCGCACGCCTCGCAGCGCGCGGCAACGTCGACCTGAATCTCGCGCGAGCAGCCGGTGAAGGCGTCCTCGAGCTTGATCTCCATGTCGTAGCGCAGGTCGGCGCCGCGCGCGGGGCCGCGCTGTTGCTGGCGCCCGCCGAACGCCGAGCCGAAGATCGATTCGAAGATGTCGCCGATGTCGCCGAAATCGGCGCCATTGCCGCCGCCGAAGCCGCCCGCGCCATTGACGCCTTCCTTGCCGAAGCGGTCGTAGGCGGCGCGCTTCTGCGGATCCTTCAGGCAGTCATAGGCTTCGTTGATCGCCTTGAAGCGCGCCTCGCTGTCGCCGCACCCCGGATTCTTGTCGGGGTGATATTGCATCGCGAGCTTGCGATACGCCGACTTCAGCGTCTTGTCGTCGGCGGTGCGCTCGACTTCCAGCAGTTCGTAATAATCGATGTCGAGCGACATAAAATAATAGCCCTCTCCCCTTCAGGGGAGAGGGTTGGGAGAGGGGCCTGTCGCCAGGCTTGCCATCGTGGGGGGGGGCGGGGGGCCGGCCCCCGCCCGGGGCCGGGGGGGGGGGGGAGGGGGGAGGAAGGATGGGGGTGGGAGCGAAGAGCGAGACGAAGCCGGAC
>NZ_JAOZVW010000131.1:4092-28923 GCF_025869345.1 Sphingopyxis sp.
GGTGGGGGGGGGAAGACCCCCCCAACAGAACCCCCCCCCGGGGCGCGGGTGGGGCGAGGGCCCTGTCGCCAGGCTTGCCATCGTCCCCCTCTCCCCGGCCCTCTCCCCTGAAGGGGAGAGGGAGAAGGGTTCATTCCTTACTTCTTGTCGTCTTCGACTTCCGAGAATTCGGCGTCGACGACATCCTCGTCGGCCTTGGTCTCGCCAGCGTCGGCGGCGGGGGAGGCCGCGGCCTGCTGTTCCTTCTCATAGATCGCCTGGCCGAGCTTCATCGCGACCTGCGCCAGCGCCTGCGACTTTTCGGTCATCGCGGCGGGATCGCCGCCTTCGACCGCCGCCTTGGCTTCGGCCACCGCCGCCTCGATCTCGCTCTTGAGGCCCGCATCGACCTTGTCGCCATGCTCTTCGAGCTGGCGTTCGGTCGTGTGGATCAGGCTTTCGGCGTTGTTCTTCGCCTCGGCCGCCTCGCGGCGTTTCTTGTCCTCTTCGGCGAACTGCTCGGCGTCCTTGACCATCTGGTCGATGTCCGCGTCGGAAAGGCCGCCCGAGGCCTGGATCTTGATCTGCTGCTCCTTGCCGGTTCCCTTGTCCTTGGCGTGGACCGACACGATGCCGTTGGCGTCGATGTCGAAGGTCACCTCGATCTGCGGCACGCCGCGCGGCGCCGGCGGGATGCCGACGAGGTCGAACTGGCCGAGCATCTTGTTGTCGGCCGCCATTTCGCGCTCGCCCTGGAACACGCGGATCGTCACCGCCGACTGATTGTCGTCGGCGGTCGAATAGACCTGCGACTTCTTGGTCGGGATGGTGGTGTTGCGGTCGATCATGCGCGTGAACACGCCGCCCAGCGTCTCGATGCCGAGGCTCAGCGGGGTCACGTCGAGCAGCAGCACGTCCTTGACGTCGCCCTGCAGCACGCCCGCCTGAATCGCGGCGCCGATCGCGACGACCTCGTCGGGGTTGACGCCCGTGTGCGGTTCCTTGCCGAAGAAGTCCTTCACGACCTCGCGCACGCGCGGCATACGCGTCATGCCGCCGACAAGCACGACCTCGTCGATTTCGCTGGCGCTGACGCCGGCGTCCTTGATCGCCTTCTTGCACGGTTCGAGCGTGCGCTTGATCAGATCCTCGACCAGCTTTTCCAGGTCGGCGCGGGTGATCGTCTTGACGAGGTGCTTCGGTCCGTTGGCGTCGGCGGTGATGAAGGGCAGGTTGACCTCGGTCGACTGCGCGGTCGACAGTTCGATCTTCGCCTTTTCGGCGGCTTCCTTCAGGCGCTGCAGCGCCAGCTTGTCGCCGCGCAGGTCGATGCCTTCGTCCTTCTTGAAGCCGTCGGCGAGATATTCGACGATCTTGCTGTCGAAATCCTCGCCGCCGAGGAAGGTGTCGCCGTTGGTCGACTTCACCTCGAACACGCCGTCGCCGACTTCGAGGATCGAGATGTCGAAGGTGCCGCCGCCAAGGTCATAGACCGCGATCGTCTTGTTCTCGGTCTTGTCGAGGCCATAGGCGAGCGCGGCCGCGGTCGGCTCGTTGATGATGCGCAGCACTTCGAGGCCGGCGATCTTGCCGGCGTCCTTGGTCGCCTGGCGCTGGGCGTCGTTGAAGTAAGCGGGAACGGTGATCACCGCCTGCTCGACCTTTTCGCCGAGAAACGCCTCGGCGGTTTCCTTCATCTTCTGAAGGATATAGGCCGAAATCTGCGACGGCGAATAATCCTCGCCGCCCGCCTTGACCCATGCGTCGCCGTTGGTGCCCTTGGAGATGGTGTAGGGGACGAGTTCCATGTCCTTCTTAGTCATGGGATCGTCGAAGCGGCGGCCGATCAGGCGCTTGACCGCGAAGATGGTGTTTTCGGGGTTGGTGACCGCCTGGCGCTTCGCCGGCTGGCCGATCAGTCGCTCGCCGTCCTTCGCGAAGGCGACGATCGACGGCGTCGTGCGCGTGCCTTCGACATTTTCGATAACCTTGGGTTTGCCGCCTTCCATCACCGCGACGCAGCTGTTCGTGGTGCCGAGGTCGATCCCGATCACTTTTGCCATGGGTATGTTCGTCCTTGTTGCTTCCTTCGGCGCCCTGAAAAGGCACGCCGTGCGTTGATTTGATGGGGGCGATATAGGTGCGCTTTGCCTTGGCACAAGGGTTTTGACGGCGTATCTGGGACAGGAAAATTGACGCATTCCGGGAGTCCCAAGCATCATGAAGCCCTTCGCAATCGCCGCGCTCGCCGCCACCGCGCTCACGCTGACCGCGTGCGAGAAGAATCTGGGCGCGGGACAGCCGCTCAACGTGGTCGCCGGCTATATCCAGATGGGGGCGACGCCCGACAGCCCCGCGGCGGGCTATTTCACCGTCGAGGGTGGACCGCGCGACGTCGAGCTGGTCGCGGTGACCGCCGACCTCGCGCAGCGGGTCGAGATGCACGAAAGCGTCAAGGAAAACGGCGTCGTCACGATGAAGCCGCTCGCCGCCGCCGTCGTCCCGGCGAAGGGCAAGCTTGAATTCAAGCCCGGCGGCAAGCATCTGATGATCTGGCACATCAACGGCGCCGCGGTGCGCGCGGGCAAGCTGCCGATGGCCTTCGTCTTCACCGACAACGACAATGAACGCATCCTGTTCGACCTGCCGATCAAGCCGGCGCCGAATGCGAGCGCCGACGGGATGGCCGGCATGGACCATGGTTCGATGGATATGAGCGGCGGCAAGACCGGGGCGGACGCGGCGAAGAAATAGGCCGAAGTGCCGCGCCCGTCGCGCCCCCTCACCGCCGGAGAAATCGTGCTCGCCCGTTCGGTGTTTGGCGACGCCATCGACTATGCGCGGGTGCGGGTCCGCCATTATAAATGGATTTTCTTCCAGCCGCGCCGGATCGTCATGGCGCCGATGGGCGACCTGCATTTCCACCCGAAGGGCGGCGTCTATTGCGACGACTTCTCCTGTCCCGCGGGAGGACGGGCCGAGGAACTGGCGGCGAAGGGGCTGTTCCTTCACGAGATGACGCACGTCTGGCAGGCGCAGACGCGCGGGCGCTGGTATCTGGTGCTGATGCGGCATCCCTTCGCGACCTATGACTACAGTTTGAAACCCGGCTGGCCGCTGAGCCGCTATGGACTGGAGCAACAGGCGGAGATCGTGCGGCATTACTGGCTGCTGACGCAGAGCGTGACGATTGGCGGCGCGCCGGGGGTCGAGGCCTATCGGGCGATCCTGCCCTTTGCGGGAAGCGGGGCGGGGTAATGGGCTTCGAGCGGAACGCGACATTCTGCGTCTCATATCCTCGTCATTCCCGCGAAAGCGGGAACCCAGGGCGGAGTCAGCCGACGCACGCTCTGGATTCCCGCTTTCGCGGGAATGACGAAGAGGAGGAATATCGGCTTTCCACCCAAAGCTATCCTCTCCCGGCCAAATAGCGACTAGCCAAGCCTGCGCTGTTCGTCCTATGTTCCGGTCATGGATGCTACCTTGCTGATCGTCGGCGTTATCGCGCTCCTTCTCGGAGGCCTCATCGGCTGGCTGCTCGCCGGGCGGCAGGCGGGGGCGCTCAAGGCGGAGCGCGATGGATTGTCGGAGCGCTTCCGCGCCGCGGTCACCGACCTTGCGGCCGAAGCGGAGGCGCGCAAGGCGGCCGATCTGCAGCTTTCGGCGCTGCTTGCCGAGCAGAAGGCGCGCGATGCGGCGCACGACGCGCAGATCGCGCAGCTTCAGGGTGCGCAGGCGGCGCTCACCGCGCAGTTCCGCGAGGTCGGGCAGGCGATGCTCGGCGAGGCGCAGAAGGCGTTCCTCGAACGCGCCGACGCGCGCTTTCGCCAGAGCGAGGAGAGCGCGGGGCAGAATCTGAAGGCGCTGCTGACCCCCGTCCACGACCGGCTGCAGAAATATGAGGAAGCGGTCGGCAAGGTCGAAGCCGAGCGGCAGAATGCCTTCGGCCTGCTCCACGGCCAGATCGCCGCGATGCGCGAAGGCACCGAGCGCGTGTCGAGCGAGGCGGCGAAGCTCGTCAACGCGCTGCGCAACGCGCCCAAGGCGCGCGGCCGCTGGGGCGAGCAGCAGCTTCGCAACGTCCTCGAAAGCTGCGGACTCAGCGAACATGCCGATTTCCAGACCGAAGTCAGCGTCGCCGATGGCGAGGGCGGGCGGCTCCGCCCCGACGTCGTCGTCAAGGTGCCCGGCGGGCAGAGCCTGATCATCGACGCGAAAGTGTCGCTCAACGCCTATCAGGATGCGTTCGGCGCGGTCGACGAGGGCGAGAAGGCGGCGCATCTGACCGCGCACGCCGCGGCGATGAAGACGCACGTCAATCTGCTCGGCGCCAAATCCTATTGGAACCAGTTCGACGACACGCCCGATTTCGTCGTGATGTTCGTTCCCGGCGAGCATTTCCTCGCCGCCGCGCTCGATCAGGATCACGACCTCTGGGACTATGCGTTCGAGCGCAAGGTGCTGCTCGCGACCCCGACCAACCTGATCGCGATCGCGCGCACCGTCGCGGCGGTGTGGCGGCAGGAAAAGCTCGCGGGACAGGCGCGCGAGATCGCGGCGCTGGGCAAGGAGCTGTACGCGCGCATGGCGGTGATGGGATCGCATATCGCGCGGGTCGGCAAGAATCTCGATCAGGCGACGGGGGCGTATAACGCCTTCGTCGGCAGCTTCGAATCGCAGGTGCTGACGCAGGCGAAGCGCTTCGAGGCGCTCGACGTCGAGACCGGCGGCAAGGAGATTCCCGTGCTGCCGGTCGCCGAACAGAGTGCGCGGCCGCTGGCGAAGCTGGCGGCGGCGCCGGCTGCGGTGAACGACGGGGAATGAGCCGCGTGTCCCCGCGAAGGCGGGGACCCATCTCCGACCGGTTCAAGATCGCGCCGCCCGGAGATGGGCTCCCGCCTTCGCGGGAGCACAGGGCCTTGGTTACGCGCTGCGCCCCTTATATCACCCGCTTGAGCACCGCCGTCTTGCCGTCCTTGCCGGTGAGCAGCATCGTGCCGTCCGTGGGAAAGGTGATTCGCACCGGCGCGCGCATCAGGTCGAAGAAGGCGCGTTCCTGCTCCATTTCGGGTCCGGGGCAGGCCATCAGCGTCGCCGCGAGCTGTCCCGCGGTCAGCACGCCGTCCTGGGCCGTATAGCCGCCGCCGAAGCGGTTGCATCCCGCGCTGCCGCTGAGGCGCGTGCCGTCGAACGCCAGCGATGTCGGCCTGTCCGCCGCCACCGGCGTGCCGCCGATCGATGCGAAGGTCCAATTCGACCCCGCGAGCGTATCGGGCGGCAAAATCGCACCGCCGCAGCCCTGCACGCTCTTGCCGTCGGCGGTGACGCGCACCGTGTCGGCATAGCGCCGGTCGCTCATCCCGTCGCTGCATGGCGTGGGCTCGATCGCGACCGACAGGCGCCCGGCGGCATAGGCCCGGCCGTTCGCCGCCGGCGTCGCGCCGGGATTCGGAACGGCGATCTTCGTCTCGCCATAGTCGCCGGCATAGGTCAGCCGCTCGGGCGTGATCTCGATCGTCCAGCCGGGTTCGGTGCCGACCGCCATATAGGCGGCAGCCGGCGCGGGCTTTTCGCCGGGCGCCTGCGGAGTGCCCGAAGCGGCGCAGCCGGCGAGGACCAGCGGCAGGGCGATGAGGGGGAGGATGCGTGTCACCATAAAGCCTTTCGTTCGACGCCACCCGGATATTGCTCCGGTATGACGATAGTGTCGAACGCGCCGTTAGGCGCCCGCGAATGGCCGCGCGCTGAACGTCATCGCCAACCGCCGTTCAGCTTCGCCGCTGGTTCAGCACCTCATAAGCCATCACCGCCGCCGCGACCGCGGCATTGAGGCTGTCGGCCTTGCCCATCATCGGCATCTTCACGCGCACATCGGCGGCGGCGGCATAGGCGGCGGGCAGGCCCTGCGATTCATTGCCTACAAGCACGAAGGTCGGCGCGGCATAGCGCACCGCCTGATAATCCAGCGTGTCGCCGCCGAGCCAGGTCGCGACGAGTTCGCCCGGGCCGCCGCGCAGCCAGGGAAGAAATTCGTCCCAGCGCGCCTGCACCAGCTTCTGCGTGAAGATCGCCCCCATGCTCGCGCGCACCGCCTCGACGCTATAGGGATCGGCGCTTTCGTCGAGCAGGATCAGCCCGCCCGCGCCGACCGCGTCGCCGGTGCGCAGCATCGTGCCGAGATTGCCGGGATCGCGCAGCCGTTCGGCGACGAGCCAGATCGGCGCGGCGGCGCGGTCGAGGTCGGCAAGCGCGGTTTTCGGCTCGGCATAGATGCCGACGATCGTCTGCGGATTGTCCTTGCCGGAAAGTTTGGAGAGGATTGCGGGGGTGGTGTCGATCACCTCGCCGCCCGCCGCGAGGGTCGCGTCAACCAGCGTCTTCGCGAGCGGGTGAGCGGCGCCTTCTTCGGCAAGGAACAGCCATTGCGGCAATATACCGGCCTCGCGCGCCTCGGTCGCGATGCGCAGACCTTCGGCGAGGAACAGGCCTTCGGCGCGGCGGTGGCGCTTCTCGCGCAGCAGGCGCATCCGCTTGATCAACGGATTGGAAAGGCTTTCGATACGGGAGCGGCGACCGGTCATCCGGTCAATCCTCGCCGAAGCTGTCCTTGACCAGCCCGACCAGCTTGAGCAGCGCGGCGTCGGCGCCTTCGCCCTTCGTGTGGATCGTGATGCTGTCGCCCTTCGCGGCGCCGAGCATCATCAGCCCCATGATCGAGGTGCCGTTGACGCGGCTGCCGCCCTTTTCGACCTCGACGCTGACGGTCTCGGGAAGGCGGCTGACGAAGGTCACGAACTTGGCGCTGGCGCGTGCGTGCAGTCCGCGCTGGTTGGTGATCTCGACCGTTTCGCTGTTTTCGTTCATGGCCCCACTCCCAGCATCTCCGACGCGACGGAGATATATTTCTGGCCCGCTTCCTTGGCCGCGATCACCGCGGCGCGCAGGTCCATCGCCTTGCGCGCGCTTTCGAGGCGGATCAGCATCGGCAGGTTCACGCCCGCGATCACTTCGGTCCGCCCGCTTTCGAGCAGGCTGATCGCGAGGTTCGACGGGGTGCCGCCGAACAGGTCGGTCAGCATGATCACGCCGCGGCCCTCATCGACCTTGCGGATCGCCTCGGCGATTTCCTTGCGGCGCATCTCCATATTGTCGTTGGGGCCGATGCACACGGTGGCGATCGCGCGCTGGGGGCCGACGACATGCTCCATCGCGGTCACCATTTCCTCGGCGAGCCGGCCGTGGGTGACCAGGACCATTCCCAGCAGCGGCAATGCTTTATCGACGGCCATGAAATCGCAGACCCTTATGCTTGTCCGGCGCCGGCGGAAGATGCGGGCGGGGGCCTGCCCTCAAGCCCATCTTGCGGGGCGGAGTCAAGGTTGCGGTGGGTCACGGTCGGCGCATGGCCCGCGGCGCGTAGCGTTTTGGCCACACGGTCGGCGACATGGACCGAGCGGTGCCGCCCGCCGGTGCAGCCGAAGGCGACGGTGACATAGCTTTTGCCCTCGGCGCGGTAACGCGGGAGCAGGGTGAGGAGCAGCCGTTCGATCTGCGCGATGCTGTCCTCGTATGCGGGGTCGGCCATGACATAGGCCGCGACATCGGGGTCGAGCCCGGTGCCGGGGCGCAGTTTTGCGTCCCAGTGCGGATTGCGCAGATAGCGCATGTCGAACACCAGGTCGGCGTTGCGCGGCAGCCCGCGCGCAAAGCCGAAGCTCAATATGTTGAGCACCGGTTCGCCTTCGCCCGCGTCGCCGAAGCGCTGGCGCACCTCCTGCTGCAAATCGTTGCTCGAATAGTTGGTGGTGTCGACGACATGCTCGGCCCAGCGGCGAAGCGGTTCCATCAGCTCGCGTTCGCGCGCGATGCCGTCGGCGGCGGGGCGATCCTCGGCCAGCGGATGGCGGCGCCGCGTTTCGGAGAAGCGGCGCTCGAGCTCGGCGCCCGCACAATCGAGAAACAGCGTCTGGATGTCGCGGCCGCCGTCCTCGCGCAGTTCCTTGATCCGCTTGACCAGCCGCGCGGGCTTGAAGCCGCGGCTGCGGCTGTCGATCCCGACCGCGATCGGGCGGCTCGCCTCGCTGCGCTTCGCGGGCGCATCGATCAGCGCCTCGAGCAGCGCGAGCGGCAGATTGTCGACGACCTCCCAGCCGAGGTCTTCGAGCACCTTGAGCACGGTCGACTTGCCGGCGCCGGAGAGGCCGGTGACGAGGAGCAGGCGGGGGTCGGGAACGCTCATCGGTCGGGCGCCAGCCGTTCGAGCGCGAGCAATATCTTGATCGGCGCCGACGCCTCGAAGGCCGACAGCAGCAGCGCGGGCAGCGGATGCCCGGCGACCGTCTCGATCTGGTTGACCGACGGCATACGGTCGTAGCGGTCGGACAGGCGCACCGCGAGCGCGAGCGGCACCGGCGCGGTCCACGGCTTTTCGACGATGCCGATGCCGCGCACCTCCAGCTTGCCGGCGAGATTTTCGGGCGGGCGGCACCACAGCCGGTCGCGATCGAACCAGATGTCGCAGCGGTCGTCGGCGACGAGCCGCGCGCCGCGATCGATCAGCCGCAGCGCGAGATCGGACTTGCCCTGTCCCGTATTGCCGAGAATCAGCACGCCGCCGCTGCCCGCCGCGACGCAACTCGCATGGATATTCTGGATCTCGGGCTTGGTCCGGCTCGGAAACATCAACGGGGCTTACCGGCGACGAAGCGGGGCTGCAAGGCGGCAAACCGATTTGGGTGAAGAGAGGGCAATGGATTCGCGGGAGGGGGGATTTGGTTCACGCGAAGCCGCGAAGAAGGCGCTTCGGGCCGATAGGCCCCTTTCTCCCTTCGTTGCGTCAGTCGCGACGTTGGAAGGAGGAGGCCGCTTCGCGGCGGGCGCAACATCTTCGCGTCTTCGCGGCTTCGCGTGAACCCAATAATCTCCCGAACGCCGGTGCGCCTATCCCGCCGCTTCATGCCCCTCGCGTGCGGGCAGGGTGATGAGCAGGCTCGCGCCGCGCTGGCCGTCATCGCGGTCGCGGGCGGAGATCGTTCCGGCATGGCCCTCGATGATCGTCCGCGCGATCGCGAGGCCCAGCCCGCTGTGGCGGCCGAACGCCTCGCCATTGGGCCGCTCGCTGTGAAAACGGCGGAAGATCGCTTCGCGCTGCGCGGGGTCGATGCCGGGGCCGTCGTCGTCGACGCGGATATGCACTTCGTCGCCCAGCCGCGTCGCGGCGATGCAGACGAGGCCGCCTTCGGGGGAGAAGCTGATCGCATTGTCGATGACATTGTCGATCGCGCGTTCGAGCCGGTGGCCGTCGCCCATCACCTGCGTCGTGCCCTTGCGCGGGCGAGCGAAGGCGATGCGCGGGGTCGGAGTATCCGGCTTGATGCGCGCGGCGCGGCCCGCGAGCATCGATTCGATCATCAGCCCGATGTCGATCGGCTCGAACAGGGTGCGCGACAGTTGCGCATCGATCCGGCTCGCGTCGCTGATGTCGGTGACCAGGCGGTCGAGCCGCCGGACATCCTCGTCGGCGATCGCGAGCAGTTGCGCGCGCTGTTCGTCGGTCGTGCCGCGCCCCAGCCCCTCGATCGCCGAGCGCACCGAAGCGATCGGATTCTTGAGCTCGTGCGTCACGTCGGCGGCGAAATGCTCGCCCGCGTCGATGCGTTCGCGCAGCGCCTGCGTCATGTCCGAAAGCGCGCGGGCGAGCGTGCCGATCTCGTCGCGGCGGCTCGGCAGGCGCGGGACGACGACCTCGCGCGCGCGGCCAAGGCGCACGCGCACCGCGGCGCGCGCCAGTTTGCGCAAGGGACGGACGATCGTGCGCGCGAGAAAGAGCGACAGCAGGATCGAGGCGATCAGCACCATCGCGACGACGACCGCGAGGCGGAAACGCTCGGCGCGCACCGTCTTGGTGATGTCGCGCGCGTTGAGCGTCATCAGCATCACCTCGGGTGCGTCGAGGTCGACGATGCGCGTCGCGCTGAGCAGGGGGGTGCGTTCGGGGGCGTAGCGGAAGCGGCTCGCCGCCGCGCCGGTGTTCATCGCCTCGACGACCTCGGGCCAGGCGCTGCCGCGGTCGATCCGCGGTTCCTCGAATTCGGGATAGGCGGGGGCGCCGACGATCCAGTCGATCCCGCGGTCCATCGCGCGCGCGGCGTCGCGCTTCCACGGCTGAAGCTCGGGATCGCGCAGCGTATAGGTCGGCGGAGCGTGCGCGAAGCTGTCGTCGATCTTGCGCCCGTTCGCGTCGTAGAAGCGCAGGCGCGACTCGGTCGCGCGGGTGAATTCGCCGATCAGGTGCCGGCGCTGGTCGGGCCGCGCCGCCTCGAGCGCTTCGTCGAGCTGCGCGAGCTGGTCGCCCATCACGTCCATGCGCGTGTCGATCAGGCGGCTGCGATAGGTATCGAGATAGAAGAAGCCGCCGCCGAACAGCACGATGGCCAGGATATTGACGGCGAGGATGCGCGTCGTCAGCGACCAGCGCGCCGACCAGACGAGCGGCGCCTCCTCCTGCTCGGCTATGCTCCCTTCGGGCCTTTTGGAGTCAGCCGTCATCGGAGAAGCGGTATCCGGCGCCATAGAGAGTCGCGATCGCGTCGAAATCGGGATCGACTTCGCGGAACTTGCGCCTGAGGCGCTTGATGTGGCTGTCGATCGTGCGGTCGTCGATATAGACATCGTCCTGATAGGCCGCGTCCATCAGCTGGTTGCGGCTGCGCACGATGCCCGGGCGGCTCGCGAGCGTTTCGAGGATCAGGAACTCGGTGACGGTCAGTGTGACGTCCTTGCCGTCCCAGCCGACCTTGTGGCGCGCCGGGTCCATGCTCAGGCGGCCGCGCGTGATCGGTTCGGCGACGGGCTCGTCATCCTCGCTCGGGGATGCGCGATTGAGCTCGACGCGGCGCAGGATCGCGCGGATGCGCGCGATGACCAGACGCTGCGAGAAGGGCTTGGCGATATAATCGTCGGCGCCCATCGCCAGGCCGAGCGCCTCGTCGATCTCGTCGTCCTTGCTGGTCAGGAAGATCACCGGAAGCTGGCTCTTCTCGCGGAGGCGCCGCAGCAGTTCGAGCCCGTCCATGCGCGGCATCTTGACGTCGAACACGGCCAGGTCGGGGGGATTGTCGATCAGCGGTTTCAGCGCCGCCTCGCCGTCCGAATAGACGCGCGTGACGAATCCCTCGGCTTGCAGCGCGATCGACAGGGATTGCAGGATGTTGCGGTCGTCGTCGACCAGCGCGATGGTTGCCGTCATGCTCTTTCCATTGGGCGGACCCCGGCGGTCCAACTAGCCGATCTGCCGCCCAGCGACAACCGCGCACGGCTGGCCCGCGATTCACTCTTTAATCTTTTGACCTGTCTTCGCATCGTCGCTAACGCGATCGGGATTTCGGAATCGGCGCTCCCGTCGGCACCCATGCAAATGCGGGCCTGTCCATTAGCACGCTAAGCATTGCATAGGTATGCAACGGCCCTCGGGACATGCGCCGGACAAGGGAAAGGCGAAGCCAATGACCAAGATTGCGATCGGCACCGACACCGTCGAGACGAAGGCGGATGTGGCCGAAAACTGGGGCACGGCGCGGCTGGTGGAGGATGCGCTCTGCCACGGCGAAGGCCTGCTCGCCAAGGACGGCCCGCTCGTCGTCGAAACCGGCAAGCATACCGGGCGCAGCGCCAAGGACAAGTTCATCGTCCAGGACGACGAGACGCGCGATACCATCTGGTGGGGCAAGACCAACGTCGCGATGACCCCCGATCATTTCGCGGCGCTGAAGGCCGATTTCCTCGCGCATCTCGCAGGCCGCGAGCGCCTCTATCGCCAGCAGCTCTTCGGCGGCTCGCAGCCCGAGCACCGCGTCCAGGTTCAGGTCGTCACCGAACTCGCCTGGCACAGCCAGTTCATCCGCACGCTGCTGGTGCGCCCGACCGACGCTGAACTGGCGGCGTTCGCGGCCGAATATACGATCATCGACTTGCCGAGCTTCCGCGCCGATCCTGCGAAGCACGGCACGCGGAGCGAAACCGTCGTCGCGGTCAACTTCGCCGAAAAGCTCGTGCTGATCGGCGGCACCGCCTACGCCGGCGAGATGAAGAAGTCGGTGTTCGGCATCCTCAACTACCTGTTGCCCGTCGACGGTGTGATGCCCATGCACTGTTCGGCGAACATCGGACCCCAGGGCGACACCGCGGTCTTCTTCGGCCTGTCGGGCACCGGCAAGACGACGCTGTCGGCCGACGCCTCGCGCACGCTGATCGGCGACGACGAGCATGGCTGGTCGGACACCGCGGTCTTCAACTTCGAAGGCGGCTGCTATGCCAAGATGATCCGCCTGTCCGAAGAGGCCGAGCCCGAAATCTATGCCACCACCCGCCGCTTCGGCACGGTGCTCGAAAATGTCGTGATCGACCCCGCGACGCGCACCCTCGACCTCGACGACAACAGCCTCGCCGAAAACACCCGCGGCGCCTATCCGATCGACTTCATCCCGAACGCGTCGGAAGCGAATATGGGGCCGGTGCCGCGCACGGTGATCATGCTCACCGCCGATGCCTTCGGCGTGCTGCCCCCGATCGCCAAGCTGACCCCCGATCAGGCGATGTATCATTTCCTGTCGGGCTATACCGCGAAGGTCGCGGGGACCGAGATCGGCGTGACCGAGCCCGAGGCGACCTTCTCGACCTGCTTCGGCGCGCCCTTCATGCCGCGCCATCCGTCGGTCTACGGCAATCTGCTCAAGGAACGCATCGCCAAGGGAGGCGTCCAGTGCTGGCTCGTCAACACCGGCTGGACCGGCGGCATGGCGACGATGGACGGGATCAAGCGGATGCCGATCAAGGCCACGCGCGCTTTGCTGAATGCCGCGCTCGACGGCAGCCTGAACGACGCCGAGTTCCGCAAGGACCCGAATTTCGGCTTCCTCGTCCCGGTCGCGGTGCCGGGCGTCGACACGGCGCTGCTCGACCCGCGCGCGGCGTGGACCGACGCGGCGGCCTATGACCGCACCGCCGAAGCGCTGGTGCAGCAATTCATCGACAATTTCGCGCAATTTGCGGACCATGTCGACGAAGGCGTCCGGCAGGCCGCGCCGCAGGCGTCCGTCGCCGCATAATCCGCCCGGATCGCTTCCCGGATCAAGTCTGGGACGACGATGATCTGGATCGCAATGGAGCATTCTTCGTCACCCCGGGCTTGACCCGGGGTCCGCCTTGCCTTTGTCTCCGGCAATGGAACGCCAACCTTGCGTCTACATCCTCGCCCGATCATCGCATGGGACGCTTTACACGGGCGTGACGTCGAATCTCCTCCAGCGCATCTATCAACACCGTGAAGGCACCTTTGACGGCCACACCAAGCGTTACCAAATCAAACGCCTCGTCTGGTTCGAGCGCCACGAGATGATGGGTTCGGCGATCCTGCGCGAGAAGCAGATCAAACGCTGGCTGCGCGAATGGAAATATGAGCTGATCGCAGCGCAAAATCCGACATGGCGCGATCTTGCCGAGGATTTCGGCTTCGACCCGCTGCCGCTCGGCAGAAGAAAGGCGGACCCCGGGGCAAGCCCGGGGTGACGGCGACTAATATTTCGGCCCCGCTATATACTATCTTTGTCGGCATTCTTCGCGCCCGGCGGCGCCTCGACCTAGCCGCGCCAACGAACGACCTGGCTCCGCTGCCGGACTTCGCTTGTCCGCGTTAGAGCTTGATGCCCGGCACCCAGCCGCTTGCCGCCAGAAAGGCGGCGGGGTCGCGCATCTCGATGATCGCCCGTATCGCCGCGGCCTTGTCGGGCGCGCGGTCGTAATAGCTTTTGACGATACGATAACCCGCCCAATAACCGAGGTCGCCCGGCCATCCGTCCGCGCCCTGCTGGTTATAGAGCCAGCGCGAGCCGATCGCCTTTTCGTCCTTCTCGGCAAGAAAAGCCGTCTCCAGTTCCTTCTCGCGCCCCTTTGCCCATTGGTGAAGCAGCGGATAGGCGACCGAGCCGGTCATCCGCTCGGCGATGAATTCGGCCGCGCCCTCGCCCAGTGCGGCGCGCAGCACCGATTCCTCGGGGTCCTCAACCTGCGCCAGCGGCTGCTGCACATGGACATATTCGTGCGCGATGACGTGGACGAAACGGTCTTCGTCGTCGGCCTCGATGAAGCGGGCTGCGCATAGCGATTCGAGCCCGATATAGACGCCCCTGGCGTTGGCGGTGCCGGCGCTCGTCGCGCGGCCGATGGCAATCGTGATCGGCGGGAATTTTGCGGCGGGATAAATTTCAGCGAGGCGGTCGGTCGCCGCGACGAGGCGCGCGCGAATGTTGGGGAGCTTCGCTGCGCAGGCGCGCGCATCCGCAAAGACCTGTGGCTTAGCGCGCAACGCGGCGGCGAGCTTTTCGGGCGTGATCCGGCGCATCGCCATGAACTCGGAAAGCCCCGGCGACGGGGTGGCGAGATAGCGCGCCGCCAGCTGGTCGGGCGCGGCGGCGAGCGCCGGGTCGTCATAGAGCCGAAAGAAGCGATCGACGTCGGTCGTGGTGATGTCGACATGCGACGCCGCCGCATTTTCGGCGGCAGCGACCGGCGTGCTGGCGAGGATCAACGCGCCGAACAGCGCGCGGGTGCCGGAACGGTGCATCATCCCTTCGTCCCCGCGATATATTCGTCGACATTCTGCGCCAGCACGTCGAGCGGGACGTTGCCGCCCTTGACCACCGTGTCGTCGAAATCGCGCAGGTCGTATTTCGCGCCCAGCGCCGCCTGCGCGCGGCCGCGCTGGCGGACGATCTCGCTGTGACCGACCTTGTAGCCGCACGCCTGGCCGATCCAGCTGCAATAGCGGTCGACCTCGCTCGCGACCTCGAGCGGGTTCGATCCGTTCTGGTGCACGAAGAAATCGACCCCCTGTTCGCGGGTCCAGCGCTTCGCATGAATGCCGGTATCGACGACGAGGCGGCAGGCGCGGAAAGCGAGCGACTGGAGATAGCCGAGCCGCCCGACCTCGAAATCGTCGTAGAGGCCGAGTTCGTCGGCAAGCTGTTCGGCATAGAGTGCCCAGCCTTCCGAATAGGCGTTGAACGCCAGCATCGTGCGGATCAGCGGCATCCGGTTCGCATATTCGCCCTGCCAGACATGCCCCGGAATCGCTTCGTGCATCGCGAGGTCGGGAAGCGAATATTTGCTGTGCAGGTCGGTGGTGCGCAGGTTGATCCAGAAACGGCCGGGGGTGCTGCCGTCGATCGAGCCCGCGCCGCCATAGGCCGCGGGCGCGCCGGGTTCTTCGGCCAGCGGCAGGCGCTTCACCTCGACATTGCCCTTCACCAGTGTGCGGAACGCGCGCGGAAGCTCTGCGCGGATCTTGCCGAGCCAGGTCTGGATGTAGGCGACGATCTCGGCGCGGCCCGCGTCGCTCTCGGGGAATTTGAAGCGCGGGTCCTTGGCGAGCTCGATCATCCGGGCGCCGACCGACCCCTTGGTAAGCCCAAGCTTCTGAAGGATCGGGTCCATCCGTCCGTGCAGTTCGGCGAGCTGGTCGAGGCCCATCGCATGAACCTCTTCGGGGGTCATGCGCGTCGTCGTCGAGGCACGCAGCGCCCAGGCGTAGAATGCGTCGCCGTGCGGACGCGCCCATATGCCCGCGTCCATCGTCGCCTTCGGGCGCTGCGCCTTGAGTTCGGCGAGCTGGCGGTCGAGCGCGGCGGCGACCGGGCCCTGCACGATCTTCGCCGCGCGTGCGCGCCAGTCGCCCGCGATCTTTTCCTCGCCGGTGCGGCGGGCGAGGCTTTCGACCATCGACCCGCCCGCTTTCGCGTCGGCGAGCGTCGCCTCCATCTGCTGCACCGCCTTGTCGATCAGGAAGCCGGGGGCGATCAGGCCCTGACCGGCGGCGGATTTCAGCCGGTCGGTCTCGCCGTCGAGCACGCCCGGGAAATCGTTGAGGCGCGAGAGATAGGCTTCGGCGTCGGCCGACGTCTTCACCGGATGGTCGCTGTCGAGGAACTTCGGCACGTCGAGGTAAGCGCCGACATTCTGGATCACCACATAAGGCGTGTTGCGCCAGCCGCCGACCGCGACGTCGCCATAGGGCTGCGCGAAGCCGTCGAGCGCGACGCTATAGGCGCTGTCGATGACCGCGAGGCTGGTGCGCGTCGCGTGATCGAGCCCGTCGGTCTTGAGCGCGCGGACGCGCGCGAGGTCGGCCTTCAGCGTGTCGGCGACCGCCGTCATTCCCGCCGCCGAGCGGTCGCCGAGCCGGCCGCGCATCGCGGCGCGCGCGCCGGTGTCGATGCCGAGCGCGGTCGCGCCTTCGGGCGAGAGGGCGAGCAGATTGTCGGCGACCGAATCGAGCAGCTTTGCGGCGTTGCCCTGCGGCGGAGCCTGTAGCGCCGCCGCCGGTCCGGCGATGGCGAGCCCCGCAGCGCCCGCGCCGAGCGTGGCGAGCGACTGGCGGCGGCTGAGGGACATGGAAAGCGGATGGTGCACGGACGGTCTCCCTGGCGACTTCGTTTCTTGTGAAACCTGTCTAGGGAGCGCGGCGTGGTGCGGTCAATGGCCGCGCACAAAAAGCCCCTCCTCTTCAGAGGAGGGGTTGGGGTGGTGAGCGCCGGTGCGTTTCACCACCCCGCTGCGACTAGCGGGCAAGCCCGCAAGTCTCGCTGCCCCTCCTCTGAAGAGGAGGAGGAAGGCGGATCAATCGGTCAGTTCGGCCGGCACCTTGCCGCCGTTCGCGGCGAGCTCGCGCATCACCGCCTTGTGCAGCCAGATGTTCATCTCGGCGCTTCCGTCGAGAGCGCCGGTATAGCCGAGCTCCTGCGCGAGCGACTTGCGGTTGTCGAGGCTCGAATCGATGCCGAGCAGCTTCATCAGATCGACGATCGAGGTGCGCCAGTTGAGCGCCTGGCCGGCGTTCGCGGCCTCGGCGGTCAGGATGGCGTCGACATCGACGGGAGCGGCGGCGGCGGCCGCCATGGCGTTCGTCGCGGCGTCGAGTGCCGCGCCGACAGGGTTGGGCGCCGCCGGAGCCGCGGGTTCGGCAGCCTGCGCCTTGCCGAAAATAGCGTCCTTGATCTTGCCGAAAATGCTCATTTCTTTGCTCCCACTAAAATGCGCGGCCATTCCCCAGGGGTGAGTCGCATGGCCGCAGGATGGACTTAGGCATTTGAAAATGACAGCGAAATGAACGTCTCGTCCTTCGCTCGCCGCCGGACTATGATAACGCCGTCCGGCGCGTTTCGATCCCGCGCCGAAGTGGGAGATTGATGATGAATCTGACCGATATTCTCGCGCAGGCCGGCGGCATCGAATCGATGGCGAGCCAGCTCGGCGTATCGCCGACGGTCGCGAAGCAGGGCGCCGAAGCGCTGCTGCCCGCGATCCTCGGCGGTTTCAAGACGCAGGCCCAGAATGCCGGCGGGGTCGAGGGTCTGGGCGGGCTGCTCGGCCAGCTCGGCGGCGGCGGACTGCTCGACGCGGTGCTCGGGTCGCAGGCGACGCCGGTGCAGGCGGGCAACGACGTGCTCGGCCAGATTTTCGGGTCGAAGGACGTCAGCCGCACCGTTGCCGATCATGCCGCGGGGCAGACCGGGCTCGATTCGGGGCTGCTCAAGCAGATGCTGCCAATCCTCGCGATGATGGTCGCGGGCTATATGGCGAAGCAGGGCGGGCAGCAGAGCGGCGGCGGAGGCCTCGGCGACCTGATTGGCGGCGCGCTCGGCGGCGGCGGATCGGGCGGCGGTCTCGGCGGGATGCTGGGCAGCGTTCTCGGCGGCAGCGGTGGAGGCTTGGGCGGCCTGGGCAAGATGCTCGACATGGACGGTGACGGCAATCCGCTCGACGACATCATCGGCATGGCGGGGAAATTGAGGGGGTAGAGCCTCCTTTCCATTCTTCGTTATTCCGGACTTGATCCGGGATCCATTCTTTCGGGCGTCGCGTGAATGGACCCCGGATCAAGTCCGGGGCGACGAATGAGGGGACTGTCCACTGTGTTGAGCGGACCCGTCGCTTTTTACGCCGCCATCAGGCGGATGTCCTCGCGGAAATCCTCGTCGCAGCGGATGCGGCCGCGCATGGGGGTGACGGCATTGCTGCCGTCACCATCGCCTTCCTCGAACAGCGCGCACGCCGCCTCGCCGCCGCGCGCGACGCTGTAGCGTTGCGCGACCTTGCCGGTCGGCCGGAACCCCAGCTTGCGCAGCACCGCGCCCGACGCGGGGTTGTCGACGAAATGGCCCGCGCCGAGCCGCGGCAGGTTCATCGCGCGCGCGATGCGGACGAGCTGGCGCCCCGCCTCGGTCGCGAAGCCGAGCCCCCAATAGGGCCGCGCGATCCAGTAACCCAGTTCGAGCGCTCCTTCCGGGCTCGGCGAAATGCCGCAGCCGCCGACGAGGCGCGGGGCGCCGCTGGTGCGCGCGAAGATCAGGAAGCGCGGCTGGTCGGGATCGAGGGGAAGGCTCAGGAACGCCTGCGCTTCCTCCTCGCCATAGGGCCAGGGCGCGCGCGACAGGCCCCGCACGACCGCTTCCTCGCCGATCGCACGCGCGAGGGCGGGGGCGTCTTCCTGCCAGCCGGGCCGCAGCAACAGTCTTTCGGTACGCGCGAACATATTCTCACTCCCATTTGCCTGTCGCCGTGGCGCCAGATGGTGACGCTTTGACGACATTCGATAGTGAGGGAGATGGATGGCCCTGTTTTCGCGCCCGTCCGCAAATCGCGGATTTCGGGCAAGAAAAAAGGGAGTCCGGGGGCGACCCGTCTCCCTCTTTTCGAACCTTGTTTCCGCTCGCGGCGGAAAGGACAGCTCCGGGTCGTCCCTTGGATGGACGACCCTGGAAAGATCGTCCTTATTCGGCGGCTTCCGCCATGGCGTCGACCGACACATATTTGCGGCCGAGCTTGCCATCGTGGAATCGGACGCGGCCGTCGCTGGTGGCGAACAGGGTGTGATCCTTGCCCATGCCGACATTGACGCCCGGATACACCTTGGTGCCGCGCTGGCGCACGATGATGTTGCCGCCGATCACTTCCTGACCGCCGAACTTCTTGACGCCAAGGCGCTTGGCTTGCGAGTCGCGACCGTTGCGCGACGAACCGCCTGCTTTCTTATGTGCCATGACCTAAACTCCTATTCTCTTCCGGGGGCCGAGCTGCGCTCTCGCGCTCAGGCGTCCTTCTTGGGGGCCGCCTTCTTGGCAGCGGGCTTCTTTTCAGCGGCGGCTTCGGCCTTGGGCGCAGCTTCCTTCTTGGGAGCGGCGGCCTTCTTCGGCGCGGCTTCCTTCGCAGGAGCAGCCTTGGTTTCGGCGGCCGGAGCGGCCTCGGCCTTCGGAGCGGCTTCCTTCTTCGGCGCGGCCTTCTTGGCGTCGCCGACGGCCAGGATGCGCAGCAGCGTCAGCGACTGGCGGTGGCCGTTGCGGCGGCGATAATTGTGCCGGCGGCGCTTCTTGAAGACGATGACCTTTTCGCCGCGGGTCTGGGCGATGATCTCGGCCGAGACGGCCAGACCCTTCGCATCCTTCACCTCGCCGCCGTCGCCGGCCAGCAGGACGTCGCCCAGCGACACGGTGTCGCCGGCTTCACCCTCGATCTTCTCGACGGCGATCTTGTCTCCGGCGGCAACGCGATACTGCTTTCCGCCCGTGCGCACGATTGCGAACATGGTCTTCCATCCAATCAGAAACTAAAACACCCGCGCCACCGGTCACCCGCCAAGGCAGGCGAATTTTCCAGCAAGCGGGAAAGACCGCGCCACTAGCGTTATGGGCGCAAGCTGTCAACCGCATATTCCCGTGGGTTTTAAGGAAAAGCACGGGCTCGGTTGCGGCGCCGGTCTCCATACCGATTCGGCACTTGCTGCAACGCCTGCGGCCCCATATCAGGAGGCACGATGAAGCGCGCCTCTCTTTTTCCGTCCGCGATCGCCGCCCTTTCGCTGTCCGCCTGCGCGGGCGGGGTGAGCGGCGAGGCCGCGCCGTCGCTCGCGCATCGCGCGGTCGAGGGGCGTTTCAACGTCGCGCCGCCTTCGGTGGTCGTGACGCCGCCCGGGCCGCTTCCCGCCGATCTTGCGGGCCGTCTCGCGCGGTGGGATGCGGATGCCGCCGCGGCGCAGCAGGCGTTCGCCGCCGAGCGCGGCAATGCCGCGTCGCTCGTCTCCGCCGCCGCCGGCGCGCCGGTCGCGAGCGAGCGCTGGGTCGTCGCGCAGCAGGCGATCTCGCGCCTGATCGCGGCGCGCGCGCCGCTGACCGGCGCGCTCGCCGACATCGACCGCCTCTATCTCGACCGCAGCATCGACGCGGCGATCGACGGGCTTCCCGACATCTATGCGCTGCGCGACCGCCTCGCCGATACGGCGTCGGCGCAGGATGCGGTCATCGAGGCGCTGCGCCGGCAGTTGCCGGGGGAATAGGGGCATTTTCCTTTCGTCACCCCGGACTTGATTCGGGGCCCGTGCAACAGCGGTGGCGATGGATGCCGGATCAGGTCCGGCATGACGATATGGGGAAAGTCGGCGTTACGGATTCAACCCATGCTTCTTCAGCGCATGGCGAATCTGATCATAGCTCAGCCCCAGCGCCTCGGCCGCGACCTTCTGATTGTAGCGGCAGCGCGCCATCGTGTCGGCGAGGATCTGCTTCTCATAGCCGTCGACCGCGGCGCGCAGGTCGTTCACCGGGCCTGATGGCGCCGCGGCTGGAGGCATGGTTTCGCTGGCCGGCGCGGATGCCGCGGGCGTTGCCGCGGGCTTGCTCCCGGCCGGCTGCCACGGGCTCGCAAAGGGATCGAAGGTCAGGGCATCGACCGGCCGTTCGGGGTCGGCCCAGCGATAGATGGCGCGCTCGATGACGTTGCGGAGCTCGCGGACATTGCCCGGCCAGTCGTGCCCCTCCATCGCCGCGAGCGCGCGCGGCCCGAAGCCGGGCCATTCGTCCCAGCCGAGCACCGCCGCCATGCGTTGCCCGAAATAGGTGGCGAGCACCTCGATGTCGCCTTCGCGCGCGCGCAGCGGGGGCAGGGTGATGACCTCGAACGACAGCCGGTCGAGCAGGTCGGCGCGGAAGCGGTTTTCCTCGACCAGCGCGGGCAGATGCTCGTTGGTCGCCGCGACGATGCGGACGTCGACGCGGGTCGGGCGCGAGGCGCCGACGCGGGTGATCTCGCCATATTCGACCGCGCGCAGCAGCCGTTCCTGCGCGCCGCTCGACATCGTCGCGAGTTCGTCGAGGAACAGGGTGCCGCCGTCGGCCTCCTCGAAGCGGCCGGCGCGGCTGCGCGTCGCGCCGGTGAAGGCGCCCGCCTCGTGCCCGAACAGTTCGGCCTCGATCAGCGTCTCGGGCATCGCGGCGCAGTTCAGGATGACATAGGGCTTGTCCCAGCGCGCCGACAGGCGGTGGAGGCGCTCGGCGATCAGCTCCTTGCCGGTGCCGCGCTCGCCGATGACGAGGACGGGGCGGTCGAGCGTCGCCGCCTGGCTCGCGCGTTCGACCGCGTCCTGAAAGGCCGCCGACTGGCCGATGAACTGCGTTTCGCGTTCCATTCCCAATCATTGGCAAAATTTCCCGCTGATTGGCAAGCCAAATCGATGGTCGGGTCAATTTGCGAAGGAAGTTAGGCGCTTTTCCGTCGCTTTCGGCAATTGGCACGCCTTCTGCAAAGTATTCGACGAACCGGCGCAAAACGCTCCGGTGCAGCGAAAAACAGGAAGGTTGATCCATGAAGACGAATTTTGCCCAGGCCGCCACCTTCGCGCTCAGCGCGCTCGGAGCGCTGGCCATCTTCGTCGGCGTGATCGACCAGCCGAAGCTCGGTTACGATGCCGCTGCAGCCACCCCGGCGGTCAGCCAACTGGCCTGACCGACACGCTGGTGCCGGGGCACTCTCCCCCCTTGCCCCGCCCCGGCACCAGTATTTCAGGACCAACTTCGACAGGAGTTTCACACATGGGTATTTTCTCACGCACCCGCGACATCATCGCCGCCAACGTCACCGACCTGCTCGACCGGGCGGAAGATCCCGAAAAGATGATCCGCCAGATCATCTTCGAGATGAACGAGACGCTCGTCGAAGTCCGCGCCTCCGCCGCGCGCACGATCGCGGATCAGAAGGAAATGCGCCGCCACATCGCCAAGCTCGAAAGCCTGCAGGACAGCTGGAAGGAAAAGGCCGAACTCGCGCTGTCGAAGGACCGCGAAGACCTCGCCACCGCCGCGCTCGTCGAAAAGCAGAAGGCCGGCGACATGGCCGACAAGCTGAAGGCCGAGATCGCCGTCCTCGACGACGCGCTCCAGGGCTATGAGAACGACATCGCCAAGCTGCAGAAGAAGCTCAGCGAAGCCCGCGCGCGCCAGTCGAGCGTCGTCAACCGCCTCGAAAGCGCCGAGAATCGCTACAAGCTGCGCGAAATGACCAATGGCGACCGCGTCGAGGATGCCTTCTCGCGCTTCGAGATCCTCGAACGCCGCGTCGACGAGGCCGAAGGCCGCGCCGATGCGCTGGGCCTCGGCTACAAGAAGTCGCTCGACGAGGAAATCGCCGAGCTGCAATCCGCCGACAAGGTCGCCGACGAGCTCGCCGCGCTGAAGGCCGCGCAGGGCAAGAAATAAGGAGCCGGACCGATGGAAGAGATCATCATCGTCCCGATCGTCATCGGCACCCTCTTCCTCGGTCTGCCCTGGCTGATCCTCCACTACATCACCAAGTGGAAGCAGGCCAAGACGCTGACCGGAGAGGACGAGCAGCTGCTCGACGAACTGTACGACACGGCGCGCCGGCTCGAGAATCGCCTGCACACCGTCGAACGCATCATCAGCGCCGACCATCCCGACTTCCGCCCCTCGGTGCGGAGCGACGAGGAACTGGCGCAGCTTGAAAACAACAGCACGAGCCGGAGGAACTGAGATGTCTGCCAGCCGCACCAAATTCTATCTCGACAAGCAGAACGCCAAATGGAGCGGCGTGTGCGCGGGGATCGCGGACTATAGCGGGATCGACGTCCTGTGGGTGCGCGTCGGCGCGGTCCTGCTGACCCTGATGGGGGGCTTTCCCTGGACGCTGATCGCCTATTGGATGGTTGCCTGGATGGGAACGCCGAAGCCCTTCGCGCTCTATGGCTCGAACGAGGAAGCGAAATTCTGGCAGGGCGTGCGCTCGAACCCCAGCGCCTCGACCCGCGACATCCGCTCGCGCTTCCGCGACATCGACCGCCGGCTCGCCGACATCGAACTTTACTACACCAGCCATAACCGCCGCCTCGCCGACGAGATCGACGCGCTCCGCTGATCGGAGCGCCGGCCGGGCAGGCGGAAACGCAACAGGGAGACAATAATGAATATCAGTGGCCCCCTCTTCGTCCTGACCATCATCGCTCTGTCGATCGGCGGCTGGATGTTCACCACCTGGGTCCGCGCCAAGCACGGCTATCCCGTCGAGAATGAATGGGGCGGCACGGTTCATCGAACCGACGCCGACGCTGATCGAAAAATCGCGCTGTTGACCGATGACAACGCCAAGCTCGCAGGCCAGATCGGCCGGCTGGAGGAGCGCATCTCGGTGCTCGAACGCATCGCGACCGAAAACCACGGCCAGGCCGCGCAGCTCGCCGACCAGATCGACCGCCTGCGCTGAGAGGAAGAAACCGATGAATCTCGATGTCCTGAATAGCCTCGCGCCCTTTGCTCTCCTGATCGGCCTTATTTCGGTCGGGGGCTGGGTTTTCACCACCTGGCTGCGCATCAAGCACGGCTATCCGCTCGAAAACAGCTGGGGCAAGGCGATCTATCCCAAGACCAGCGACGAGGCGATGGAGCGCGTCAAGCTGATCAGCCAGGAAAACGCCCAGCTTCGCGCCGAGCTCGGTTCGGTCAAGGATCGCCTTGCGGTGATCGAGCGCATCGTCACCGACGAGGGCCACCGGCTGAGCCACGAGATCGAGGCGCTGCGGCGCCCGTCGAACTGAACCGCGAAAGGAAAAGGTCATGGATTTCGTCTGGGCTCTCATCCCGCTCGCCCCCTTCATCCTCGGCGGCCTCGTCATCTGGTCGAAGCATCAGCAGAAGATGATCGAGAAGCAGTCCGAACTGACCGCCGAAAAGGCCGCGCAATATGCGGCGCAGACCGAACGCCTCGAAGCCCGCGTCCGCGTCCTCGAACGCATCGTCACCGACAAGGGCGTCGATGTCGCCGAAGAGATCGAAAAGCTGCGCGACGCGCCGCTGAACTGAACAACGATAAGAAGAAGAGAAGGATTCCCCATGAACCCCTTTGAAATGGTCATCGGCATCGTCCTGATCGTGACGATCGGCAGCGTGGTCCGGGCCAGATATGGCGTGCACCGCGACCGCCGCGGCAACGAATATTTCGTCGGCAATGCGGGCAACGAGGCCGAGACCAAGGCCCTGCAGGCCGAGATTCGCGCGCTCAAGGAGCGTATCCAGGTGCTCGAACGCATCGCCACCGACACCAACCGGGCGGCCAGTCTCGATGAGGAAATCGAGAAACTGCGCGACCGCTCGCATCCGTGAAGACGTGACGGAAAAGGAACCGAGACATGGTCCCCATTGCTTCCGACCTCGCCAATAATCTGGTCACCGCCGCGGTCGCTCTCTCCGCGCTGAGCATCATCAGCCTGGCGGCGCTGCGCGGCTGGCGCGACTGGATCCAGTTCAAGCGCGAGGAACTCGCCGCCGGCCATGTCGCCGCTCAGGACCCCGCGGTGCCCCATGCCGGATCGCGGATCGAGATCGCCGACCTCAAGGAACGCCTCCGCAAGCTCGAAGCCATCGCGGCGGGGGTCGATCTGTGATCGTCGATCTATAAACCTGCGTCATTGCGAGCGAAGCGAAGCAATCCAGAGTGGCGTAGAGCGCCCTGGATTGCTTC
>NZ_JAOZVW010000132.1 GCF_025869345.1 Sphingopyxis sp.
CACTTTTGGTCGATTGTAGACCTCCGTCATCCCGGACTTGATCCGGGATCCATTCATCCGGCGCTGAGAGAATGGATCCCGGATCAAGTCCGGGATGACGATGTGAGATCATGTCCGCCTCCGGTCACAACCCGCCATTCCATAAATTCGCGCAGAGGCCGCGTCATATCGCGCCCGCCGCACGGCCCGCCGCAAGCCGGGCGCGGCGGAGGGGCGTTAAATTGACTTTAACGGCCTTTGTTTACAGACCAGCGGCCGAAAAGATCATTCGGCGGCCGGGTCGGGAGGCCCGTCGAACGGGGGTTGCTTTTGTTCCAGCGTCACGAACCCATCGCGGGGATGTCCGGCAATGCGGCCGCCCTCACGATGTCGCAGGCGATCAGCCCGCGGCGGGTGGACGCCGCGCCCGAACCGGCGCTGTCGTGGCGCGATCGGCTCGCGCTGCTCGATCTCGTTCCAGACCTTGGCGACAATATCGGTTCGGGCGAATGGTGGCGCGGGCTTGCGACGCTGACATTGCTGTGCGGCGCCGCGATTTCGACCTTTCCCGGGATCAAGCCGCTCGAACAGCCGATGCCGGCGCTCGGCGCCGCCGATTTCACCGAAGCGCGCGCGCAGATGATCGTTCCGCTGGCTTTCGGCGGCGATACCGGCCGCCACATGGCCGCGACCGATGCGGTGCGCCCGCTCGCCCAGACTCCCGAGCGGCCGCAGATCGAATTGACCGCGACGCTCGGCGCGGGCGACAGCTTCGCCCGCGTGCTCGAACGCTCGGGCGTCGGCAGCCAGGATGCGCAGGCGCTCGCGAACCAGATCGCGGGCGCGGTGCCGCTGGCCGACATCGCGCCGGGCACGCGAATCGACCTGATCCTCGGCCGCCGCGCCGCGCGCACCATGCCGCGCCCGGTCGATGCGCTCGCGATGCGTGCGCGCTTCGACCTGCGCATCGAGATGGAGCGGATCGACGGGCGGCTGGTGATGCGCCGCATCCCGATCGCGGTCGACGCGACGCCGCTGCGCATCCGCGGCCGCGTCGGCGACAGCCTCTATCGCTCGGCGCGCGCCGCGGGCGCCTCGCCCGAATCGATCCAGGCCTATCTCCGCGTCATCGGCCGCCAGCTTTCGGTCGGCAGCGACATCCGCGCGAGCGACGAGTTCGACATCATCGTCGAGCATCGCCGCGCCGAAACGGGCGAGAGCGAGACGGGCAAACTGCTCTATGCGGGCCTTGTCCGCGGGGGCAAGCCCAAGCTGTCGATGATCGAATGGACCGTCGATGGCCGTCTCCAATGGTTCGAGGCGTCGGGCGCGGGCGAGCAGCGCAGCGGCATGGTCCGCCCGACGAACGGCCGCATCACCTCGCCCTTCGGGATGCGCCGCCATCCGATCCTCGGCTATGTGCGGATGCATCGCGGCATCGACATGGGCGGCGGCTACGGCGGCCCGGTCTTCGCGGTCAGCGACGGCGTCGTGCAGGTCGCCGGCCGCACCGGCGGCTATGGCAATTATGTGAAGCTCAGCCACGGCGGCGGGCTCGGCACCGGCTATGGGCATATGAGCCGCATCGCGGTGCGCCCCGGCCAGCATGTGTCGCGCGGGCAGGTGATCGGCTATATCGGGTCGAGCGGCCTGTCGACCGGCCCGCATCTCCATTACGAAGTCTATCGCAACGGCGTTCCGGTGAATCCGCTGTCGATCGCCTTCGTCACGCGCGCGCGGCTGGAAGGCCAGGCGCTCGCCGACTTCCGCGCGCGCATCCGTCAGCTCACGGCGATCGCGCCCGGCGCGGCGCTCGCTCCGGTCGCGGCAAAGGCGATCGAGGGTCCGAAGCTCGGCTCGCTCGGCGATGTCGCGGCCAAGCGCGCGGGCGAAGGGATCTAGCTTTCTCCCTCCCGCTGGCGGGAGGGGATAGTTAGTCGCCAATATCCATTTGCCCCGTGCGCCTGCGCCGCTATGCACGCGGGCATGACTCATGCCCCCTTTCCCGACCTGCGCCTGCGCCGCAGCCGCCGCACCGGCTGGAGCCGCGCGATGGTGCGCGAACATCATCTGACCCCGTCGAACCTGATCTGGCCGCTGTTCGTCTGCGCGGGATCGGGCACCGAGGAGCCGGTCGCGAGCCTGCCCGGCGTGTCGCGCTGGTCGGTCGACCGGCTCGTCGAGCGCGCCAAGGACGCGGTGGCGGCGGGCATCCCCTGCCTCGCGCTCTTTCCCTATACCGAGGCCGGACGGCGCAGCGAGGACGGCGCGGAAGCGCTCAATCCCGATAATCTGATGTGCCGCGCGACCGCGGCGATCAAGCAGGCGCTCGGCGACGACATCGGCGTGCTCACCGACGTTGCGCTCGATCCCTATACCAGCCACGGGCAGGACGGACTGATCGATGATGCGGGCTATGTCCTCAACGACGAGACGGTCGAGGTGCTGGTCGGACAGGCGCTCAATCAGGCGCGCGCCGGGGCGGACATCATCGCCCCATCCGACATGATGGACGGCCGCGTCGGCGCGATCCGCGAGGCGCTGGAGATCGAGGGCTTCGGCCATGTCCAGATCATGAGCTATGCCGCCAAATATGCGTCCGCCTTCTATGGCCCGTTCCGCGACGCGGTCGGCTCACGCGGGCTGCTCAAGGGCGACAAGAAGACCTATCAGATGGACCCCGCGAACGTCGAAGAGGCGCTGCGCGAGGTCGAGGCCGACCTCGCCGAGGGCGCCGACAGCGTGATGGTCAAGCCGGGGCTTCCCTATCTGGACGTCGTGCGCGCGGTGAAGGACCATTTCGCGGTGCCGGTCTATGCCTATCAGGTGTCGGGCGAATATGCGATGATCGAGGCCGCCGCAGCGGCCGGGGCGGGGGACCGCGATGCGCTCGTCCTCGAAACCCTGCTCGCCTTCCGCCGCGCGGGCGCGTCGGGGGTGCTGACCTATCACGCGCTCCTCGCAGCGCGGCTGCTGAACGGATGATCGAGACCGTGCGGTTGGCGATGCGATCGTGGCGCGACGCGGATGTCGCGCCCTTTCAGGCCATTTGCAGCGACCCCGAGGTCATGGCGACGCTGGGCCCGCCGCTCGACATGGACGCGACGAGCGCGTTGATCGACCGTATGCGCGCGATCGAGGTCGAGCATGGCCACAGCTTCTGGGCGCTGGAACGGCGCGACGATGCGCGGTTGATCGGCTGGTGCGGGATCATCCGCGGCAGTGCGGGGCCGGTCGAGGGCAAGGCCGAAATCGGCTGGCGGCTGGCGCGCGAGTGCTGGGGTGCCGGATATGCGACCGAGGCGGCGCGCGGCGCGATGGACTGGGCCTTCGCTCATCTCGCCGATGATGCCGTCTGGGCGATCACCTGGCGTGGCAACGTCAGAAGCCAGGCGGTGATGGACCGGCTCGGGATGCGCCGCCACACCGATCTCGACTTCGACCACCCGAAAATCGCGGAGGGCGATCCGCTCCGTCCGCATGTCACCTATTCGATTGCGCGCGGGGCGTGGACGGCGGCATGATCGATCGCCTGTCCGCAACGCCGCGCCGCTGGCTGTTCGTGCTGACGATATTCGTCGGCAGTTTCCTGCTGTTCCAGGTCCAGCCGATGGTGGCGCGGATGGTGCTGCCCCGGCTGGGCGGCGCGCCCGCCGTCTGGAACAGCGCGATGCTCGTCTATCAGGCGCTGCTGCTCGGCGGCTATGCCTATGCCCATTGGCTCGGCCGTTTCGAGGTGCGCCGCCAGGCGATGATCCATGTCGCGCTGTTCCTCGTCGCGGCGCTGTGGCTGCCGATCGGCATCGCCCAGATCGCGCCGCCCGCACCAGGGCAGGAGGCGCTGTGGGTGCCGCTGCTGCTGCTCGCGTCGATCGGGCCGGTCTTCTTCGTCGTGTCGGCGCAGGCGCCGCTGATGCAGCGCTGGTTCGCCGCCGACCCGCGCGCCGGCGACCCCTATTATCTCTATGCCGCGTCGAACCTCGGCAGCTTTGCCGGGCTGATCAGCTATCCCGCGCTCGTCGAGCCGTCGCTGCCGCTCGCGGCGCAAAGCTGGGGGTGGAGCGCGGGCTATGGCCTGCTGGTGCTGCTCGTCGCGGCGAGCGCGGCGGCGCGCTGGCGCGCCCATGCCGTGCACGAGGACGCCGCCGATAGCGCCGAACCGCCGCCGTCGCTGCGCCGCCGGCTCCACTGGCTGCTACTCGCGGCGGTGCCGTCGGGCCTCATGCTGTCGACGACGACGCATCTCACCACCGACATCGTCGCGATGCCTTTGCTGTGGGTGCTGCCGCTGGGCCTCTATCTGCTGAGCTTCGTCATCGCTTTCTCGACCGCCGAGCGGCTGACCCAGGTCTTCACCACCATCGCCCCCGCGGTGCTGCTGTCGATCGGCGGGCTGGCGCTGCTCAGCACCGGTGGCGGGACGATGGTCGTCGCGCTCGCGGCGCTCACGATGCTGTTCATCGTCGCGACCGCGCTCCACGGCTATCTCTATCATCTGCGGCCTGCGCCGGGGCATCTGACGCTCTTCTATCTCGTCATGTCGGCGGGTGGGGTGCTCGGCGGATTATTCGCCGCGCTGATCGCCCCGCTGATTTTCGACTGGGTGTATGAGCATCCGCTGCTCGTCCTCGCCGCCGCGATGCTGCTGCCGCTTCCGGTGCTGCTCCCATGGGACACATGGCTGAAGCTGTCGCCGGGCCGGGCGCGGGCCGTCGCGGCGCTGTTGGTGGCGGCCGCGATCTTCGCCTGCTGGAGGATGATCGGCGAATGGACGGGCCGCCTCGAGGGGGAGGCTGTGGTCTGGGGCATCGCGATCTTCGTCATCGGTCTGTTCGTTATCGGCTGGCGCTGGGCCTTCGTTGCCATATTGGCGCTGCTGATGCTCGGCGTCGGGGGATGGAGCACGCTGCAGGAGAGCATGACCGGGATGCGTGTCCGCAGCTATTTCGGCGTCTATACGGTGACCGACGATCCGTATCGCCACCAGCGCCGCCTCGCGCACGGGACGACGCTGCACGGGCTCCAGCGCACCGATGCGCCGCACGAGTTGGAGCCGACCACCTATTACGGCCACCAGTCGGGGGTCGGGCTGACGCTCGACCGCGCCGAGGCGCTGGCGGGGCCGCGCGCCGCGGTGGGGCTCGTCGGGCTCGGCGCCGGGACGCTGGCCTGCTACCGCCGGCCGGGGCAGCGCTGGACGATCTTCGAGATCGACCCGGCGATGGCCCGGATCGCGCGCGACCGCAGGAAATTCACCTTCATCAGCCGATGCGCGCCCGATGTGCCGATCGTGATCGGCGACGCGCGGCTGCGGATCGCACAGCAGTCCGCGGCTGAGTTCGACATATTGATCATCGATGCCTTTTCGTCGGACGCCATCCCGCTGCACCTGCTGACCGCCGAGGCGATCGGTATCTATGCGCGCGCGCTGAAACCGGGCGGAATCCTGCTGATTCATATCTCGAATCGCTTCTTCGACCTCGAACCCGTGCTGGCGGCGGAGGCGAAAGCGCGCGGCTGGTCGGCGGCGATCCGCATGGACCCGTCGCCCGACGAAGGCGCGGCGGATGCCGATTTCAGCAACCTGACCGGATCGAACTGGGTGGCGCTGACCGCGACGCCGCAGCGACTGGACCAGTTGACGGGCGGCCTCGCTCCGCGCACGGAGGCGGCGAAGGACGGCCTATGGGTGCCGCTCGAATCGCGGCCGCATTTCGAACGCTGGACCGACGACTATGCCTCGACCCTTCCCGTGCTCCTGTGGGGCCATCTGATCGGACAACGCGAATGACCTATACCGACGTCAGTATCATCGCCGTGAACGGCAAGACGCCGCGGATCGACCCCAGCGCCTTCATCGCGCCGGGGTGCCGGATCATCGGCGACGTGACGATCGGCCCCGATGTCAGCATCTGGTATAATTGCGTGTTGCGCGCCGACGTCAGCCGCATCATCGTCGGCGCGCGGTCTAACATCCAGGACGGTAGCATCGTCCATTGCGACGGCCCGATGCCGCACCGGCCCGAAGGCTTTCCGACGATCATCGGCGAGGATGTGCTGATCGGCCATATGGCGATGGTGCACGGCTGCACGCTCGCCGACCGCGCCTTCGTGGGATTGAAGGCGACGGTGATGAACGGCTGCCGCATCGGCAGCGACGCGATGCTCGCCGCGGGCGCGCTGCTGACCGAGAATAAGGAAATCCCCGCGCGCGAGTTGTGGGCGGGCGCCCCCGCGCGCCGGGTGCGCGACATCGACGATGCGCAGGCGGCGGGGATGCAGGCGGGCGTCGCTCATTATGTGCTCAACGGCCGGATGCACAAGGCGGCGGTGGAGGGGTGAATCCTCTCCCCTCCCGCAGGCGGGAGGGGAAGTCAGCTTTCTTCCGGCACCGCCAGCCCGTTCTTCAGCATCACCGGCACCTGCGTCAGGGTGAAGAGGAAGGAGAGGGCGGTGACGCCCCAGACCTTGATCGTCAGCCAGGTGTCGAAGCTCATCCGCCCCGCCTGGATCAGCTCGTACATGACATGGTTGGCGATGCCGAGCGCGGCGAAGAACAGCCCCCAGTTGCGCGACAGTAGCAACCAGCCCCTTTCGGTCACGCCTTCGAGCGCCGATTGCAGCAGATATTTGAGCATCGGCTTCCCCAGCATCCAGCCGCCGAGCAGCAGCGCCGCGAAGGCGGCATAGATGATCGTCGGCTTCATCACGATGAAGCGCTCGTCGTGGAACCAGATGGTCAGCGCGCCGAAGCCGAGGACGAGGATACTCGATATCCACAGCATCGGCGAAATCCGGCCGAGCTTCCATTTCGACACGATCATCGCGGCGACGATCGCGACCATGAAGGCGATCGTGGCCTTGATCGCGCCGGTCGTCGCGGCAAAGGCGCCGGTGCCGCCCGAGGTGAATTTATAGGTCAGGAAGAAGATCAGCAAAGGCCCGAAATCGATCGCGAAATTGAGCCAGCCATGTTTGGCGGGCGGCGGCGCTGGGACGGCTTCGGGGCCGGTGGGAAGCTGGTCGAGTTGGTCGCTCATCGGATGTTTCCGGCAATGATGCCCGCGATCTCGTCGGCGTCGAAGGGGCGGAGGTCGTCGATCGTTTCGCCGATGCCGATCGCGTGGATGGGAAGGCCGTGGCGCTCGGCCGCGGCGACGAGGACGCCGCCGCGCGCGGTGCCGTCGAGCTTGGTCATCACGAGGCCGGTGACCCCGGCGACTTCGCGGAACACGTCGATCTGCGACAGCGCATTCTGCCCCGTCGTCGCGTCGAGGACGAGCACGACGTCGTGCGGCGCCGCAGGGTTGAGGCGGCCGAGGACGCGCTTGATCTTGGCGAGTTCGTCCATCAGTTCGCGCTTGTTCTGCAGCCGCCCGGCGGTGTCGACGATCAGCACGTCGATGCCGGTCGCGGTTGCCTGTTTGACCGCGTCGAAGACGATGCCGGCCGAATCGCCACCCTCGGGCCCCGCCATGATCGGGATGCCGAGCCGTTCGGCCCAGACCTTGAGTTGCCCGATCGCCGCGGCGCGGAAAGTGTCGCCGGCGACGAGCATCACGCCATAATCCTGTTCCTGGAACAGGTGCGCCAGCTTGGCGATGGTCGTGGTCTTGCCCGACCCGTTGACCCCGATCACCAATATCACCTGCGGGCGCGGAAAGGCGTCGATGTCGAGCGGCTCGGCGACCGGGCGCAGAACCGCGGCGATTTCCTCGGCGACGACGCCGCGGAGTTCCTCGGTGCCGTTCGCGGCGACGTCGCGGCGCTCGGCCAGCCGGTCGCGGATGCGCGCGGCCATCACCGGGCCGAGGTCGGCGGTGATCAGCGCCTCCTCGATACGGTCGAGATCCTCGTCGTCGAGCCGCGACTTGCCGGTGAGCCCCGACAGATTCTCGCCCAGCCGCTCCGACGTGCGCTTGAGGCCGCCGAGCAGCCGTTCGCTCCAGCTCTGCCCGGTCATGCGCCCAGCCCTTCCGCGATCATCCGGTCGCCGTCGCGCGCGGTCAGGCGGACCGGAACGATGGTGCCGGGCTCGGCGGGCGCGGTCAGCGTCAGCGGCGCAAAATTCTCGGCATGGCCGGTCAACCCGTCGCGTTCGACGAGCATCGCGGCGGTGCGGCCGGCCTGCGCGTCCAGCCAGCCATGGCGCCGCCGCGCATTGGCCTCGCGCAGCGAGGCGGCGCGCGTCCGCGCGGTGGCGCGGCCGACCTGCGGCATCCGCGCGGCAGGGGTGCCAGCGCGCGGGCTGTAGGGAAAGATATGGCCGAAGACGATGTCGCAATCGTCGATCAGGGCCATTGTATTGGCAAACATCTGGTCATCCTCGGTCGGAAATCCGGCGATCAGGTCGGCGCCGATGGCGATTTCGGGGCGTGCGGTCCTGAGTCTCTCGGTCAGGCGGACGGCGTCGGCGCGGCGGTGGCGGCGCTTCATGCGGGTCAGGATCATATCGTCGCCCGCCTGCAGCGACAGATGGACGTGCGGCATTACGCGCTTTTCCTGCGTCAGCAGCGCGAACAGCGCGTCGTCGATGCGATTCGGGTCGAGCGACGACAGGCGCAGCCGCGCGATCGGCAGCGCGAGCAGCGCCTCGACCAGCGCGGCGAGGCTGGCGCCGCTGTCGTCGCCATAGCTCGCAAGATCGACCCCGGTCAGGATGATCTCCCGCTGGCCGCGATCGAGCGCGATGCGGGCGGCATCGAGCGCGGATTCGATGGTCGCCGAACGCGCCGTGCCGCGCGCCATAACGGTTGCGCAGAAGGTGCAGCTATGCGCGCAGCCGGTCTGGACGCCGAGGAAGGCGCGGGCGTGGTCCGGGCCGGAGAGGGCGGGGGAATAGGGGCGCGACGTGCTAAAAGAGGTCGTGTTCCCCCGCGAAGGCGGGGGGCCATCTTCTGCCAGTGCTGTCTCGAACCGGCCGGAGATGGGTCCCCGCCTTCGCGGGGACACGGCGGTTCCATAACTCTCCGCCAATCCCTTCGCATCGTTCGCTACCACCCGCGCGCCCATCGCCGCGAAGCGCCCGGCTTCCAGTTCCGCCGCGCAGCCGGTCACCACGACGTCGGCCCCCGGCCGCTCGCGCAAGGCGCGGCGCACCGCCTGGCGCGCCTGCCGCACCGCTTCGTCGGTCACCGCGCAGCTGTTGAAGACGATCGTGTCGCGCGCGCCGGCTTCGCGCGCGGCGGCGCGGATCGCTTCGCCCTCGGCGATGTTGAGGCGGCAGCCGAAATTGACGACCTCCTGCCGGCCGGCGGCGAGGAGGCTCATCCGAAGCGCGCCCAGTCGGTCTCGCCGTCGAAGACGCGCGTCGCGGCGCCGCTCATCACGATCGGCTCGCCCGGCGCCCAGCGAATGATCAGGTCGCCGCCGGGCAGCGACACGGTGACCGGCGAGGCGACGAGTCCGGCGCGGATCGCGGCGACCGCGGTCGCGCAGGCGCCGGTGCCGCACGCCTGCGTCAGCCCGACGCCGCGCTCCCAGACGCGAAGCTGAAGCTGGTTCTCGCCGTCGAGGCTCGCGACATTGACGTTGACGCGTTCGGGAAACAGCGGGTCGGTTTCGATCCGCGGACCGAGTTCGGCCAGCGGCACCGCATCGGCCTCGGGCACGAAGAAGATGATGTGCGGATTGCCGACATTGACCGCGGCGCCATGTTCCAGTTCGTCCCACGCGACCGGCATGTCGCGGGTGTCCATCGGCATCGCGAGCGGGATCGCTTCCCAATCGAAGACGGGTTCGCCCAGCACCACCTCGGCGCCGCCGTCGGCGGGGGTGACGCGCAGCATGCCGCCCAGCGTCTCGATCACCGCGGGCCGCGCCAGCAGCGTCGCGACGCAGCGGGTCGCGTTGCCGCACGCCTCGACCTCGCCGCCGTCGGCGTTGAAGATGCGCATCTTCACATCGGCCTTTTCGGACGGTTCGAGCAGGATGAGCTGGTCGCAGCCGATGCCATGCCGCCGGTCGGCGATGCCGTGCGCGCGCGCCGGGGTCATCTCGACCGCCTTCTCGCGCGCGTCGATGACGACGAAGTCGTTGCCCAGCCCGTGCATCTTGGTGAAGCGATCCGCCATGAGGCGCATTTAGGGGCGCGGGGCGGCGAAGTCTAGCGAGGCGTCCGGGCGCCGCGCCGGACCGCGGGCGACGTGCCATTCTGTCTCACGCGAAGACGCGAAGACGCGAAGAAGTCGCGTCATGGCATCTGCGTAACCGGCCAATCGCGCGAAGCGCCTGTTAAAGTCGCCTGCGGCGACAAGAGACGCACGAGATTCGTCCGCGATCTTCTTCGCGTCTTCGCGTGAAACAATTTAGCACTGCATCTCGTTGATGAACGTTCGGTGACCCCCGGCCCCTCCCTTGCAGGGAGGGGAGATTTACGCCGACTTGCGCAACTCTTCTTCCTCGTCCGCCGCGTCAGGCAGCATCGGCGTGCGCAGCAGGCCGCGGTCGGCGAGCAGGCGGGCGGTGTCGTCGATCGACGCGGCGCGGCCGTAATGCCAGCCCTGCCCCTTCGCGCAGCCGAGGCGGGTGAGCTCGATCGCGGTCGCTTCGTCTTCGACGCCTTCGGCGGTGATCGGCATCGCCAGGCTTTCGCCCAGCCGGACGATCGCGACGACGATCGCCAGCGCGTCGGGGCTGCCGCGCATCGCGGCGATGAAGCTGCGGTCGATCTTGATCCGGTCGAAGGGCAGCGCGCGCAGATGCGACAGCGAGCTGTAGCCGGTGCCGAAATCGTCGAGGCTGAGCGACACGCCCTGATTCTTGAGGCTGGTGACGATCGAACGGACGAGCGGCAGATTCTCGAACAGCGAGCTTTCGGTGATCTCGACCTCGAGCTGGCTGGCGGGGAAACCCGTCTCGACGAGCAGCTTGGTCAGCTTCTGGCTGAACCAGGGGTCCTTGAGTTGCTGCGGCGAGATATTGACCGCGAGGATGATCGACGGGTCCCAGCCCTTGGCGACCTCCATCGCGCGGCCGATGACCTGCAGCGACAGTTCGCCGATCAGGCCGCTGTCCTCGGCGACCGGAATGAAGCGTTCGGGCGGGATCAGGCCATATTCGGGCGATTCCCAGCGCATCAGCATCTCGAAACCGACGAGGCGGCCGGTCGCGATGTCGACCTGCGGCTCGAAATAGGGAATGAACTCGCCGCGCGGCATCCCGTCGCGAATCCCGGTCTCGATCTGGTTGCGGACCTGGACCGCCATCTCCATGCCCTGCTCGAACCAGATGTGGCGGTTCCGCCCTTCGTCCTTGCCGTGATACATGGCGATGTCGGCCTGGCGGACCATCGTTTCCATCGTCATGCCGGCGTCGGTGGCGAGCGCGATGCCGAGCGAGGCGCCGACGCGGATCTGCTGCGAATCATGCGCGACATTATCCTCGAGCGCGGCGACCAGCGCTGCGGCGAGCGCGTCGATGCTGGCGCGCGCGGCGGGTTCGAACGGCAACATCGCGACGAACTCGTCGCCGCCGAGCCGCGCCTTGGCGGCGGTGGGCGGCAGCACGCCGCTGATCCGCTCCGCCGCAACCTGAAGCACGCGGTCACCGGCGGCGTGGCCGTGGATGTCGTTGACCGTCTTGAAATGATCGAGATCGAGCAGGAACAGGGCGACATGACGCCCGTTCGAGGCGGCGTCGGCGATCAGCCGCTGGCCCTGGACGAGCAGCGCGCGGCGATTGAGGAAGCCGGTGAGCGGATCGGTGTCGGCCAGATAGCGCGCGCGCTGCTCGGCCTCGGTCCGCTCGCGGATTTCGCGGTTCAGATCCTCGTAGCGGCGCCAGCCGAAGAGGATGAGTGCGACATTCAGGATCAGCGCGATCGCCAACACCTTGTCGGGTCCGCCGCCGATGCCGACGAGAGTTTGCACGATCGACTGCATCACGCTGCCGCCGGTGCCGACGAACAACAATATGCCCGCGACGACGATGCCGCCGGCCACGACGTCGCGGCGCGCGTCCTCGCTTCGGTCGCGCGACTTCGGCCATAATGTCATAGATATATTCCCCACCATCGCCGGCATATTGGCCGCGAGCGGTGAAATTTACGTTAAATGCCTCTCCTTTGCGTCACCCCCGGCCCGATCCGGCCGAGCGGAGATGGGAATCGCGTCATTGCCGGGGATCGCTTGCGCTTGCCTTTCGCCGCGCTTTTGCGTAAGGGCGCGGCGTTCGGCGGCATCTTGCATCCGGGCAGATACGACATCCGCGACGGAAAACCTGTCCACGGATACCGCTGGTTGGCGAGGTTTCGCTCACCGGCGTGTTTTGCGTTGCGGTCGTCAGAAGGGTATAAAAAGGCGCATGTTCGACAGTCTGAGCAATCGGCTTGGCGATGTTTTCGGAAAGCTCCGCGGTCGCGGCGCGCTGACCGAGGCCGACGTGCGCGCGGCGATGCGCGAAGTGCGAATCGCCCTGCTCGAAGCCGATGTCGCGCTGCCCGTGGTGCGCAGCTTCGTCGATCAGGTCACCGAACTCGCGATCGGGCAGAACGTCCTGCGCTCGGTCACTCCGGGGCAGCAGGTGGTCAAGATCGTCAGCGATGCGCTGACCGAAATGCTCGGCTCCGAAACCGCCGAGCTCGAGCTTGCCGTCACCCCGCCCGCCGTCATCATGATGGTCGGCCTCCAGGGCTCGGGCAAGACGACGACGACCGCGAAGATCGCCAAGCGCCTGAAGGACAAGGAGCGCAAGAAGGTGCTGATGGCGTCGCTCGACGTCAATCGCCCCGCCGCGCAGGAACAGCTTGCCGTCCTGGGTAGCCAGATCGACGTCGCGACGCTGCCGATCGTCGCGGGCCAGCAGCCGGTCGAGATCGCACAGCGCGCGCTGCAGGCGGCGAAGCTGCAGGGTTTCGACGTCCTCATGCTCGACACCGCGGGCCGCCTCCACGTCGACCAGCAGCTGATGGACGAGATGCAGGCGGTGTCGCGCACGGCGAACCCGGCCGAGACGTTGCTCGTCGTCGACAGCCTGACCGGGCAGGACGCGGTGCAGGTGGCGCAGCGCTTCACCGATCAGGTGCCGCTGACCGGCGTCGTGCTGACCCGCATGGACGGCGATGCGCGCGGCGGCGCCGCGCTGTCGATGCGTGCGGTCACCGGCAAGCCGATCAAGTTCGCGGGCACGGGTGAAAAGCTCGACGGGCTCGAACTCTTCCAGCCTTCGCGCATCGCGGGCCGCATCCTCGGCATGGGCGACGTCGTCAGCCTCGTCGAGCGCGCCGCCGAGACGATCCAGGCCGAAGAGGCCGAGGCGATGGCGAAGAAGATGGCGAAGGGTCAGTTCGACCTCGACGATCTTCGCACGCAATTGAACCAGATGCGCCGCATGGGCGGGCTCGGCGCGCTCGCGGGCATGATCCCCGGCCTCAAGAAGGCGCAGGCGGCGATGGCCGACAGCGGCGCCGACGACAAGATGCTGATCCATTTCGATGCGATCATGGGGTCGATGACCCCCAAGGAGCGCGCGAAGCCCGAGATCCTGACCGCCAAGCGCAAGATCCGCATCGCCAACGGCTCGGGCACGACGGTGCAGCAGGTCAACCGGGTGCTCAAGATGCATCAGGAAATGTCGACCGCGATGAAGCGCATCCGCAAGATGGGCGGGCTCAAGGGGCTCGGCGCGCTGTTCGGCAAGGGCGGCGGCATTCCCGGTATGGGCGGGGGCGGCGGAATGGGCGGCGGCGGCGGCCTCGGCGGGCTGCCCGGCCTCGGCGGCGGGGCGATCCCGCCCGAACTCGCCAATTTGATGAACAAGAAGAAATAACGCGAACAATCCAGTTTAGACTCAGAAGGAAAATATCATGGCTACCTCCATTCGCCTTTCGCGCGGCGGCTCCAAGAAGCGCCCTTATTACAAGATCGTCGTCGCCGATTCGCGCAGCCCGCGCGACGGCCGCTTCATCGAGCGTATCGGCAGCTACAATCCGCTGCTCGGCAAGGATAATCCCGAGCGCGTGAAGCTCGACGGCGAGCGCGCCGCGCACTGGCTCTCGGTCGGCGCGCAGCCGAGCGACCGCGTCGCCCGCTTCCTCGACGCCGCCGGCATCAAGGAACGCGCCGCCCGCAACAACCCCAACAAGGGCGTCCCGGGCGAGAAGGCCAAGGAACGCGCCGAGGAAAAGGCGACCAAGCTGGCCGAGGCCGAAGAGGCCGCGAAGGAAGCCGCCGCGGCTCCCGCTCCGGAACCCGAGGCTGAAGCCGCCGCTCCCGAAGCCGCTGAATCGGATGCGACCGGCTCGGTGAAGAGCGAAGAGACCGCCGAAGCGGTGGCCGAAGCCGTCGCCGAGGACGTTCCGGCCGACACGACCGCCGAAGACGCGACCGCGATCGCCGAGGAAGTCGCCGAAGGCGGCCCGGTGGCCGAAGAAGCCCCGGCCGAAGAAGCTGCGACCGAAGCCGCCGCTGAAGAAGCCGGCGAAGAAAAGGCCGAAGGCTAAGCCTTGGCGGACGCGACACGCCCCGTCACCCTCGCCGCCATTGCCGGCGCGCATGGGGTGCGGGGCGAGGTGCGGCTGAAATTGTTCGGTGAAGGCGCGGAGGCTCTCCGCGCCTTTTCCGTTTTCGACGCGGGCGGGCGCAAGCTGACCCTGAAATCGGTGCGCCCCGCAAACCAGGGCGCGGTTGCCAGTTTCGCCGAGGTCACCGATCGCAGCGCCGCCGAGGCGCTGCGCGGCACGATCCTGACCGTCCCGCGTTCGGCGCTGCCGCCGCTCGCGCCGGGCGAATATTATCATCACGACCTGATCGGCCTGCCGTGCGTGTCGACCGGCGGCGCGGCGATCGGCCATGTCGCGGCGGTCGAGAATTTCGGCGCGGGCGACATCCTTGAAATCGAGAAGCCCGACGGCAAGCGCTTCATGGTGCCGATGACCGCGCAGGCGGTGCCGGCGTGGGACGCCGATGGCGTGACGGTGAACGCGGCTTTCGTCGAATAAGGCCTGCCGTCCCCGCACCGGCGAGGGACTGTCGGGCGGGAACGGCAGGCGCGGGCGCGGCTCAGCGGCGACGGGCCGCGCGAACCGGAACGGTCCGCTTTGTCGTGCTGCGGACGGGCGCCACGAAATAGACGTCCTCGCCCGACGCATGGCTGGGGGCGACCGCTTCGACGAACTGGCGGGCCGTGCGGCGCAGCCATCGGAACCCGCGGTCGATATCCGCGCTCAGGCGGTCATGACCGTGCGTCCAGCCGCGCATGAAATGCTCTTCCATCATCGCTTGTCTCCTGTCTTCGATATGCCCGTTCAATGCGCCCGGCGCGCCCGCAGCGCCAACAAAAGCTTTGCGGAATAATATAAGCAGAGCTTATATGTGATCCGTGTCCAGACTGCCGCCACTCGCCGCCGTTCGCGCCTTCGAGGCGGCCGCGCGTTTGCAGAATTTTTCGCGCGCGGCCGAAGAGCTCGGCATGACGCAGGCCGCGGTCAGCTATCAGATTCGGCAGCTCGAGACGCGGCTTGGCCGCGCGCTCTTCGTGCGTGAAAAGGGGCGGGTGCGGCTGTCCGAGACGGGGCAGCGGCTGCTTCCGGCAATAAGCGGAGCTTTCGCCGCGATGGACGACGCCTTCGCCGCGCTCAGCAGCGACGATGCCGAAGTGCTGACGATCAGCGCCGCGATCACTTTCGGCGGTACGTGGCTCAGCGCGCGCATCGGGCGCTTCCAACTCCGCTACCCCGACCTTGCGGTGCGGCTTTTGATGTCGAACGAACTCGTCGACTTCGACGCGGCGAATGTCGACGTCGCGATCCGCACCGGGACCGGGCGCTGGCCGGGGCTGCGCGACGACTTTCTCTTTCGCAGCCATGTGACGCCGATCTGCTCGCCCGCCTTTCGCGATGCGAACCGGATCGAAAAGCCCGCCGACCTGCTGCACGTCGAGCGGCTCGCCCCGAACGATCCCTGGTGGGCCGGCTGGTTCGCCGAAGCGGGCATCGGCACGCCGCCGGCGCGACGACAGGGCATCGAACTCGACAGCCAGCTTCAGGAAGCGATCGCGGCGCAGGGCGGCTTCGGTATCGCGCTGATGACCCCGCTGTTCTGGCGTGCCGAACTCGACAGCGGCCGCCTCGTGCGGCCGTTCGAGACGCTTTACTGCCCCGGCACGGCCAATTTCCTCGTCCATCCCGAAAGCCGCGTCGGGGTGCGCAAGATCGAGCGCTTTCGCGAGTGGCTGCACGAGGAGATGGAAATGGACCGGCAGCGCGTTCCCGAGCCGCTATGGGCGCCGCTACCTTGATTTGAATCGGCCCTGTATATACATGATGTATATACGGAGCCTGTCATGACCAAGGAATATCGCGCCAAAGTGTTCAAATCGGGCAATTCGCTCGCGCTGCGCCTGCCCAAGGCGCTGGGTATAGCGGAAGGAACCGAGATGATCGTCCGCGAAGAACGCGGCGAATTCCGCTTCGAGCCCGCCGAGCGGCCCAAGGCAAAGATCGACATCAGCGGTTTTTGGGGCAAGGCACCTTGGCTCAAGGTTCCGGAGCGTCGTGATTTCGACGAACGTCCGAGTGTGCTTGCCGCACGAAAGGCTGCTGCGAAGGCCAAGTCCGGAAAGTGAGTCGCTATCTGATCGATACCGATTGCGCCGTCTATGCGATGACGGCGCGTTTCCCGGCGCTGGGCTCGCGATTGTCCAACTGTGCGCCCGGCGAAGCTGCTATCTCGGCGGTCAGTTTTGCGGAGGTGGCTTTGGGTTCGGAACGGGGGAAGCCGCCGCCGTCGGAGATTCTGGAGGCGTTCGTCCGGGTGATCCCGATCCTGCCATTCGACGAGGCAGCGGCGCGAGAATATGCCAGGCTGCCGTTCAAGCGCGCGCGTTTCGATCGTCTGCTCGCCGCTCATGCGCTCAGCATCGGCGCGACGGTTGTCACCAACAACGAAGCCGACTTCGCCGATGTGCCGGGGCTGAAGGTCGAGAATTGGACGCTGCCTTGACCTTCGCTGCCGTCCCGCTGACCCTCTATCCCGATATGTTCCCCGGCCCGCTGGGGCACAGCATGGCGGGGCGTGCGCTCGAGGCGGGGGTGTGGTCGTGCGCGCCGGTGCAGATCCGCGATTTCGCCACCGACAAGCATCGCACCGTCGACGATACGCCCGCGGGCGGCGGCGCGGGGATGGTGCTCAAGGCCGATGTCCTCGGTGCCGCGATCGACCATGCGGTTGCCGCGCATCCGGGGCTGCCGGTGCTGGCGATGACGCCGCGTGGGGCGCCGGTCACGCAGGCGCGCGTGCGTGCCTTGGCGGCGGGGCCGGGGGCGATCCTCCTCTGCGGGCGGTTCGAGGGATTCGACGAGCGGATTTTCGAGGCGCGCGCCATCGAGCCGGTGTCGATGGGCGACATCATATTGTCGGGCGGCGAGATGGGGGCGCTGCTGCTGCTCGACGCTTGCATTCGGCTGCTTCCCGGCGTAATGGGCGCGCCATCCAGCGGTGACGACGAATCGTTCGAGAACGGTCTGCTCGAATATCCGCACTATACCCGGCCCGTCACATGGGAAGGGCGCACGATCCCCGAAGTGCTGCGATCGGGGGATCATGCGAAGATCGCCGCCTGGCGGAAACAACAGGCCGAGATCGATACACGGTTACGCAGGCCGGACCTTTGGGAGCGTCACGTCGATGCTCGGGACCGACCTGCCTCTGGCGCGCGGCAGAAGAAGAAGGAACCGAGGCCATGAACCTCATCCAGACGATCGAAGCCGAAGAAATTGCCAAGGCTGGCAAGACCATTCCGACCTTCCGTCCCGGCGACACGCTGAAGGTCGGCGTGAAGGTGGTCGAAGGCGAACGCACCCGCGTCCAGAATTTCGAAGGCGTGTGCATCGCGCGCTCGAACAAGGGCATGGGCTCCAACTTCACCGTGCGCAAAATGTCGTTCGGCGAAGGTGTCGAGCGCGTCTTCCCGCTCTATTCGCCCAACATCGATTCGATTACCGTCGTCCGCAAGGGCGCTGTCCGTCGTGCGAAGCTTTACTATCTGCGTGGGCGCACTGGTAAATCGGCACGTATTGCGGAGCGCCGCGATTACCGGTCGGAAGCCGGCGAAGGCTAAGGAGAGCTTCTCCTTCATAAAGCCGAAACAGCTTTCAAAAACGACCGGTTCCGCCAACAGGCAGAGCCGGTCGTTTTCATTTGGGCAAAGCGAAATTGATCCAGCCGTCCGTTCCCTTTCTGCCGACACGGCGCGCCTTCCTCGGCGCGGGGCTGTGCTTTGGGGCGCTCGGCTTTGCGGGGCAGGCGATGGCCGCGACCAAGGCGCAGCGGCTGGTTGCTGCTGCGCGCAGGCAGATCGGCGTTACGCTGCGCTATGATCCCGCCTATACCGTGCTGTCCTTCCCGAACGGCGACGTCGACCGCGTCAAGGGCGTCTGCACCGACGTGGTGATCCGCGCCTTTCGCGACGCGCTGGCGCTCGATCTCCAAGCCCTTGTAAACGCCGACATGCGCGCCAATTTCGGCGCCTATCCGAAGAACTGGGGGCTCGGCCGCCCCGACCGCAATATCGACCACCGCCGCGTTCCCAATCTCGCGACCTTCTGGCGGCGGCAGAAGGCGGCGGTTCCGGTGAGCGACGATCCGGCCGACTGGCGGCCGGGCGACATCTTCACCCAGAGGGTCGGCGGGCGCCTGCCGCACACCAGCATCGTGTCGGACCGGAAGAACACGGTCGGCGTTCCGCTGGTCATCCACAATATCGGCGGCGGGACGCGCGAGGAGGATGCGCTGTTCGCGCATCCGCTGACCGGCCATTTCCGCTGGAAAGTCTGATTATCGTTTCAACCGAATTCTTGCGCGTAAGGAGTAAGTGAATGGGTTATCGTATCGTTGTCGCCGGGGCCACGGGCAATGTCGGGCGCGAAGTGCTCGCCATTCTCGCCGAGCGCGAATTTCCCTACGACGAACTGGCGGCGGTCGCATCGTCGCGCAGCCAGGGCGACGAGGTCGAGATCGGCGATACCGGCAAGACCGTCAAATGCCAGAATATCGAGAATTTCGACTGGTCGGGCTGGGACATGGCGATCTTCGCGATCGGCAGCGACGCGACCGCGATCCACGCGCCCAAGGCCGCGGCCGCGGGCTGCGTCGTGATCGACAACAGCTCGCTCTATCGCATGGACCCCGACGTACCGCTGATCGTGCCCGAGGTGAACCCCGACGCGATCGACGACTATACGGCGAAGAACATCATCGCCAACCCGAACTGCTCGACCGCGCAGATGGTCGTCGCGCTCAAGCCGCTGCACGATGCCGCGACGATCAAGCGCGTCGTCGTCTCGACCTATCAGTCGGTGTCGGGCGCGGGCAAGGCGGGTATGGACGAGCTCTGGAACCAGACACGCCAGATCTTCGTCGGCGACGAGAAGGACGTGACCAAGTTCACCAAGCAGATCGCCTTCAACGTCATTCCGCACATCGACAAATTCCTCGACGACGGTTCGACCAAGGAGGAATGGAAGATGGTCGTCGAGACCAAGAAGATCCTCGATCCGAAGATCAAGGTCACCGCGACCTGCGTCCGCGTCCCCGTCTTCGTCGGCCACTCCGAGGCGATCAACATCGAGCTGGAGGACGAACTGCCCGCCGAGGAGGCGCAGCGCATCCTGCGCGAGGCGCCGGGCGTCGTGCTCCACGACAAGCGCGAGGACGGGGGGTATATCACCCCCGTCGAAGCGGTCGGCGATTTCGCGACCTTCGTCAGCCGCGTCCGCGACGATCCGACCGTCGACAACGGCCTCAACCTCTGGTGCGTCAGCGACAACCTCCGCAAGGGCGCGGCGCTGAACGCGGTGCAGATCGCCGAACTGCTGGGGCGGCGGCACCTCAAGAAGGGGTAAAGCGACTCTCCAAATCCCGTTCGTGTCGAGCGAAGTCGAGACACCCATCGTTGGTGTTTGTCCTCACGGCATCTCGACTTCGCTCGATGCGAACGGATAAGGGAGTGCATGACCAGTCCCTTCGCCTTCACCCACGCCCTCTGCCGCGCCCCCGCCCCATCGGCGGTCAAGGGCCTGCGCGCCGGGGGCGGCCCCGATCCCGATTTCGCCGGGCTCGCCGCCGAACATGCCGCCTATGTCGCGGCGCTGCGCGATCTGGGGCTCGCGGTCGACGTTCTGCCGCCGCTCGACGACTTCCCCGACGCGCTGTTTACCGAGGATGTCGCGCTGACCTTTCCCGAAGGTGCGATCCTGCTGCGCCCCGGCGCAGGAGCCCGCGCGGGCGAGGTCGAGCATATCCGCGCAGCGCTCGCGGCGCGCCACGCGCGCCTGCTCGCAATGACGGGGCCGGGCCATGCCGACGGCGGCGACATATTGCGTCTTGCCGACCGCGTGATCATCGGCCTGTCCGCGCGCACCGACCGCGCGGGCGCCGAGGAACTGGCGGTGCTGCTCGAAACGCTCGGACGTCGCGCCGAGATCGCCGAGACTCCGCCCGGCGTGCTTCATTTCAAGACCGGCTGCGGGCTGATCGACGAGACCACGATCCTCGCGGTTCCCGCGCTCGCGGGCTGTTCGCAGTTCGCCGGGCTGACGGTCGTCGAGACCCCGGCGGGCGAGGAAGCGGCGGCCAATCTGCTGCGCATCGGCGACACGATTCTCGTCGGCGCGCGCTGGTCCGCCACCCACGCCCTGCTGTCCGCGCGCGGGGTCGCCATCCGGCCGATGGCGACCGACCAGATCGCGCGCATCGACGCGGGGCTGAGCTGCATGTCGCTGCGCTGGTGAGCGGCGGCGTTTGAACCCGGCGGGCGGGGGTGGTAGAAAAGGCGATGGCCGGCTTTCGCCCCTATGCGCCGCTCAACGTCCCCAAACCCTTCGGCGAGACTATCTGGATCGTCGATGGGCCGGAAATCCGCATGGACTATGGCCCGGCGTCGATCCCTTTTCCGACGCGGATGACGCTGGTGCGGCTGGGCGACGGGCGCCTGTGGGTTCATTCGCCGGTCGCGCCCGATGCGGCGCTGTTCGACGCGATCGACGGGCTGAGCGAGGTCGCGTGGCTCGTCGCCCCCAACAGCCTTCATTACTGGTTCGTCGCCGACTGGCAGCAGCGCTATCCGCGAGCGAAGACCGCCGCGGTGCCGGGGCTCGCCCAAAAGGCGAAGCGGGGCTTTCGTATCGACGCGGTGCTCGACGGCGCTGGCGCGCCGTGGCCGCGCGAGGAGATCGGCACGGTGCTCGTTCCCGGCACGGCGGTGACCGAAGCGGTCTTTTTCCACCGCGCATCGCGCACCGCGATCCTGACCGACCTGATCGAGAATTTCGAGCCGCAGCGCATCGTCAATCCCGTCTATCGCTGGCTTGTGCGGTTGTCGGGCGCGGCGCATCCCGACGGCAAGGCGCCGATCGACCTTCGCCTGACCTTCTGGCCGAAGCGGCGCGCGGTGCGCGCGGCGGTGGCGGCGATCCTCGCCTGGCCCTGCGAGCGCGTGGTGATGGCGCACGGGCTTCCCTATGCTTCGGACGGTGCCGCCGAACTGCGCCGGGCGCTGCGCTGGGCGAGGTGAGGGTGGGTAACGGCCGGTATCCTTCACGAAGAGGGGAAATATCCACTCTCCACCCCGTTCAGGACTATCGGCTTTAATGCCCCATGTCGGCGGCCGATGCCGCCGGGCCGCCGGGCTTTGGCGGGCGCAGCAGGATGACGAGCGGGACCGAGGCGAGCGTTACCCACATCATCGCCCAGAAATTGTCGATATAGGCGACCATCGCCGCCTGCCGGTTGATCTCGGCATTGACCATCGCCATCACGCTGCCGCCGAGCTGGCCCAGCCGGTCGGAGGTCGAGGGGTCGATCATCGATACCGAGCCGCTGGTGATATGCGCGACCAGATCTTCGTGGCTGGTCTGCGTGTTGCTGCCGAGCAGCGTCGTGACGACCGAGATGCCGACCGAGGCGCCGACGCTGCGGAACAGGTTGAGCAGGCTCGCGCCGTCGGTGCGCCAGGCGGGACCGAGCGTCGCGAAGGCCATGGTGTTGAGCGGGATGAACACCAGCCCCATGCCGAGCCCCTGGACGAGGCCGCTGACGATCACCGGCCACGCGCCCATCATCAGCGCCCAGTGGCTCATCTGCCACAGCGAATAAGCGGCGATCAACAGGCCGCTGCCGACCAGCCAGCGGGCATCGACCTTGCCGATCAACCGCCCGGCGACCGACATGCTGAGCAATATGCCGATGCCGCGCACCGCGAGCACCCAGCCGGTGTCGATCACCGGCCAGTCGAACAGCCGCTGGAGCATCGGCGGCAGCAACGCCATCGACGAAAACATGACGATGCCGATCACGACCATGAAGCCGAGCGCGGTGGCGAGGTTGCGGTCGGCGAGCATCCGGCGGTCGAACATCGTGTTGCGCGCGGTGAGCAGGTGGACGACGAACATCCACAGGCACGAGATCGAGATTCCCGTCTCGATCCAGATTTCGAGGCTGTCGAACCAGTCCTTCTGCGCGCCGCGGTCGAGCATGAGCTGAAGCGAGGCGAGGCCGAGTGCCAGCATCGAGAAGCCGAAGAGGTCGAATTTGCGGTTCTGCCGCCCCGTTGCGGGAAGCAGCGCCCACATCAGCGCGAAGGTGAGCGCGCCGACCGGCAGGTTGACGTAGAAGACCCAGCGCCAATTGGCCGATTCGGTCAGCCAGCCGCCGATGATCGGACCGAGAATCGGCCCGACCATGATCCCCATGCCCCAGATCGACATGGCGCGCGCGTGGCGCTCGGGCGGGTTGATGTCGAGCATCACCGATTGCGACAGGGGGCCGATGAAGGCGGCGCTGACCCCCTGGAGGAAGCGGAAGATCACCATCTCCTCAAGATTCTGCGCCGCGCCGCACGCCATCGAGGCGATGATGAAACCGATCACCGCACTCAGGAACAGCGCCCGCCGCCCGACCTTGTCGGCCAGCCAGCCGGTGATCGGCATCGCGACCGCCGAGGCGATGATATAGCTGGTCAGCACCCAGTTCACCGTCTCGCTCGTCGCGCCGAGGCTCGACTGCATATGCGGGATGGCGACGTTGGCGATCGTCGTGTCGAGAATCTGCATCACCGACGCGCCCATCACCGCGATCGTCAGCAGGCCGCGATAGCGCACCTGCTCGTAGAGCGGGCGGCCCTCGTGGACGACCGTCGCCGCGGGCGCGGCGCGGCGGCGGGGAAGGGCGCGGCTGGCCATCAGTATCCCGGCGCCTGGCCCTCTCCCCTTGAGGGGAGAGGATATGCAGGCTTGCGAGCTTGCTCGCTAGCCGAAGTTGGAGAGGGGAATGGCGCACGGTCAGCCCCTCTCCAAGCTGCGCTAGTTCCTTCGGAACAAGCTTCGCTATCCTCTCCCCTGAAGGGGAGAGGGCGATGGCGGGGCAGGGGCTGGCGCATCATCGGCGTCCGCTTATTTGCAGCCGTCCGACGTGATCACCTTCACCTCGGTCGACAGGCCCGCGATCATCGGGCGCCTGGCGACCTCGTCGAAGGCGATGCGGACGGGAACGCGCTGCGTCACCTTGACCCAGTTGCCGGTCGCATTCTGCGCCGGCAGGACCGAAAATTCGCTGCCGGTGCCCGCGCCGATCGTTTGGACATGGCCGCGCACGACGAGGCCCGGATAGGCGTCGAAGCGCATTTCGGCGCGTTGCCCCGCGCACATATGGGCGAGGTCGGTTTCCTTGAAATTGGCGTCGACCCACGGATGCGCGGTGTCGACGAGCGTCACCGCGGGAAGCCCCGCGACCATCATCTGGCCGAGCTGGAGGCGATCCGACTCGGCGACGCGGCCGGCGCTCGGCGCGCGCACTTCGGTGCGGCCCAGATTGACCTCGGCCTGCGCGCGCTGGACCTTCGCCGCCTCGACCTGCGGATTGACGCCGCCGGCGCCGGTGGCGAGCTTGGCGCGCGCTTCGGCCGCGTCGGCGCGCGCCTGGCCGAGGCTGGCGCGTGCCTGTTCGACCGCGTGCTTCGAGGCGTCATAGGCGGCCTTGGTGGTGAATCCCTTTTCCATCAGCGCCGCCTGCCGCGCGAAATTCGATTCGGCGAAGCCGACCGCTTCCTGTGCCGCCTTGATGTCGACGCTGGTCGAGGCGAGACTGGCCGACAGATTGCCGACGTCGACCTTGGCGGCGTCGATCGCGGCGCTCGCCTGTGCGACGGTCAGCGCATAGGGATGGCCGTCGATGCGGAAGAGGAGCTGGCCCTTCTCGACCTCCTGCCCCTCGCGCACCGCGACCTCGGTGATCAGCCCGCCGACCTCGGCCGCGACCGACACCTTGTCCATCTGGACATAGGCATTGTCGGTCGACACCGATCCGCCGCTGGTCAGCCACCAGGCGCCGCCCGCGACCGCGAGCAGCAGCGGCACGCCGAACATCAGCGCGCGGGTGCGCCACGATGCCTTCTCCTCCGTCTCGGCTTCGGTGGCGGGGGGCGCCGCAGCCTCCGGCACCGGATCGGCCTTGGGCAGCGTCTTCGGCCGTGCGTCCTCGGCCTTGGTACGGGAAGGGGAGATCTGGTCCATTACAGGGCGTCTTTCAGGCATTCGCGGCGGGAGAGGTTGGCGCGCACCCGCTCGACGAGCGCGGCGAGTTGCTCGCGTTCGGCGGGGGTCAGGCCTTCGGTGGCTTCGTCGTTCAGCACTTCGGCGGTGCGGCGGATCGAGAGAAGCAGGTCGGCGGCGCGCGCGGTCAGGTGGAGCCGCCAGGCGCGCCGGTCGGTCGGGTCGGCGCGGCGCTCGACCAGCCCGGCCTCGGCGAGCCGGTCGACCATCCGCGACAGGGTGATCGGCTCGACCTCGATCAGTTCGGCGAGCGGGCCCTGCCGGATTCCCTCGTGCCGCTTGAGATAGGTGATCAGCCGCCATTGCAGCGCGGTGATCCCGCTGGCTTTCGTGCGCGCGTTGAAGGCGCGGCGATACAGCCGCGCGCTGTCGTTCAGCAGAAAGCCGATCGTCTCGTTCATGGCGGCGCATATAATAGCAGATGCTATTATATTCAATCGCAACTTTGCTGCATCTGCGAAACATCTGATATGGTGTAAAATCTCCCGACAGGGGTGCTTGCGCCGCCCGTTATTTTCGGCACTATGCGTGCCATGACCCTGACCGCCGACCTTTTCTGGTCCTTTCGCTCGCCCTATTCCTATCTGGCGATCGGCCGCTATCGCGCGCTCGCGGCGAGCCACGAGCTGACGATCGACCTGCGCCCGGTCTATCCGCTCGCGATCCGCCAGCCCGATTTCTTCGAGCGCAATCACCCGAACTGGCTGAGCTATACGATGCGCGACATGATCCGCGTCGCGCAGTTCCACGGCATCCCCTTTGGCCCGCCGCGCCCGGACCCGATCGTCCAGAATGTGACGACGCGCGCGATCGCGGCGGAACAGCCCTATATCTACCGCCTGACCCGCCTCGGCCAGGCGGCGTCGCGGCGCGGCAAGAGCCTCGCTTTCTGCCACGAGGTCGCGCAGCTCATCTGGGGCGGTGCGCAGGACTGGCATCTCGGCGATCATCTTGCCGGCGCCGCGCAGCGCGCGGGCCTCGACCTCGCCGAACTCGATGCCGAAGCGGTTCAGGATGCCGAGTCGCTCGACACCGAAATCGCCGCGAACCAGCTCGCGCTCGAGATCGCGGGGCATTGGGGGGTGCCGACATTGGTTTTCGATGGCGAGCCCTTCTTCGGACAGGACCGCATCGAACTGGCGAAATGGCGGATGGAGCAGAAGGGGCTGCGGGCGCGATAGGGCGAGATTCGCGCAGGGGTGCGGAGGTTGTCGGTTCACGCGGAGACGCGGAGACGCGGAGAGATTGCGCTCGCCGCGAAGCGGCTTTTACCCTTCTACGTCGTTTTGGCCGAGCTTTGGGGGATAGAAAAGGGCCTGCCGGCCCGAATCTTCTTCCTCCGCGTCTCCGCGTCTCCGCGTGAACCCTTCCTCTTCTTTCGCGCCCTCTGCGCGAAAAATCCCCCATCTTGCCCTCGCCCCGCCTCCGCGCATAAAGGCAGGTCATGACCATCAAACCGCAATTTTTCGACGCGCGCGACGGCGTGCGGCTGGCGTGGCGCGAAATGGGCGCGGGGGCGCCGATCCTGCTTCTCCACGGCCTGTTCTCGAATGCCGAGGTCAACTGGATCAAGTTCGGCACCGCGGCGCGCGTCGCCGAGGCGGGCTACCGCGTCATCATGCCCGATTTGCGCGTTCACGGGTCGAGCGACGCACCGCACGAGCCCGAGCATTATCCGCCCGACGTGCTGGTGCAGGACCTTGAGGATCTGGTTGCTCACCTTGATCTCGCCGATTTCGACCTCGGCGGCTTTTCGCTCGGCGCGCGGACCAGCGTGCGCGCGGTGGTCGCGGGGATGCGGCCGAAGCGGCTGATCCTCGGCGGCATGGGGCTGGCGGGACTCGCTGGCTGGGCGAAGCGCGGGCAATTCTTCCAGCGCGTCATCGCCGACTATGACACCGCGAAGCGCGGCGACGACACCTGGATGTCGATCCAGTTCATGAAGACGATGAAGATCGACCGCGTCGCGGCGCGCCTGCTGCTCGACAGCTTCACCGACACGACACCCGACATGCTGGCGGCGCTGACGATGCCGACTCTGGTCGTCTGCGGCGATCAGGATCAGGACAATGGTTCGGCCGGGGACCTGGTCGCGGCGCTGCCCGACGCACGGCTCAGCACGATCCCCGGCACCCATATGTCGAGCGTGACGCGGCCCGAGCTGGGTGAGGCGATCGCGGCCTTCCTCGCGGCTTGACCCTGCCCGCCGCGCGGTCCAGATTGCGCGCCATCGCGCCCTGAGAGCGCACCCTTGTCCAAGAGGATCCACCCCATGAAAGCCATGATTTCCACGCTGTCGCTGGCCCTGTCGCTTGCGGCGGCGGCCCCCGCCCTTGCCCAGGCGGCCCCCGCCGCCGCGTCTGCCGCGGCCCCGACCGCCGCGGACGCCGACGCCTTCATCGCCGCGGTCGAGAAGGATCTGTTCGATTATACGGTCGAGGGCAGCCAGGTGAACTGGGTCAATGCGACCTATATCACCGACGATACCGACGCGATGGCGGCGCGGATCAACGCGATCGGCACCGAAAAATCGGTCAAATATGCGCTCGAGGCGGCCAAGTTCATGAATGTCGCGGGGCTCAGCGCCGACACGAAGCGCAAGCTCGACATATTGCGCACCGGCATCGTCCTGCCCGCGCCGACGACGCCGGGCGCCGCGGCCGAGCTCAACACGATCGCGACCGACCTGCAATCGCAATATGGCAAGGGGCGCGGCACGCTCGACGGCAAGGAAATCTCGGGCTCCGACATCGAGGCCGAAATGGGCAATCTGAAGCATACGCCCGCCGAATATGCCGAGATGTGGACGAGCTGGCATGACAATGTCGGCGCGCCGATGAAGGACGATTACGCCAAGATGGTCGGCATCGCGAACGAAGGCGCGAAGGAGCTGGGCTTCGCCGACACCGGCGCGATGTGGCGCTCGGGCTACGATATGCCGCCCGAGGAATTCGCGAAGCTGACCGAGAAGATCTGGCAGGACATGAAGCCGCTTTATGTCGCGCTCCATACCTATGTCCGCTGGAAACTGAACGAGAAATATGGCGACGCGGTGCAGCCCAAGACCGGCCCGATCCGCGCCGACCTGCTCGGCAATATGTGGGCGCAGGAATGGGGCAATATCTACCCGCTCGTCGCGCCTCCGGGCACCGGCGACCTCGGCTACGACATCGGCGACCTGCTCCAGGAAAAGGGCAAGAAGCCGCTCGACATGGTCAAGGCGGGCGAGAATTTCTATTCCTCGCTCGGCTTCGCGCCGCTGCCGGAGACGTTCTGGAAACGCAGCCAGTTCCTCAAACCCGCCGACCGCGAGGTCGTGTGCCACGCCTCGGCGTGGGACGTCGATAACAAGGACGACGTCCGCATCAAGATGTGCATCAAGGTGAATGCCGACGATTTCGTCACCATCCACCACGAACTCGGCCATAATTATTACCAGCGCGCCTACAACAAGCAGCCGTTCCTCTATCTCAACGGCGCGAACGACGGCTTCCACGAGGCGATCGGCGATTTCGTCGCATTGTCGATCACCCCGCAATATCTGGTCGACATCGGCCTGCTCGACAAGGCGAAGGTGCCGAGCGCCGACAAGGATATCGGCCTCCTCTTGCGGCAGGCGATGGACAAGGTCGCCTTCCTGCCCTTTGGCCTGCTCGTCGACCGCTGGCGCTGGGGCGTGTTCGACGGGTCGATCAAGCCCGCCGACTATAACAAGGCGTGGACCGACCTCCGCCTGCAATATCAGGGCATCACGCCCCCCGCCGCGCGGCCGGCGAATGCCTTCGACGCCGGTGCCAAATATCATATTCCGGGCAACACCCCCTACACCCGCTATTTCCTCGCGCGCGTGCTGCAGTTCCAATTCTATCAGGCGGCGTGCAAGCAGGCGGGCTGGAAGGGGCCGCTCCACCGCTGCTCCTTCTATGGCAACAAGGCGGTCGGCGCGAAACTCAACGCGATGCTCGAAATGGGCGCGTCGAAGCCGTGGCCCGACGCGCTGGAGGCCTTCACCGGCAGCCGCGAAATGTCGGGCCGCGCGATGGCCGACTATTTCGCGCCGCTGAAGAAGTGGCTCGACGAACAGAATAAGGGGCATCCGTCGGGCTGGTGACGCCGGCGGGCGACGGGAACAAGGGACCGGGAAGGGCGCTTCCCGGTCCTTTTTGGGTCTGGGCTGGAAATTCGGGTCCGGCGGTATTGGGGTGGGAAGCTGCTGTTTCCTCACCCTTGTCATTCCCGCGAAAGCGGGAACCCAGAGCGTGCGTCGGCTGACCCCACTCTGGGTTCCCGCTTTCGCGGGAATGACGAA
>NZ_JAOZVW010000133.1 GCF_025869345.1 Sphingopyxis sp.
CCCGGCTCGACCGGCTGGTGCTGCGGCTGGAGCCGCCGGCCACCTTCGCGGCGCCCTCGCGCCCGAGCCGGCGGTCGATGGCGGCGAGAACGCGCTGCCACGCGGGATGCGTTTCGCTGCGGCCGTCGAAGCCCGACAGGTCGAGGACGTTGACGTTGTAGAATTCGGCCGGCAGCGCCTCCGGGTCCATTTTTTCGAGCCCGATGGCGACGAGCGAGCCGCGGTCGAGGCCGATGCGGCTTTCGATGCGGACCCAGCGGCGCTGGATCGCGGCGGGGGTCCAGCAGCCGAGCACGACCTTGGCGCCCTTGACCGCGCGGTCGATGACGTCGGGAAATTCGGCGCCGGCGTCGATCCCCTCGGCATCGAAGAAGATATGATGGCCGCGCGCGAGCAGCAGGTCGCGCAGCCGCATCGCCTTGTCGGCGTCGGCGCGGCTGTAGCTGATGAAGATGTCATAGGGGCGCTCGGGCGGCGCGTCGCTCGCTTCTGTCGTCATCGCTGCCCCGGCCTTGGCCTGTCCCCGTTTTTCCTGCCGGCAGCGATAGCAGCCCCGCGAGGCTTGGCAAGCGCCGCGCGGCGAATGGTCAGCGCCAGCGCAGATTGCCGCGCGACAGGTCGGCGAGGCTTTTGGCGCCCATCAGCTTCATGCCGCGCTCGATCTCGGCGCGCAGCAGGCCGACCGCGCGGCCGACGCCGTCCTCGCCCGCCGCGGCCAGCGCGTAGAGATAGAGGCGCCCGCCCGAACAGGCTTTCGCGCCGACCGACAGCGCTTTGAGCACATGGGTGCCGCGGGTGATGCCGCCGTCGCAGATCACTTCCAGCCGGTCGCCGACCGCATCGACGATCTCCGCGAGCGCGTCGAAGGGCGCGCGGCTGCCGTCGAGCTGGCGGCCGCCGTGGTTCGACACCATGATCGCGGTGGCACCGATATCGGCCGCGCGCTTCGCATCCTCGACCGCGACGATGCCTTTGAGGCAGAAGGGGCCGTTCCATTGCTTGCGGATCGCCTCCGCGCGCTTCCAGTCGAGGCTCTGGTCGAGCATCGTGGTGAAATATTCGGCGACCGATTTGGGGACGCTCGACCCCTCGGAGACGTGCGTCGCGAGGTTGGGGAGGCTGAATTTCTCGCGCAGGACGTAGTTCAGGCCCCAGCCGGGCTTGATCGCATAGGAGAGCAGGTTGCGCGCCGTGAATCGCGGCGGCGAGGTGAAGCCCGAGCGCAGGCAGCGCTCGCGGTTGCCGCCGACGATCGTATCGACGGTGAGCGCGACGGCATCGAATTTGGCGTCGCGTGCGGCGTCGAGCATCGCCGTGTTGAGCCCTTCGTCGTGGTGGACGTAGAGCTGGAAGAGCTTGGGGCCGTTGGTCAGCGCGCCCGCCTCGGCGAGGCCGATCGTCGCGAGGCTGGAGATGCCGGCGACGGTGCCCGCGTCGGCGGCGGCGCGCAGCACCGCGCGCTCGCCCTGCCAGTGAAAGAGCCGCTGGAGCGCGGTCGGCGACAGGAAGAGCGGCATCGCGATCTCGCGCCCGAACAGCGTCGTTTTCATGTCGACGCTCTCGACCCCGGCAAGGACGCGCGGGATGAGGTCGCATTGGTCGAAGGCGTCGCGGTTGCGGCGGCGGGTGACCTCGTCGTCGGCGGCGCCGTCGATATAATCGAACACCGGCCAGGGCAGGCGCCGCTTCGCCAGCGCGCGGAAATCGTCGATGTTATGGCAGTCGGTGAGTTTCATTCTTCGCCCCGGATGTCTCGTCATTGCGAGCGCAGCGAAGCAATCCAGGGCGGTTTACGCAACCCTGGATTGCTTCGCTGCGCTCGCAATGACGATGATTTCATACGCCCGTCAGCCGCGCGAGCGCCCAGCGCGGCTCGATCGGCCGCGCGGCGTCCTGAACATGCGCGGCGACGCGCGCGCCGATCGCGGGGGCGAGGGCGAAGGCGCGGCCCGCGGCGCCGCCGACGACCCAGACGCGGTCCTGTCCGGGCAGGCGGTCGAGCAGCAGGTCGCCGGTCGATGTGCGGCAGTCGTGCGCCGCCGCGCTGGCGACGACCGGCGCATCGGCGAGGCGCGGCAGGCGCGCGGCGATCCACTGGCGCGCGTCGGCAAGCGCGCGCGCTCCCGCATCGATGTCGGCGCGGCGGTCGAAGCTGTCGGGATCGACGCTGGCGTCGGGCGCGCTTTTCCAGACGCGCACCCCGACCCCCTCGACGTCGGGGAGCAGGTTGAAGCCATAGGCGCGGTCGACGAAGGCGGGCATCGCGGGCGGGCGGAACTGCGTATCGCCCTGACCGGGGCCGAAGTGAAAGACCTGCTGGCGCACCGCGGACAGACGCGCGGGCGTCAATATCTGCGGGAACAGCTCGGTTAGCCAGGCGCCGGTCGCATAGACGAGGTTCTGTGCGGTGCCGCCGTCGGGAAGCCGGTAGAGACCCTGCTTCTTGTCGCGCAGCGGCGCGGGCATCACGATGTCCTCGCATTCGATCTGCGCGTCGAGGATCGTTTCGAGGACGCCGCGGCGACCCGCGATCATCGCGCCTTTGGCGGCGTGCAACACCGCTTCCTCGGGACGCCAGGCGATCTGGGTGAAGCGGCCCCGCAGCCGCTCGCCGGTGGTGCGGTCGGCGCCGCGCGAATCGGCGACGGCATCGGTCGCGGCGAGCGCGGTCACCGCTTCGCACGGGGTCAGGATCGGCAGGCTCGCGCTGTCGGACAGCCGCTCCCACGCATCGCGGCTGTCGTCGACCAGCGCCGCGTAGAGCGCATCGCCGCCCTGCACCGGATCGAGCATCATCGACGGCAGGTTCGACGCGGCGCGGCCGTTGCCGGCGCCATAGGCGTCGAACAGCCGGACGCTGAGCCCGGCACGCACGAGGTGCCACGCGGTCCACGCACCGATCGCGCCCGCGCCGACGACCGCGACGTCGACATGCTTCGCGGGCGGTTTCGCGCCCTTGCGGCGGCGCGAGGCGCGCGGCTCGGGCGGGTCCTTGCGCTTCGGTTCCTTCTTCGCGCCGCCGAGCGCGAGGGCGATCGGCACGGCGCCCAGCGCGGCGATCAGGCGGCGGCGGTCCATCAGAAGCCGATGACCTGCAAGTAAAGCAACTCGTCATTGCGAGCGGAGCGAAGCAATCCAGAGCGGTTTACGCACGCTCTGGATTGCCGCGCGGCTTCGCCGCTCGCAATGACGAGGCCAATGGATGGGGTCATTCCCCGGCGCCCTTCTTGTAATAGCGATAGCCGCCGATCCAGGTTTCGAGCGGGGTCATCTTGCGGATCTCGTCGGGGCTGGCGAGCAGCGGGTCGTCGGCGAGGATGACGAAGTCGGCGCGCATTCCGGGCATCAGCGTGCCGAGCCGGTCCTCGGCGAAGGCGGCGAAAGCGGCGGTGCGGGTGAAGCCGTCGAGCGCGGTTTCGCGGCTGACCGTCTCCTCAGGATGCCAGCCGCCGGCCGGCTGGCCGTCGGCGCCGGTGCGCGAGATGGCGGCGGCGATGCCGGGGAAGGGGTTCGAGCTTTCGACCGGCACGTCGGACCCGAAGGCGAGGCGGACCCCCGCCTTCTCCATGCTGCGCCACGCATAGGCGCCCTTCAGCCGATCGGGGCCGAGCCGTGCCTCGGCCATCAGCCGGTCGGACGGCTGGTGGATCGGCTGCATCGAGGCGACGACCTTCATCTCGGCAAAGCGCGCGATATCGGCGGGATCGACGATCTGCGCATGTTCGATGCGCCAGCGGCGCTCGCCCGGCAGGTCGCGGGAGAGATCGGCGATCGCGTCGAGCGCTTCGGCATTGGCGGCGTCGCCGATCGCGTGGATCGCGACCTGGAACTTGTCCATCGAGGCGCGCACCATCTTGTTGCGAAGCTGCGCGGGGGTCAGCAGAGGCAGGCCCTTCTGCCCCGGCGCGTCGCTGTAAGGCGCTTTCAGCCAGGCGCCGCGCGAGCCGAGCGCGCCGTCGAGATAGAGTTTCACCCCGACCATGCGCAGCTTGTCGTCATAAAGCCAGGGGGTCGGCTCGCCGCCCGCGATCAGCGCCATATTGTCGACGTCGCGGCCATAGCTGAAGATACGGATCGCGAGCTGTTTCTTGTCCCCGGCGCGGCGATAGGCCTGCCAGTCCTGGATCGTCGTTCCCATGTCGGCGATGCCGGTGATGCCCTGCGACAGCAGTTTCTGCTGCGCGAGCAGGAAGGCGCGGTCGAGGTCGCGCGCCAGCGGCCTGGGCTTGGCGGCATCGACGAGCTGGGTCGCGGCGTCGACGAAGATGCCGCTGGGCTTGCCGCCCGCCATCTCGATCCGGCCGCCCTCGGGCGCCTTGGTCGTCGCGCTGATCTTTGCGGCGTTCATCGCCGCCGTGTTCGCCCAGCCGGCGTGGCCGTCGACGCGTTCGAGCCACACCGGGCGGTCGGGGACCGCCGCGTCGAGATCGGCGGCGGTGGGGAAGCGGCCGAGCCCCCATTTCTCCTGGTTCCAGCCCGACCCGATGATCCACGGCATTTCGGGATTGTCGGCGGCATATTTGCGGATCGCCGCCTGCGCCTCGGCGAGGCTGGTGGTGTCCGACAGGTCGAGGAGCATCAGCGAGAAGCCGAGCCCCATGACATGGCCGTGCGCGTCGATCAGCCCGGGGATGAGGGTGCGGCCCTTGCCGTCCTCCTTGAAATCGGGGCGTTCGGGGCGCTTGTCCTTGCGGTCGAGCAATTGCTTGACCTTGCCGTCGGTGCCGACGAGCAGGCCGGTGAAGCGCACGACCTTGCCGTCCCTGTCGAGGGTGATGCCGTTGACGTTATCGACGAGCGTGTCGGCGTGAGCGGGGGCGGCGATCAGCAGCGTCAGCGCGACAACTATTAAGCCCCTCCCCTTCAGGGGAGGGGTTGGGGCGGGGTCTTGAAGCCTTGCGCAAGG
>NZ_JAOZVW010000134.1 GCF_025869345.1 Sphingopyxis sp.
CAATCCAGGGCGGTTTACGCAGGCTCTGGATTGCTTCGCTTCGCTCGCAATGACGATACGAAAGTGCGGGCTTGCCCTCGGCTTTCTTTCTTCCCATAACCGCGCCGTCCAATTTGGGGCGGTCGCATCAGGGGAGAGAGCGAGCCGGCATCAATAAGTCGGACGTTCGACTGCTATCTTTGCGTTCGCCCTTCTCGATGGGGAAGGAACAGACACGCATGAATCCGGTTTTGATCGCGATAGCGTGCGGCCTTTTGGCCGTGCTCTATGGGTTCATTACCTCGCGGCAGGTGCTCGGCGCATCGGCGGGGAATGAGAAGATGCAGGAAATCGCCGGCGCCATTCAGGAAGGCGCCAAGGCCTATCTCGGCCGCCAATATCGCACCATCGCCATGGTCGGCATCGTTGTCGCCATCCTCGTCGGGCTGTTCCTCGGGCCGATTTCGGCGACCGGCTTCGTGCTGGGCGCGGTGCTGTCGGGCGTTGCTGGATTCGTCGGCATGAACATTTCGGTGAAGGCGAACGTCCGCACCGCCGCCGCGGCCCAGAAGGGGTTGCAGACGGGGCTGACGATGGCGTTCCGCGCCGGCGCGATCACCGGCATGCTGGTGGCGGGCCTCGCGCTTCTCGCGATCTCGGTCTTCTTCTGGTATCTGACCGGCCCCGGCGGCTATGGCGTCGGCGGCGATGACCGCACCGTCGTCGATGCGCTCGTCGCGCTCGCCTTCGGCGCCTCGCTCATCTCGATCTTCGCGCGCCTCGGCGGCGGCATCTTCACCAAGGCCGCCGACGTCGGCGCCGACCTGGTCGGCAAGGTCGAGGCGGGGATTCCCGAGGATGATCCGCGTAACCCGGCGGTGATCGCCGATAACGTCGGCGACAATGTCGGCGACTGCGCCGGCATGGCCGCCGACCTGTTCGAAACCTATGTTGTTACCGTCGGCGCCACCATGGTGCTGATCGCGCTGCTGCTGAAGGGCGCGGGCGACATGCTGTTGCCGCTGATGACCCTGCCGCTCCTGATGGGCGGCGTGTGCATCATCACCTCGATCATCGGCACCTATTTCGTCCGCCTCGGCGGCGGCACGAATGTCATGGGCGCGATGTACAAGGGCTTTCTGGTCACCGCGATCCTCTCGATCCCGGCGATCTGGTTCTCGACGCAATATGCGCTCGGCGACATGGAAGCGACGATCGCGGGGACCGGTTTCAACGGCCGCAGCCTCTTCTATTGCTCGCTGGTCGGCCTCGTCATCACCGGCCTGATCATCTGGATCACCGAATATTACACCGGCACCAACTATCGCCCGGTGCGCAGCATCGCCAAGGCGTCGGAAACCGGCCACGGCACCAACGTCATCCAGGGGCTGGCGATCAGCCTTGAATCGACCGCGCTGCCGACGCTGGTGATCTGCGTCGGCATCATCGTCGCCTATCAGATCGCGGGCATCATCGGCATCGCCTTCGGCGCCACCGCGATGCTGGCACTCGCCGGCATGGTCGTCGCGCTCGACGCTTACGGCCCGGTCACCGACAACGCCGGCGGCATCGCCGAAATGGCCGGTCTCGACGACAGCGTTCGCGAAAAGACCGACCTGCTCGACGCCGTGGGCAACACGACCAAGGCGGTGACCAAGGGCTATGCCATCGGGTCGGCAGGCCTGGCGGCGCTGGTGCTGTTCGGCACCTATACCGCCGACATCAGCGAATATTCGGCGAAGCTCGGCCTCGATGCGCCGCTGACCTTCTCGCTGTCGTCGCCCTATGTCATCGTCGGGCTGCTGCTCGGCGCGCTGCTGCCCTATCTGTTCGGCGCGCTCGGCATGACCGCGGTCGGCAAGGCGGCGGGCGATGTGGTGAAGGATGTCCGCGATCAGTTCGCGAACAACAAGGGCATCATGGACGGCACCAGCCGCCCCGACTACGCCCGCACCGTCGATCTGGTCACCAAGGCGGCGATCAAGGAAATGATCGTGCCCAGCCTGCTGCCGGTGCTGGCGCCGATCGCGGTGTTCTTCATCATTCGCGCCGTGGCCGGTCCGGCCGAGGCGCTCGAAGCGCTCGGCGCGCTTCTGCTCGGCGTGATCGTCGGCGGCTTGTTCGTCGCCATTTCGATGACCTCGGGCGGCGGCGCATGGGACAATGCCAAAAAATATATCGAGGACGGCAACCACGGCGGCAAGGGCAGCGAAGCCCATAAGGCCGCGGTGACCGGCGACACCGTCGGCGATCCCTACAAGGATACCGCGGGTCCGGCGGTCAACCCGATGATCAAGATCACCAATATCGTGGCGATCCTGCTCCTCGCGGCGCTGGCACACGGCGCCGCCTAGGCCGCGCAGCCTACACGGGCAAAAGAATGGCCCCGCCGGAGCGATCCGGCGGGGCTTTTCTTTGGCGGTTGGGGGTGGGGAGCGGACGTAAAGCCCTCTCCCCTTCAGGGGAGAGGGTTGGGAGAGGGGGGAGGCGTCCACGCCCCTCTCAACTCCGGCTAGCCGGTAAACCGGCAAGCCTTCGTATCTCTCCCCTGAAGGGGAGAGAGCAAGCTCCGCCAACGTCCGCAACCGCTCGGTTTACGCCGTTACCCAGCCCGCTTTGACCCCGCCCTCCGCGAGCGCCCCGTCAACGATCGCGCGCGGCTCCGATCGCGTGTAGCAGATGCGCCAGCCGCCGACGGTGCGGCGGTAGCGGTCGTGGTAGAAAGTGGCGAGCAGGCGAAAGCTGCCGGCACGCGGGTCATAGGTTGCATAGCCGAGATTCCAGCGCGCGCTCGCGTCGTCGCCCGCGACCTCGATTTCGGCATTATGACCCTGATGGACGTCGGTGATCGGGGTCGTCGCGGCCATCTGCGTGAAGATACCGATCAGCCCGTCGAGATCGAACGCGCCGAGCGGAGGGAAGTCGATCACCGCATCTTCGGTGAAACAGGCGCGGATTGCGTCGAGATCCTTCGCGTCGCAGGCGTTCAGATAGCGCGCTTTCAGGCGGCGAATGTCGCTTTCGGCCTCCAGCCGGGCGATGCGGGTTTCGAGGTCAGACATCGAGGCGGATCACTTTCGTTTCGGGGACGGGGTGGTCGGTCGCGCCGGTCCAGCGCAGCAGCATCGTGCCCTGATGATGGCCCGCCGTGTCGATCCAGTTGCCGAACCCCGGATCGCGCGGGGCGACGACCAGCGTCAGTGTGCCGTCGTCGTTGAGCGCCGCGCTGTGGCCATTCACATGGATGCGGTGGTAACGGTAATCGAGCGATTCCATCCAGACATTGTCGAGTTGGAAATTCCAGAAGCTGCACTCGGGAATGCGCGTATCGATGCGCAGCGCCTCGCCGGGTTCGAGCTGCCACCAGCCGTGGAGGTAGAAGATCGTCGGATCGCCCCCGGCGCGGAAGAAGCGCGTCTGGTCGACCGTCGCGAGGCGGTTTCTCTGCTCGGCCCGGAAATCCTCGGCCCATTGCACGAAGGTGCGCGCCGTCCCCGCGACGAAGCTGGTGACGCGTTCGAGCGCGGCTTCGAGCTTGTCGGGCGACAGTGGCGCCGGATAGGCGGGGCCGTCGATCGTCTCGATCGTCACCGCCGCGGGCGTTTCGCCGGCGCGGTCGAGGAAGGTCTGGCGGACGATGACCATCGAGCTGTCGCTGGCGAGCGGCAGCCAGTTGCCCGGCGCGCGCTCGCGGCTGACGGTGATCTCGAACGATCCGTCGTCCGCGACCGCCATGTCGGCCGAATCGAGCTCGCCGGTCGAGGCCATCGTCCCGTCGATCGCATAGCGGTTCGCCTTGGTGCCGAAGCTCAGGATCGGCACGGTGCCGCGCCGGCCGCGGATGCGGTAGCTGCGCGCGCCCGAAACGCTCGCGTTCATATAGATATTGTCGGGATTGTCGGCGCCGATCTTGGCTGTCTCGTGCGACGCGGCGTAAAAGCTCGGGAAATCGGGGTCGGCATGTTCGAGCTGCATGTCGAGCGCGACGCGCAAGAGCCGGGTAAGGTAGCGATAGCCCTCGGCGCGGTCGAGCGGGTTGGCCGCGGCTTGGGCGCCGGTCACGATGTCGCCCGCGGCTTCGAGCCGCCGGCAGAAGGCGCGCCAGACATCGGGGGACAGCAGGCGGTCGTCGCTCATGTCACGGCACCATATATTGGCCGCCGTTGACGTCGAGCGTCGCGCCGGTGACCATTTTCGCATAATCGGACACGAAGAAGAGGACGCTTTTCGCGCAGTCCTCCTCGGGCGGAATGACGCCGAGCGGGATGCGCGCGGTGATCCCGGCGACCAGTGCGTCGCGGTCGGCGCCGCCCGCAACCTCGCGGTCGATCCAGTCGTGGACCGGCTTGCCGCCGATCCAGCCCATCCGCGCCGCGTTGACGCGGATGGCCCAGCGACCGAAGTCCTGCGCCATATGGCGCGTCATCGTGGTCAGCGCGCCCTTGGCGCTCGCATAGCCGCCCTCGCCGGGGAAGGGCGCGACCTGCGACATGGTCGCGACGTTGACCACCGCGCCGCCGGCCGCCGCCTGCATCGCGGGCAGCACCGCCTGCGTCATCCGCAGCGCGCCGAGGCAGTTGACGTCGAACACCTTCGCCCAGTCGCCGGGGTCGGCCTGATCGACCGTCGTCCAGGCACCGTGGATATAGGCGCTGTTGACGAGACCGTCGATCGTGCCGAACGCTTGCGTAGCGGCCGCGGCGAGCGCGCGGCATTGGCCCGCATCGCCGACATCGACGGGCACCGCGATCGCTTCGCCGCCTTCGGCGCGGATCTCGCCGGCTACGCTTTCGATGAAATCGGCGCTGCGCGCACCGAGCACGACCTTCGCACCCTCGCGCGCCGCGACGCGCGCGAGCGCCTGTCCCATGCCGGGGCCGGCCCCGCTGATGACGACGACTTTGTTTTCAAGCAGCATGGGGAACCGCCTCTTCTGCTAAACTGTCCTTGAGCGCCGGGCCGAGTGCATTGCCTGCGCCCCGGCAAGCGACTGGACGCCGCCGAGATAGGCGAACTGCATCGCTCCGATCCCCGCCGAATGGGGTATCAGAGCTGTCCGAGAAGGCTCGCGGGCGCGCCGGGCAGGAAGGGCTGGTAATAGCCCGCCGACCAGCCGCCATCGACCGCGAGTTCGGCGCCGCTGATATAGCTCGCCTCGTCCGACGCGATGAACAGGCTCGCGCGCGCGATTTCCTCGGGTTCGCCGATCCGTTGCAGCGGCACGCGCTCGTAGCCGACATTGACCGCGTCGCCGGTCAGCCCGGCCGGATTGCCCATCTGCGTATTCACGCCGCCCGGATGAACGGTGCACACGCGAATGCCGCGCGGCCCCAGTTCGAAGGCGAGCGATTTCGACAGTCCGCGCACCGCCCATTTGCTGGCGGTATAGGCCGACAGGCCGTTGCAGCCGCGCAGCCCATCGACCGACGAGATGTTGACGATCACCCCGCGCCCCGCCGCGGCCATCGCGCGCGCGGCGTGCTTGGCGCCCAGCATCGTGCCCATCACGTTGATCGCCAGCACGCGCTCGATATCCTCGGCGGGCATCGCCTCGATCGGGCTGAAATGGACGATCGCGGCGTTGTTGATCAATATGTCGAGCTGGCCGAAGCGCTCGACCGTTTCGGCGACCACCGCTTCCCATTCCGCATCCGACCGCACGTCGAGTTTGCGGAACAGCGCATCGCCGCCGATCTCCGCCGCGGTCGCCTGTCCCGCTTCCTCCAATATGTCGCACAGCACCACTTTCGCGCCCTCGGCCGCGAAAAGGCGCGCGGTCGCGGCGCCCATGCCCTGCGCCGCACCGGTTACGATCGCGACCTTGCCTGCCAGTCTGCCCATGTCTTTTCCTCTGTTTCCGGTCCGCTCAGGCGGTCTTTTCTTCAAACGGCGCGGTCACGGTGCCGCGAGTGATGTGGGTGCCGTTGACGCGCTTCTGGATGTCCAATGCGCGCTCGCGGGGATTGTAGAACTGGCGATACCAGATTCGCACCTTGCCGAGCGGGCCGTCGCCCTGCACCGCCAGCGGATTGATGGCTGGACGCTTGTTCGACCAAATCTCGAAATCCTGGGCAAAGGCGGCCAGCGATGCGTCCTGATAGGCGCGCGCCATCGCGGCATCCTCTGCGGTCGGCTCGGCATTGGCGACCCTTACCAGCAACCCGTGCCACACCTTGACGACGCCGTCGTCGACCGGCGTGTGGGTGATCAGGATGATCGACGGGAACTGGCCCGACATGCGCGATTGCAGGATGCCGGGGCCGGTATACCAGGTGTCGGTTTCCAGCGAGTCCGCGCCCTGAAGCGTGCGGTGGCCGGCGCGCATCCGCTGGACGACGCGGTGGCCGTCGAAGTCGTTTTCGAACAATTCGGTCTCGGCGGTGCCGTGGACGGGGCCGAAATGGGCGCGGTCGGCCATATTGTCGAGAATCTCGACCGGGTGGCTCGCGAGTTCGCCGAGCTGATCGATCTCCCACTTCACCCAGTGCGGCTGGTCATATTCGGCGAAGGGCGGCAATTCATATTCGGGCTCCAGCCCCTCGGGGTCGTGCCACATCCAGATACAGCCCGCGCGTTCGACCACCGGCCAGGTGTCGAGCTTCGCCGCGGCGGGAATGCGCTGCGGCGAATAGGGGATATGATCGCACTTGCCGTCGGGCCCGAAACGCCAGCCATGATAGGGGCAGCGGATCGAATCGCCCTGCACCTGCTCATTGTCGAGGATGACGAAACTCGTCGTGTTCTTGGCCAGATGCGCGCCCATGTGCGGGCAATAGGCGTCGACCAGATGCACCTCGCCCGATTCGCCGCGATAGAGCACGCGGTCGCGTCCGAAGAAGCGGACCGCGAGCGGTTTGGTGCCTTCGAGTTCGGCGGCGGCGGCGATCATGAACCAGCCGCGCGGAAAGACCTGGTCGCCCAGTCCATAATCTGCGGTTGTCGCCATGGAAAAACCTCTCTTGATGCGTGTCCCGTGTATGAATTTGCGCTTTGCGTCGCAAAAATCGACTATATTATCGCATTTCGATGCTATATCGCACAAACTATAACATCATGCAAGGTCAAGGAGGATGTCCATGGGTGCGGAGCCGATGTTTCCCGCGGGGGCGGTGCTGATTTTCGGAGCGACGGGCGGCATCGGCGCCGCGGTCGCGCGCGCCTTCGCGAACGCCGGCAGCGACGTCGCGATCGTGTGGCGCTCGAAGGAGGATGCGGCGAAGGCGCTCGCCGCCGAGATCGAGGCGACGGGGCGCAAGGCCAGCCTGCATCGCTGCGACGTTACCGACGAGGGCGCGCTGGCGGCGGCGGCCGCCGACGCGGTCGCGGCGCACGGGCGCGTCCATACGCTGGTCTGGGGCGCCGGGCCGCTCGTCGCGCAGGTCCTGCTGACCGAGACGACGAGCGAGCAATGGCGCCGCGCGATCGACGTCGAGGTCCACGGCTTCTTCAACGCGGCGCGCGCGGTCATTCCGCATATGCGCGCGGCGGGCGGCGGGTCGCTCGTCCATCTGGGGTCGGCGGGGCATCTGCGCTGGCCCGACCTCGACGGCCTGTCGGTCGCGCCCAAGGCGTCGAACGAGGCGCTGGTCAGGGGCTTTGCGCGCGAGGAGGGGAGGCATGGTATCCGCGCCAACTCGATCCTCGTCGGGGTGATCGAGGCGGGCATGTTTCTGGAACTGTCGAAACAGGGTGTGTTCGACGAGGCGTGGACGCGGGAGGTCCACAAGAATCTCGCGCTCAAACGCTGGGGACAACCCGAGGAGATCGGTCATGCCGCTGTCTTTCTCGCCTCGTCGAAAGCCGCCTATGTCACCGGGCAGCAGATCGCGGTCGCGGGCGGATACGGGATCTGATCCGCCCGCGCGCACGTCAGGCCACCGTGTCCATCAGCCCGAAGGCGCGCCGCAGCCCCTTCGCCGCGGTGCCCACCGCGATATCGGCCTGCGGCAGCATCCCGAGCATCGAGGCGAAGCCGTGAATGACGCCGGGGGTCTGGCTGTGCGTCACCGCCACACCCTCGGCCGCGAGGCGCCCGGCATAGGCGTTGCCCTCGTCGCGCAGCGGATCATATTCGGCGGTGATCACGGTGGCGGAAGGCAGACCGGCGAGGCTCGCGGCGCGGATCGGGGCGGCCAGGCTGTCGGGCGTCGCATTCGCGTCGCCCAGATATTGCGCCCAGAACCACTGCATCATCGCGCCCGACAGGAAATAGCCGGCGCCGTTCTCGACATAGGAGGCACGGGTGAAGTCGTTGTCGATGACGGGGTAGAAGAGCAATTGATGCGCGATCGCCGGGCCACCTTCGTCACGCAGTTTCAGGCACAGCGCGGCCGACAGGTTGCCGCCCGCGCTGTCGCCGCCGACCGCGATCCGAGCGGGGTCGATGCCGAGTTCGCCGGCCTGCGCCGCCGCCGCAACCAGCGCCGCGTGCATCGTGTCGAGCGCCGCCGGATAGCGATGCTCGGGCGCGCGCGGATAGTCGAGCGACAGCACCGCGACCTCGGCCGCCGAGGCGAGCGCGCGGCACAGCGGATCGTGCGTCTCGATCGTCCCGAACACCCAGCCGCCGCCGTGCAGGAAGAAGAGGAGCGGGAGTTCGGTGCCCGGCGCGGGGTGATAGAGGCGCGCGGCGACGGGGCCGGCGGCGGTATCGAGGGTCAGGTCGCGGATCTCGGCGACCTCGGCCTTGAACACCGGCATCGGCTGTTCGTCGGCGAGGCGGAGCGCGGCGACGTCGAACGGCGGGTTCATGTGCGGCAGGCCGCCGATCATGTCGAGCAGCGGCGCGAGCACGGGGTCAATGGGCATGGCAATAGGCTCCTGTTTGTGGGATGGAATGGATGGAAATGAGGGAGCGGCGGTGAAAACGAACGGGATGAATGCGGCGTTTTCCAGCCTGCTGTCCGACCTGTTCGGCGGGCTGCTGGCGGAGGCGCCGTGGGAGGATTTTCTCCGCAACCTCGCGCTCTATCTCGACGCCAGCTACGCGACGCTGATCCTGACGATGCCGGGCGCCAGCCGCCCGGGCACGCTGGTGACCCCCGGCGGCGATCCGCAGACTTCCGAGGATTATATCGAAAGCTATTTCGCGAGCGATCCGTTCAAGGGGCTGCCCGAAGGCAAGGTGACCGCCTTCACCGATTTCGTGCAGGGCGACACGCGGATGAGCGATTTCTGGCGCGATTTCCTGGAGGCGGCGGGCGGCGATCAGATCCTTGGCGTCGACCTGCGCTTCGACAGCGGGTTCGAGGCGCGGCTGCGCGTGACGCGCGACGCGAGCCGCAGCGATTTCGATGCCGCCGAGCGCGAGGCGTTGCAGGATATCGTTCCGCACCTGCGCACCGCGATCCGCCTGTTCGAGCGGTTGCAGGCCTCGGGCGCCGAACATGGCGTCTATCGCGGAGCGGTCGAGCAGATGGGGGTCGCGGCGATCATCCTCGACCATGACGGCAAGGTGATGCGCGTCAACGCCGTCGCCGAACGGTTGCTCGGCGAAGGCGACGGGCTGGTGCTCGCGGGCGGGCGGTTGCGGCTCGCGGCAGCCGATGCGCACCGCGCGCTCGAGAGGCTGCTGAAGATGCTCAAGTCCGAAGCCGATCCGGTCGCGGCGCCGCCGCAGCGTTTTCGCATCGAACGGCCGTCGGGGCAGCGCGATCTGGGCGTCGTCGCCAAGGCGGTGACGACCCCCGCCTTCATGCGCGGCGGCAAGGGCGCGGCACTCGCGCTGTTCGTCAGCGATCCGGGGCAGGAGGCCGCCCCCGATCCCGAAGCGATCCGCGATCTGTTCCAGTTGACGCGTATGGAGGCGATGCTCGCCGCGGCGCTCGCGGGCGGCGGTTCGCTGGTCGAGGCGGCCGACCGGCTCGGCATCGCGCACAATACCGCGCGGTCGCACCTGCGTTCGATTTTCGCGAAAACCGGTGCGCGCCGCCAGTCGCAGCTCGTCCACCTGCTCCACGCGGGAATGCCCGAAAGAGGCAGTACTTGACCTGGCATGGGCTAATTGCGTAGATAAAGTGAAATATGAATACGAATAACGTGTCATATTAGCGATAATAACTACGTAATGCGGAAGGTTTATGCGATGGGAGCGATGATTGGCCGGGTGCCCGACCGCGCGACGCTGGTGGCGCGCGCCTGTGAGCAGACGGGGCTTTCGGATTTCGGCGATAGCTGGTTCTTCGCCAATATCGATGCCCTGATTCCCGCGCTGAACGATGAGGCGCGGCTGAGCGCGGCGGGGATCGACAGTGCGTCGGCGATGATCGTGAACGGTCTCGTCAACCGCCTGCGCCACGTCGAACTGATCAAGCGCCATCCCGAGATTCTCGACGAACGCGTCGAGGTCGCAGCGGTGGTCGTCGGCCTGCCGCGCACCGGCAGCACGATGCTCCACCGGATGCTCGCGTCCGCGCCGGGGATGACCGGCACGCGCTGGTTCGAGACCCAGAATTACGCGCCCTTCCCGAACGAGACGCGCGGCGATCCCGAGCCGCGGCGCGAGGCGGCGCGCGGTTTCCTCGACTATATGATCGCGACGATCCCCGACCTCATGTCGATCCATCCGATGAGCATCGACCAGCCCGACGAGGAACTGATCATCCTCGGCCAGCTTTATTCGAGCACGATGATCGAGGGGACCTATCATGTTCCCGGCTATGCGCGCTGGCTGACCGAGAACGACCGCGTCCAATGCTACCGCGATCTCAAGCAGATCCTCCAGTCGCTGCAATGGCAGGACCGCCGCCGCGAAGGCGCGAAATGGGTGCTCAAGACCCCCGGCCACCTGCTCGCGCTCGACGCGGTGATCGAGCTGTTCCCCGAGGCGAAGATCGTCATGACCCACCGCGACCCGGTGGCGACCGTGCCGAGCTATTGCAGCATGGAGCACAGCCTTTACCAGATGGTGTCGGATCGCGTCGATCCGGCGAGCGTCGCCGCCTTCTGGGTGCCGCGGCTCGCCGAATTGCTCGACCGGTTCATGACGGTGCGTGAGCAGGCGGCGGCGCATCATTTCGTCGACGTCCACTATGCCGACCTTTTGAGCGATCCGATCGGCGAGGGCACGCGCGTACTCGAAGCCGCGGGGGTCGAGGTAACGCCGGACGTTCGGGCGGGGATGGCCGAATGGATCGAAGCCAACAAGCGCGAAGATCGCGCGCCGCATAAATATGCCCTTGAAGATTTCGGTCTGGTCCGCTCCGATGTAGAACAGCGTTTCGCGGCCTATCGAGCCGCCTTCCTGGAGAGGATCTGAATTGTGACCGAAGCCGTCAATCTCGCCGCGATCGAGGAAATCCGGTTGCTCAAGGCGCGCTATCTGCGCGCGCTCGACACCAAGGACTGGGCGTTGCTGCGCAGCCTGCTGACCGACGACATGGTCGGCGATTTCCGCGAGATGCCGGGCGAGACCGACGAATCCCTGCTGACCAGCGGCGCCGACGCCTTTGTGGCGGGAGTCGCGGCCGCACTCGAACATGCGACGACGGTCCATCATGTCCACAGCTTTGAAATCCGCTTCACCGGCGCGCGCGATGCCGAGGGCATATGGGCGATGGACGACCATTTCTGGGCGGGCGAGGGAAGCGATCTTGCCGGTCGCTCGCACCACGGCTTCGGCCATTATCACGACTGCTATCGCAAGGCGCGCGGGCGCTGGCTGATCGCCAGGACCCGGCTCAGCCGCATCCGCGTCGAGCGCGACTGACGCGCCCGCCCGCTCATTCGGGCATCGGCGGATAGCTGGCGAGGAAGCCCGCGTCGGCAATAATCTCCTGACCGTTGATCCCGCCCGAGCGCGGGCTCGCGAGGAAGAGCGCGAGTTCGGCGATGTGCTGCGGCAACAGCAGGCCATCGGCGCCGGGAAGCGCAAGCGCGTCGGCGGGCTGGAGCGGCGCCTGATCGGTCACGCCGAGGATCGCGGTCGCGACCGGGCCGGGGCAGATCGCATTGACGCGCAGCCCGCGCCGCGCAAAGCTCTGCGACGCCGACCGCACCGCGCCGACGACGCCGTGCTTGGCGGCGCTATAGGCCGCGGCGACGTTGAGCCCGATCATGCCCGAGGTCGAGGCGGTGACGACCGCGGCGCCGCCGCGTTCGAGCGCGGGCAGCACCGCCTGCAGCCCCAGCCATGCGCCTTTCAGATTGATCGCGATCATGCTGTCGAGCGTCGCCGCGTCGGTCTCCTCGAAAACGGTCTGCGCATAGGCGCCCGCGTTGAGGAACGCCGCGTCGAGCCGGCCGAAGTCCTGTTTGGCGGCGGTGACCATCGCCGCATTGTCCGCCGCGTCGCTGACATTGCAGCGTATGGCGCGGGCGCGGCCGCCCGCGGCGCGGACCTGATCGGCGATCGTTTCGGCACCCGCCTCGTTGAGGTCGGCGATCACCACCGCGGCGCCTTCCTGGGCAAAGCGCAGCGCCGCCGCGACCCCGATTCCCGAAGCTCCGCCGGTCACCAGCGCGACCTTGCCCTCGAACATGCCCATCGCAATTCCTCTTCCTGTCGATTGTCGCGCCTTGCCTAGCATCGGCGGCGCGGCGCGAATTGATCCAATTGGAGGAGGAGCGCGCGCCGCGGAGCCCTATGCTCGCTCGAAAAGACGGTGAGAGGATCGCAGGGCATGAAATTCTCGATCATTTACGAAGCGCAGATGGTGGACACGTCGCGCGAAAACGAAGCACGCTGTTTCCACGAGATCGTCGAGCAGGCGGTGCTCGCCGAGGAGATGGGCTTCGATACCGTCTGGGCGGTCGAGCATACCGCGCTCACCCAATATGCGCATATGTCGGCGCCCGAGACCTTCCTCGCCTTCCTCGCCGGCAAGACGACGCGGCTCGGCATCGGCCACGGCGTCGTCTGCCTGCCGCCCGCGATGAACCATCCGGTCAAGGTCGCCGAGCGGATCGCGACGCTCGACATCCTGTCGAACGGCCGCGTCCATTTCGGCATGGGTAAGGGCGGCACACAGCAGGAGGCGGGCACCTTCGGCTATGATCTCGCCGCGCTGCAGCCGATGATCGACGAGAGCATGTATCTGATCCCGAAGATCATGGTCGAGGACGAGATCGAGCACGACGGCGAATATATCCGGATCCCGCGCCGCCCGATCCATCCCAAGCCCTTTCAGGACCCGCACCCGCCGCTCTACATGGCGTGCACGCGCGCCGACGCGCTGACCACCGCGGGCGCGCGCGGGATCGGCGCGCTGGTGCTGGGCTTCGCCGGACCCGACGATATCGCCAGCAAGAATGCGATCTATCGCGCCGCCTGGGCGAACCGCAAGGCCGAGGATCAGGTCGGTTTCCGGCCGACCGAGCATCTCGCCGCGCTCTGCCCCGCGCTGGTGCTGGACGATCGTGAGAAGGCGCGGCGTATCGGCCTGCGCGGCCAGCGCTTCTTCGTCGAATCGCTCGGCTATTGGTATCAGGGCGGACCCAAGCCGACCGTCGAGGATCTGTCGGGCGACGAGCAAGCGGCGATCCTGCAACAGGAGAAGGCGGCGGTGGTCGCCTATCTGTCCGAGGAGAAGATCACGATCGGCTCCGAGCATACCGGCGCCTATGAGGAGGTGCAGGACGCCTATGGCACCGCGGAGGATTGCATCCGCTATGTCCAGCGATTGTTCGACGCGGGGGCCGACGAAATCCTCTTCCTGTTCCAGATGGGTGCGGTCCCGCACGAGGCGATCATGGAAACGATCCGCAACATCGGCACGCATGTGATCCCGCATTTCAAGGCGCAGGCGGCGGAATAGGGAGAGACGCGATGCGAGCGATGATCATCGAAGGCTTCGGCGATGCCGATGTGCTGCATTGGGGCGACTTGCCGACACCGGAGTCGGGGCCGGGCGAGGTGCTGGTGCGCGTCGCCTGCGCCGGGGTCAACCCCGCCGACTGGAAGACACGCGAGGGCAAGCTCTCCGCCTATATCGACTATCATTTCCCGTTCGTGCTCGGCTTCGATCTCGCGGGCGTGGTCGAGGCGGCGGGCGATGGCGTCGACGCCTTCCGGCCCGGCGACCGGGTGTTCGGCATGTCGCGGCAGGGGCAGGGGCTCGATGGTTCCTACGCCGAATATTGCCTTGCCGACGCCGCTTTCCTCGCGCCGTTGCCGTCCGGGTGGAGCTTCGCGCAGGCAGCGGCGCTGCCCGTCGCTGGGACGACCGCCTATGGCGGGATCGTCGATGCCGGAGCGTTGCGCGAGGGGCAGCAATTGCTGATCAACGGCGGCGCGGGCGGGGTCGGCAGCATCGGCATCCAGGTCGCGAAAGCGCTGGGCGCGCGTGTTGCGGTGACCTGCGGTGCCGACAATCAGGCCTATGTCCGCGGTCTCGGCGCCGAACTCGCGATCGACTATCGGGATGGCGACGTCGTGGCGGCGGTGCGCAAATGGGCGCCGGACGGCGTCGATCTGGTGCTCGACGCGGTCGGGCTCGACACGCTGCTTCCGTCGGTGCTCGATATCGTCGCGCCGGGCGGGCGCTATGTCGAGATCGAGACGCTGATTTCGCGCGCCGCCGACGATCTGGTTGCAAGCGCTGCGGCGCGGGACATCGCCATATTGTCGAACATGGTCGCGGTCGCGCGGCTGCCCGAGCATCTGAAAGGGCTCGCGGCGCTTTGCGGCGCCGGGCAGGTGACGCCGCCCGCAATCGAGACGATGCCGCTCGGCGAAGCGGCCGCGGCGCATCGCCGCGTCGAGGCGCAGCATGTCCGCGGCAAGATCATTCTGGAGGTGGCCGGTCATGGCGACTGGTGAACGGCGGATCATTCAGGCGATCGACGAGATCGTCGCCAAGCCGGGCGAGGGCAAGGCGCTGCTGGACGACTATCTCGCACGCTATGCGCCCGGCGCGCGGGCGCGCGGCATGGTGCTGGAACAGGTGCTGGTCAGCCCGCCGATGTGGCTCGACGACCAGTCGAACACGCTGAGCTTCCGCTGGTCGATCGCCGACACCGGCGGCTGGTGGCAGATGCGCTTCGTCGGCGGCAACGATCCCGAAGTCATCGCCTGGTGGGCCGAGGCCGATGCGCGCGCGGTCAGCCGCCGCCGCTTCTTCGCCGCCGAGCCCGTCGATATCGAGGGGCTGTGCCATGTTTAAGCTGACCCGCCTCGTCACCCTCGCCGATCCCGCGGGGCTGGAGCCGCTCGCGGAAGCGGTATGCGCGCTTGCGACCAGCCACATGGCCTATCGCAGCCTTGTCGCGCCGACCCTGCCCGGCAGCCATTTCGGCGGCGATCTCCTCGTGCATTGCGCGTTCGACGGCGCGGCGGAGCGCGACGCTTTCGGCGCGGCCTTGTCCCCGCTGCTCGCCGGGTCCGCGATCGCTTCGGTCGACGGTGTCGACTATCAGGGCTCGCCCGACGGCAAGCACGATCCCGACCTTGCGAGCGGCGTCTACCGCGTGTTGCTGCTCAGCATTGACGAAGGTTGCGATGCCGAAACGATCGCGCGGTTCGAGGCCGAAACGCGGATGATGCCGCATTACATCCCCGCGATCCGCAACTGGCAGCTCAGCCAGGCCGACAGGGCGGTCGGCGAACGGCGCTGGACGCATGTCTGGGAACAGGAATATGCGGGCGTGGAGGGGCTGCGCGGCCCCTATATGCTGCACCCCTATCATTGGGCGCGGATCGACCGCTGGTTCGACCCCGAATGCCCCGAACGCATCGTCGACGCACGACTTTGCCACAGTTTCTGTGCGCTTGAGACCTCGGTCCTTTAGGGCGATAAACGCCCGATGACGGCGTCCGAGCCCATGCACACGCAGAGCGTCTATCTGGTCGATGCGTTGAAACGCGTGCTGAAGGAGCGCGGGATGACCTATGCCGATGTCGCCGCGGCGCTCGGCATCAGTCACGCCAGCGTGCGGCGCACCTTCGCGCAGCGCAGCTTCACGCTCGCGCGGATCGACGAGATTTGCGAGCTGGCCGGGGTCGATTTCCTCGCGCTCGCGCGGATGGCCGACGAGATGCGGCCCGCGATGCCGACGACGCTGACCGACGCACAGAAGCAGGCGCTGGTCGACGAACCGCTCGCGCTCTTCTGTTTCCACCTCGTGCTCGGCGGCTGGACGGTCGGGCGGATCGAGGCCGATTATGGCATCGATCAGACGCAGCTTATCCCTGCCTTGCTCAAGCTCGAGCGGATCGGGCTGATCCAGTTGCTCCCCGGCAACGCGATCCGGCTGATGACCGCGCGCAGCATCGGCTGGCGGCGCGGCGGGCCGATGCGGCGCTTCTTCGACCGGCGGGTGAAGGAGGAGTTTCTGCAATATGATTTCTCGGCGCCCGGATCGATCTGGGAGTTCGAGATCGGCGAGCTTTCGGATGCGTCGCGGGCGCTGCTCGAACGGCGGCTGGCGAGCCTGTTCCGCGAGGTGCGCGACCTGATCGCGCGCGATGCGCCGCTGCCGCCCGCGGTCAAGACCAACGTCGGCCTGCTGATCGCCTCGACCCCGATTCCGCTGCCGATGGTCGCGCGCGACGTCGGTTCGGGAACGCTGGGGGCTGGAAGGCGCGCCGGACGATCCTCCAGGGATTGAAATCCGATACAATGATGCGACGCACTCGGTAGAGCGCGATCGCCGCGCGATAACCCCTCATCCGGCCGCGAAGACGGCGTGAAGAGGGAGATTATCATGTCGGCAATCGCGATGAACCCGCCCGCGATGGGCGGCGGCAAGCCGTTCCTCGGCCATCTGACCGATTTTTTCAAAGACCCCGTGGCTCTGCTGCGCAAGGGCTATCGGGATCACGGCTCGATCTATTCCTTCCGCATGGGCGGGCGGAAGATGGTCGTGCTGCTCGGCCCCGACAACAACCGCTTCGTCTTTCAGGAAACCGACAAGCTGCTGTCGATCCGCGAATCGATGCCCTTCTTTCACAAGATGTTTTCGCCCGATTTCTATTCCTTCGCGGAGATGGAGGAATATCTGCGCCAACGCGCGGTGATCATGCCGCGCTTCAAGGCGTCGGCGATGAAGAATTATGTGCCGGTGATGGCCGAGGAGGCGCTGGCGCTGTGCGACCGGCTCGGCGACAGCGGCGAGTTCGACCTGATCCCGACGCTCGGCCCGGTGGTGATGGACATCGCCGCGCATGCCTTCATGGGCCGCGATTTCAAGGAAAAGCTGGGGCACGCATTCTTCGACCTGTTCCGCGACTTTTCGGGCGGCATGGAATTCGTCCTGCCTTTATGGCTGCCGACGAAGAAGATGCGCCGCAGCCAGGCCGCGAAGAAAAAGCTCCACCGCATCCTCGGCCAATGGATTGCGCAGCGCCGCGCCCATCCGGTGGAGCCCGCCGATTTCTTTCAGGATATCGTCGCCTCGACCTATCCCGACGGCAGCCCGATCCCCGACGAACTGATCATCCACATGATCCTGCTGCTCGTCTGGGCGGGGCACGAGACGACCGCGGGGCAGGTGAGCTGGGCGCTGATCGACGTTCTCCAGAACCCCGGCTATCAGGCCGTGCTGCGCGAGGAGATCGGCCGCCTTATCGGGTCCGGGACCGGCGCCGAGCTCGGCTGGGAACAAGCGATCGCGATGCAGAAGATGGACCTTGCGCTGCGCGAGACCGAGCGGCTGCACCCCGTCGCCTTCACGATGATCCGCAAGGCGGCGAGCGATTTCGAGCGCGAAGGCTATCGGATCCGCAAGGACGACTGGGTGCTGCTCGCCCCATCGGTCAGCCATCGGATGACCGAGATATTCGAGCGGCCCGACGATTACGACCCCGAGCGCTTCGATACCGAACGCGCCGATACCAGGGTCGAATCGAATAGCCTGATCGGCTTCGGCGGCGGGATGCATCGCTGTGCGGGGGTCAATTTCGCGCGGATGGAGATGAAGGTAGTGATCGCCATCCTGCTCCAGCGCTACGAGATGGAACTGATCGACGAGCCGCGTCCGATCGCCGGCGCGGGCACCTATTGGCCCGAACAGCCGTGCCGCGTGCGCTATCGCCGCCGCGCGATTCCGGGGCGGCCGGCCGCCGATGTCGCGGACCTCGCCGCGGCAGCGGGATGCCCGATGCACGCGAAGGGCGCGAACTGATGGCGCGCGTCACTTATGTTCAGCCCGACGGCAGCGAGAAGACCTGCACCAATTTCGAGGGCATGGCGGTGATGCACCTCGCAATCGGCAATCTCGTCGACGGGATCGATGCGCTGTGCGGCGGGGTGCGCCAGTGCGCGACCTGCCATGTCTATGTCGACGACGCCTGGGCGGCGCGGGTCGGCCCGCCGGGCGACGACGAGGCCGAGATGCTGGACGCGCTCGCCGATGTCGTCGAGGTCAGACCGACCAGCCGGCTGAGCTGCCAGATCCATATCACCGAGGCTCTCGACGGGCTGAAGGTCCATATCCCGAAAGAACAGCCGGGAATTTGAACGACTTGGCATGCGCGGATTCCCGCGGCGGCTTGGGGCGGCTTTGCCGCCCCTTTTTCGTTCGCGCACCTACCACCAAAAGGGGGTAGGTCATTGCCCTCTTGCGTAGTTATATATTGCATATGTTACGCATGTCGTGATATCTGACCGATAAATTGCGCATCATACGCCGCAATTGACTGAAAGAGGGATGGGACTGATGAATCACCGCACAAATCTTCGCGCCCAGTTGGCCGCCGTCGCGCTGATCGCGCCCTGGATGGCGAGCGCCGCGCACGCACAACAGGCTGCCGCGCCGGCCGAGGACAGCGCATCCCAGGGGCTCAGCGAAATCATCGTGACCGCGCAGAAGCGCGCTGAAAGCCTCCAGGATACGCCGCTCGCGATCAGCGCGATCAATGCCGAGGCGATCGAGCAGCGCGGCATCACCAACGTTGCGGCGCTGGGCAGCGCGGCGCCCAATCTGATCATCACCGAAACCCCCTCGGCGACCGCCAATCCCTCGATTTCGATCCGCGGCATCGTCGACAACGACCCGATCCTGACCGCCGATCCGGCCGTCGGCCTTTATGTCGATGGCGTCATCGTCGGCCGTTCGGCGGGGGCGCTGTTCGACATGATGGATCTCGAACGCGTCGAGGTGCTGCGCGGTCCGCAGGGCACGCTTTACGGCCGCAACACCACCGGCGGCGCGGTCAACCTCATTTCGGCCAAGCCGTCGAAGGAGTTCGGAGGCAAGCTGCAGGTCGGCTATGGCAAGTTCGACGAATATATGGTGAAGGCGCTGCTCGACACCGGCGAACTCGGCGACACCGGGCTCGCGCTGAAGCTCGGCTATTATCACAGCCAGCGCGACGGAACGGTCGATAATCTGCTCGAACCGTCCGACAAGCGCGATCCCGGCGCGCGCAATACCGACGCGGTGCGCGCCGCGGTGCGTTTCGACAAGGGCACCGGCTTCACCGTCGATTATGTCTTCGATTCGAGCGACCGCAATGGCCGCGCCAACGCCTTTCAGCTGCGCGCGATTCGCCAGGATATCCTCGATTATCTGAACGCCTCTCCGGCGTTCGGCGGCGCGGTGCCGCAGGTTTCGCAGGACCGCCTGTCGCAGGTCCGCCTCGACAATGACGGCAATGCCCACGACCGGGTGCAGGGCCATGCACTGACGATCAACTGGGAAATCGGCGACGCGACGCTGCGTTCGATCACCGGCTATCGCAAGTGGGACAATGTCAGCGACAGTTCGGACCTCGACGGCAACGGCGGGCTGCTCGGCTTTCTCGTCAATCCGGCGGTGCTTGCGCCGCCCTATCCCTTCATTCCCGAAGGCGTCGGTCCGATCGACCTGTTCCACACCAGCAACGAACGGCACCAGAAGCAGTTCTCGCAGGAATTCAACCTGATCGGTTCGATCGGTGACGAGTTCGACTATGTCCTCGGCGCCTATTATTTCCGCGAGCGCGCGACCGAGGACAATCCGCAGGGCTTCACGCTGGTTCTCCCGTCGCCGGTGCCGATCCCGATCGCGCCGGGCTTCGACCTGAACAGCTTCGGCGTCAATCTCGATACGCTGCTGTCCTATCGCCATATCTCGCGCTCGATGGCGGCGTTCACTCAGCTCACCTGGAAACCGGCCGCGCTCGACAGCCGGCTGAGCATCACCGGCGGCTTGCGCTATACCGAGGACAAGAAGCATCTGATCCAGTCGGCGCCCGTGCCGCCGGCGCCGCGCGATCTGACGCGCAAGTTCAACCGGCTCAACTGGCTGGCGAACATCTCGTACGACTGGAGCGACGACATCATGACCTATGTCCGTGCGAGCACGGGCTACAAGGCGGGCGGCTTCAACGCGCGTGCGGCGGACAACAACGGCTTCGATCCCGAGGATCTGACCTCCTATGAGATCGGGTTCAAGAGCGAGCTGTTCGATCGCCGCGTCCGCTTCAACGTTGCGGCTTTCCGCGCCACATATGACGATCTGCAGGTGCAGCAATTCCTCGCCGGCACCGGCGGCGCGTCGAGCACCACGGTCAATGCCGCGAAGGCGACCTATACGGGCATCGAGGCCGAGCTTCAGGCGCGCATCTTCGACGGCTTCACCGTCGACGGCTCGTTCGGCTACACCGACCGCAAATATAAGAAGTTCCTTTTCGTCGATCCGTTGACCGGGGTTACCAGCGACATCTCGAAGGTCGCGAAATTCCAATATTCGGCGGCGACGACCGCGAACATCGGCGCGCAATATGAGACGGCGCTCGGCAGTTTCGGCAATTTGACCGCGCGGGCCGACTGGAGCTATCGCAGCAAGATCTATTGGCACCCGGTCAATCCGTTCAACGAGGCGATCGCCGACGGCGGGGTCGGGTTGCTCAACGCGCGCCTGTCGATCTCCGACATCGATGTCGGCGGCGCGAAGGCCTCGATCGCTGTGTGGGGCCGGAACCTGACCAAGGAAGATTATATGCTTTCGGGCATCGACTTCGGCTCGCTGGGTTTCGCCGGCGTCATGTACGGCGATCCGCGCAGCTATGGCATCGAGGTCGGGTTCAAATTCTGACCTGATCCGTTTCGGGTAAAATGGGAAAGCCGGATGCCAAGCGATTGGCATCCGGCTTTTTCTTTGGCCATCGGCATTCGCAAAGGCGCCGCCGATGTTTGCTTTGGGACAGAAGCGGCCATTTCTCGGCAGGAGGCGCCGAATGCCGCACGGCGGCAAGCCGGATCAGGACCCGGCGTGCATTGCCTCGGCCCGCGCCTTCAGCGCACGAGCGGTGTCGTCGAAGGCGCGCTTCACCCATGGGCCCGCGAAGCGCATCACATGGATGCCGTTCGGCCCCAGAAAGGCGTCGGTCGAATGATAGGCGCAGGCCTCCTCGCCCAATGCCTCGATAATCTGGTCGCGTCGCGCGGGGTAAGGCCAGGCGTCGTCGTGCGGCAGCGCCCACGATAGCAGCCGTCCGGGCTCGAAGGCGCAGACATATTCGCAGTTGGGAAAGGTCGCGTCGGGCTCGGTATAGCTTTTCAGCGTCATATGCACCGGCGCGCCCATCTCGAGCGTCGATTCGGCAGCGATACAGAAGGGGTTCCATTCGCCGTAACGCGGCAGGTCGACCAATATCGCCCAGACGAGCGCGGCGGGCGCGGCGATCTCGACGCGCTCGGACCTGACGACCGCGTCGGGGTTCGCACAGGCTTTGTCGTCGAGGTCCGGCATGATGATCTCCCGTGGTTCAGATTTCGCCGGCCGACGCCCAGGGGTCGGGCAGGCCGGGGTCGGTGTGGCGGATGACATGCTTGAGCAGATGCTTGAGCAGCGCCGTTTCATTGTCGTCGAAGGCGCCGAGCGCCTCTTCTTCGGCCGCTTTGGCGGCAGCCGCGAGTTCGATCATCACCCGGCGCCCGGTGTCGGTCAGCCACAGCCGCCCGCTCGCCGCGTCCGGGCGGATGAGACCGCGCGCGGCGAGTGAGGCGACTTGCTGCGGGGTGATGCGCGCGCCGGTGAAGCCGATCATCTCGCCGACCTCCTCGGCGGTGCGTCCGTCGCGGATGCCCAGGATGGTGACGATGAAATGATCCGCGGCGTCGAGCCCATGCTGGACGAGGCTATCCTGCATCCGCCCGTAAAGCTGAAAATGCGCGCGGCCGAGGAGGTAGCCGAGAAAATCCTCGCCGAAGCTGCCCGGCGCCTCCGCGTCGGCGGCCTCGCTCGCGGTCAGCGCCGCGGCCTTGCGCGCCGCGAGCGCATAGCGGCCGCCGTGAAAGAGCAAGGGCGCGCGGTCGTCATGGTCGAAGGCGATCACTTCGCCGACGAAGATGATATGGTCGCCGCCCTCATATTGATAGGCGGTGCGGCACTGGAAGCGCGCGGCGCAGCCCGGAAGCAGCGGCACGCCGCCGGCGCCGCGTTCGGGCGTCAGCGCCGCGAACTTGTCGGCGCCGCGTTTCGCGAAGCCGTTCGACAGCGGCTCCTGATCGGCGGCGAGGATATGGACCGCGAAATGATCGGCGCCGCGGAACGCCTCCATGCTCATCGAACTGCGCGCGAGGCTCCACAGCACCATCGGCGGATCGAGCGACACCGAATTGAAGCTGTTCGCGGTCAGCCCGCAATCCCGCCCCGCCGCATCGCGCGTGGTGACGATCGTCACCCCGGTGGCGAAGGAACCCAGTGCGTTGCGAAAGGCGATCGTGTCCGCGTTGGTCGCCATGGTCTTGCGCGCTCCTGTCCCGCGCCCGGTTGTGAGCGGCGGGATGAGGCTAGAGTCGCCGCGCGGGGGCGCATCGGCCAATTGGACTAGAAGACAGGCTTTGCTCGCAACGACGAGGGAAAAAGCTGCTTATATCATCCCAGCACCGCGACGCTGCGCAGGATCAGCCGGACGAGATCGGCCTGGCGGCCGACGCCGGTCTTGCTGAGGATCGTCTTGCAATAGCTGCGCACGGTATTTTCGGTGAATTCCAGCTTTTCGGCGGCTTCGGACAGGCTGAGCCCCGATGCCAGCAGCGCCGCGAGCTGCGCCTCCGACGGTGTCAGGTCGAAAATCTGCGCGACGAGCCCTTCCAGCGGCTGGCTGTTGTCGAGCCCCGAGACATAGACCACCGCCGCCGGTCCCGCTTCATTGCCATAATGCGACCGCGCCTCGATCGAACGGACGAGAATCCCCAGATGCCGGTCGAAATCGGCCTCGACGCGCAGCCCCTCGGCGAAGCCGCCGCCGTCCCGGTGCGCCGCGACCGCGCTGCCGATCAGCTTCTGGAGTTGCGCATTGCCCGCCTGGCTGGCGAGCGCGAGCCGCCCGCCCGCGCCGCGCAGCCCCTTGTTCGACCGCAGCAGCGCGCGGCCCGCGCTGTTGCTTCGCAGGATTCGCCCCGCGCCGTCGAGAATGAAGGTGCACAGCGTCAGCCGATCGAGCGTATCGATCATCACCTGCACCTCGGTCTCCTCGCGCCGCAGCCGCGCGAAAAGCGCGAGGGACAGTTCGAGGTGCGGGCGCAGCGCGATCAGCATCGCCTTGTCGTCGTCGGAGAAATCCTCGCCGCCGGGGCCGTCGGTCAGGCCGACATTGCCTTCCCACCCGCCGGGTTCGGAGATGTACATGCCGAGCTGATATTCGATGCCATAGGGCCGCAATATCTCGGCATAGAAGCGGCTGCCGTGCAATTCGTCGGCCGAGACGATCTCGCTTAGCCGATAGATGTCGCCAGGTCGCGCGAGCGCGTTGCGCAAGGGGTCGAGGTCGCCGAGTTCGGCGTGGATGCGGTGGATGCGGCGCGCTTCCTGCTCGGCGATCGGCAGCGGCGGGGCCCAGATGATGAAGGGCGGCATCCCCGGACGGCTCAGCCGCAGCGTGATCGCGGCGCTCTGGCGCTGCATCCGGCGGCTCAAGGCTTCGAGGAAGCTCTGCCACGGCGTATCCTCGAGCGGGCCGCGATAGATCAGCGTCACCAGCTCGTCGACTTCGGCAACAGGCTTGTAACTGGGCATTCCGACTCCGTTCCCCGATCCGCCGTTTTCCTTCTATAGGCTGCCTCCTTTGCGCGGCAACATTGATGCCCGGGCCCCCCGTATAGGGGTTGTGGCACGCGGCGCGCCGCGCCACCCGAACGGGGATAGGAAAGGCGCGCGACGCGCGCGCAAACGGAGAGACGATGGCCGTGTCCGAACCGAAGATGACGATCCCGCATATGATCCTCGACGCCGCGGCGACCCACGCCGGCCGCATCGCGATCCGCGGCGAGGATGGGCGCGAGGTGGCCTATGACGATTTGCCGTCACTGGTCGCGCGCAGCGCCGCGGCCTTCATCGCGGCGGGGGTGTCGCGCGGCGACCGTGTCGCGATCTGGGCGCCCAATTCGGTCGAATGGATCATCGCGGCGATCGGCGCGCAGGCGGCAGGCGCGGCGATCGTTCCGCTCAACACCCGGCTCAAGGGCCGTGAGGCAGGCTATATATTGCGGGCGAGCGGGGCGAAGCTGCTCCTCACCGTCGGCGAATTTCTCGGCACCGACTATCCGGCGCTGATCGCGGGCGAGGATCTGCCCGATCTCGCCGGAGTCGTTCTGCTGGAAGGCGAGGGGGAAGGTTTGCCCTGGGGCGAGTTCCTGGCCCGCGGCGAAGAGACTGGCGAAGCCGCAGCCGCTGAACGGCTGGCCGCGCTGGGCGAAAGCGATGTCTGCGACATCCTCTTCACCTCGGGCACGACCGGCAACCCCAAGGGCGCGGTCACCACGCACGGCCAGAATGTCCGGCTCTACCGCGCCTATGGCGGCGGACTCGGCTATGGACCTGGCGATGTGTTCCTGATCATCAACCCCTTCTTCCACAGTTTCGGCTACAAGGCCGGTTGGCTCGTCGGGCTGATGCACGGCGTCACCGTGCTGCCCCATGCGGTGTTCGAAACCGAACGGGTTCTGAACCGCATCGAGGCCGAACGGGTGACGCTGCTGCCCGGACCGCCGACGATCTTCCAGAGCCTGCTCGCCGGCCCTTGGCGCGACCATGATCTGTCATCGCTCCGCGTGTCGATCACCGGCGCCGCGTCGGTGCCGGTGACGCTGATCGAGGAGATGCGCGGCAAGCTCGGCATCGATGTCGTGCTCACGGCCTATGGGCTGACCGAGACGTGCGGCGTCGTGACGATGTGCAGCGCCGGCGACGATGCCGCGACCGTGGCGAATACCGCGGGGCGGCCGCTGGGCGGCATCGAGGTCCGGCTCGTCGATCGCGAGGGAAGGGAAGCCGCGCCGGGCGAAGCGGGCGAACTGCTCGTGCGCGGGCCCAATGTCATGCGCGGCTATTTCAACGATCCCGAGGCAACCGCGGCGGCGATCGACGCCGAAGGCTGGCTCCGCACCGGCGACATCGCGGTACGCGATGCGCGCGGCAATGTGAAGATCACCGACCGCGCCAAGGACATTTTCATCGTCGGCGGCTTCAACGCCTATCCGGCCGAGATCGAGGGTCTGCTCGCCGCGCACCCCGCGGTGATGCAATCGGCGGTGATCGGCGTGCCCGACGAGCGGCTCGGCGAAGTGCCGATGGCCTATGTCGTTCTGCGTCCCGGTGCCGCAGCATCGGCGGGGGAGATCATCGCCTGGTGCCGCGACAATATGGCGAACTACAAAGTCCCGCGCCGGGTGAAGATATTGGATGCGCTACCGATGAATGCGGCGGGTAAGGTGCAGAAATTCCTGCTGCGCGAATAATGGGATTTGGGCTGCTGCCGAGCGGCTGCGGACGTCCGGTATCTCCTAACTTTGTCATCCCCGCGAAAGCGGGGACCCAGTGTGGGGTCAGCCGACGCACGCTTTGAGTCCCCGCCTTCGCGGGGATGGCGAAGATGGGGAAGGGGAGCTCTCCACTCCAAAGCTCCCCCCTGACCGCCAGTCTAATCCTCGCCCAGCCGCACGAACCGCATCTCCCCCTCTGCGCGGTGCAGCGTCAGGCCGCGTTCGGTCCTTTTGGCGCAGGCACCTTCGAAATCGACCACGCCGATGTCGTTGGGCGTGATGATCACGTGCAGCTTGCCGCCGTCGGCATCGGTCAGCACGAAGCGCGGCGCGGTGATGCCGTAAATCGGCTCGCGCACCTCGACCCAGCGCGGGATGCGCGTGTCCTCGTCGGGCATCGTCCAGCCGTCATATTGGGTATAGCCGTCGATCGGATCGCCGCTGTCGAAGCCGATGGTGAAATCGACGCCCGCGACGGTCCGGCCGTTGGGCCAGGTGACCGCGATGGTCGGCACCGCGCCGTCGATCTCGCCGGGCGTGCCCTTCGACATTGCCGGCGGCACCGGCTTGGGCTCGGTGGTCAGGCAGATCGTGTCGCCGCGCGCTTCCCAGCGCCCCTCGGCGCGTTCGTCGAGCGCTCCTGCGGCGAGCCCATATTGAAAGCGGCCGTCATTGCGGATGAGCAGGCCGCCGCCGACATCGGGGCCTTCGGCGATGGCATATTCGCCGACGAAGGGCGAATCCTGCGCGGCGGCGGGGGAGGCGAGCAGGGCAAAGGCGATGAGCAAGGTGCGCATCGTCCGACCATGCGTCCGGCGTGGCGCCGATGCCAGCCCCTTTCCACAATTGCCGCCACCTGCTAGGCGCCCGCGCCATGTCCAGCAACCACCCCGACCGCCGCACCTTCGCCATCATCTCGCATCCCGACGCGGGCAAGACGACGCTGACCGAAAAGCTGCTCGTCGCCGGCGGCGCGATCCATATGGCGGGCGAGGTCAAGGCGCGCGGCGCGGCGCGGCGCGCGCGCTCCGACTGGATGAAGATCGAGCAGCAGCGCGGCATTTCGGTGACCTCGTCGGTGATGACTTTCGAGCACCAGGGGCTCGTCTTCAACCTGCTCGACACGCCGGGGCACGAGGATTTCAGCGAGGACACCTATCGCACGCTGACCGCGGTCGACAGCGCGGTGATGGTGATCGACGCCGCCAAGGGCATCGAGCCGCAGACGCTGAAGCTGTTCGAGGTCTGCCGCCTGCGCTCGGTGCCGATCATCACCTTCGTCAACAAGGTCGACCGCGAGGGCCTGCCGCCGTTCGAGCTGCTCGACGAGGTCGCCGACCGGCTCGCGCTCGACGTCTGCCCGATGAACTGGCCCGCGGGCATGGGCGGGCAGTTCGAGGGCATCTACGACCTCGTCGACCCCGCAATCATGAAGCCCGGCGGCGATGCCTCGCGCATGTATGAGGGGAAGCGGGTCGGCGTCGCGGGGCTGGATGATGCGGCGCTGGCGGCCGAGCTCAGCCCCGACGCGCTCGCGCACCTCAAGGAAGAGACCGAGCTTGCGTCGGCCTGCTACGCGCCCTTCGACGTCGCGGCCTACCGGGGCGGCGACCTGACGCCGGTCTATTTCGGTTCGGCGCTCAAGGAATTCGGCGTCGTCGACCTCTTGAACGCGCTTGCGGCGCACGCGCCCGGCCCGCAGCCGCAGCCCGCCGAGCCCGCGCCGGTGCAGCCGGACGATGAGGCGGTGACCGGCTTCGTCTTCAAGGTGCAGGCGAACATGAACCCCGCGCACCGCGACCGCATCGCCTTCATGCGGCTCTGCTCGGGCAAGTTCGAGCGCGGGATGCGCTTGACACAGGGCGGGACGGGCAAGGCGATCGCGATCAGCCGCCCGATGCTATTCCTCGCGCAGGACCGCGAAATGGCCGAGGAGGCCTTTCCCGGCGACATCATCGGCATCCCGAACCATGGAACGCTGCGCGTCGGCGATACCCTGTCCGAGCGCACCGACATCACCATCACCGGCCTGCCGAACTTCGCCCCCGAACTGCTGCGCCGCGTCGCGCTCGTCGATCCGACCAAGACCAAGCAGCTCAGGAAAGCGCTCGACGACATGGCGGAGGAGGGGATCATCCAGGTCTTCTATCCCGAGATCGGCGCGAACATGATCGTCGGCGTCGTCGGCCAGCTCCAGCTCGAGGTGCTGATCAGCCGCCTCGACGCCGAATATAAGGTCGAGGCGAAGCTCGAGGCGTCGCCCTGGGATACGGCGCGCTGGATCGCGAGCGACGATCCCGCGGCGCTGAAGGCGTTCCAGGCCGACCATCGCGGCGCCAGCGCCACCGACCGCGACGGCGCGCCGGTGTTCATGGCGAAGGATGCGTGGGAGGTCGGCTATGTGACCCAGCGCCACCCGGCGATCCGCTTCACCGCGACCAAAGAACGGCGGTTCGCCGACGCGGGGTAATCGGGACTCGCACGAAGCCACGAAGTCACAAAGAGCTTCCCCCTCTTCCGTTTGTGCTGAGCTTGTCGAAGCACCGGCCTTCTTTGGCGATTATCCCCTTGGCATCCCTAGTTTCGTCATTGCGAGCGAAGCGAAGCAAAAAAAAGAGTGTTTTAAAACCCCCGGGTTGTGTAGGATC
>NZ_JAOZVW010000135.1 GCF_025869345.1 Sphingopyxis sp.
GTAAACCGCCCTGGATTGCTTCGCTTCGCTCGCAATGACGAAGGACTTCAGAATCCGGAACCTAATGCATGAACCCCAGCCGTTCGGGCAGCGCGATCCGCTGCGCCCGGTGGACCAGCGTGATCCCCTCGCCCACCCCGGCGTGGCCGATCGGCGTCACCGCGACGCCGAGTCCCGCCGCGATCTCGCGGACCGCCGCCGCTGCGCCCGGATCGGCCGCGAACAGCAGTTGATAGTCGTCGCCCGCCGTCGCCGCCGCGAGGCGCGTGTCGAGGACGTCGGGGCGCACCGCGAGCAACGCCGCCGACAGCGGCACCGTCTCGACCATCAGCGTGACCTCGCAGCCGCTCGCCGCCGCCATGCGCCCGGCGTCGATCAGCAGGCCGTCGGAGACGTCCATCATCGCATGGACGTGCGGCACCAGCGCCTGCCCCAGCGTCAATTGCGGCTGCGGGCGGCTGTAGGCGGCGAGACAGGTTTCGTTGGCCTCGACCTCGCCGAGCCGCATCGCGAGGCCGACCCCGGCGTTGCCGATCGTCCCGCTGACCCAGAGCTGGTCGCCGGGGCGCATCCCCGACCGTGACGGCACGCCTTCGGCCGGCGCGCGGCCGATCGCGGTGAGGCCGAAACTGCGCGGCGCGCCCGCGGGAACGCCGACGGTATCGCCGCCGAGCAAGGGCAACCCGAAACGCCGCAGCACGATGTCGAGGCCGTCGGCAAAAGCGGCATCCCAGTCGGCATCGTCCGCCAGGCTGTAGCCGAGCAGCACCCCGACCGGCACCGCGCCCTTCGCGGCGAGATCGGAGAGGTTCACCGCGACGAGTTTCCACGCAACGTCCTGCGGGCGCTCGTCGGGGAGGAAATGGACGCCCTCGACGATCATGTCGTGGGTGAGGACAAGGCCCTCGAACACCGCGACATCGTCGGCGAGCCCGCGCGCTGCGGGATCGGTCGCGATGCCGCGCAGGCGGGCGATGAAATCGGCTTCGGTCATTACGGAAATCGTAATGGATCGTGCGCCGGTATAAAAGACACCGCAGAGGTGTGTCCCCGCGAAGGCGGGGATCCAGAGCGCATTTGCGCAACCGTTCGGCTCATTTCCGCTCTGGGTCCCCGCCTGCCCGAGGGGCAGTTTATCCTGAGCGCCGCCGCAGGCGGCGTCGAAGGGCGGGGACATACGCGGTTGACGGGAGCGTTATTTCGCCCGCACGTCCTTGCCGATCGCGTCGAGCAGGCCGTTGGCGAATCCCGCCTCGCGCCCGTCGAAGAAGGCTTTCGCGACATCGACATATTCGCTGACCACCGCGCCCACCGGCACGTCGCCGCGCGCGATCAGTTCATAGGCGCCGGCGCGCAATATCGCCTTCATCGTGCGGTCGAGCCGGTCCATCGTCCAGCCGCTCGCCAGCCGGGCGGTGATCGCGGCGTCGACCTCGTCCGCACGGGCGAGCGCGCCCTTCACGATATCGTCGAAGAAGGGGACGTCGGCGTCGGCATATTCGGCGTCCTCGATGATCTTGCCGATGCGGTGCTGATGAAACTCGTGGACGAGCTGCGCGACCGGCGTGCCCTCCATCTCGTGCTGATAGAGCGCCTGCACGGCGGCAAGCCGGGCGGCGGAGCGGGATTGGGCGCGTTTGTTCATGGCTGTTTCAATCTGTTCTGGACGCTGAGCGCATGGGCGGGCAGCCCCTCGGCCGTCGCGAGCGCGACCGCGGCGGGGCCGATCACCGCCAGCGCGCCCTCGTCGAGGGCGAGGAAGCTGGTGCGCTTCATGAAATCGGTGACCGACAACCCGCTCGAAAAGCGCGCGCGGCGGCCGGTGGGGAGGACGTGGTTGGGACCCGCGACATAATCGCCGATCGCCTCGGGCGTCTGGCGGCCGAGGAAGACCGAGCCCGCGTGGCGCACCTTGGCGAACAGCGCGTCGGCCTCGGCCGCATCGACCGCGAGTTCGAGATGTTCGGGCGCGAGCCGGTCGCAGAGCGGAATCGCGTCGGCCAGCGTGGGCACGACGACCACCGCGCCATTGTCGGCCCAGCTCGCCTCCATCGTCGCCGCGGTCGAGAGCGCCGGAATGACCTCGGCCGCCGCCGCCGCGACCGCATCGGCGAACGCGGAATCGTCGGTGAACAGGATCGACTGGCTCGTCGGGTCGTGCTCGGCTTGGCTGAGCAGGTCGGCGGCGATCACATACGGTTCGTTCTTCGCGTCCGCGACGACGACGATCTCGCTCGGCCCCGCGACCATGTCGATGCCGACGACACCGTAAAGCTGGCGCTTGGCCTCGGCGACCCAGGCATTGCCGGGGCCGGTGACGACGTCGACCGGCGCGATCCTGTCGGTGCCATGGGCAAGCGCGGCGATCGCCTGCGCGCCGCCGACGCGCCAGATTTCGTCGACCCCGCCGATATGCGCCGCCGCCATCACGACCGGGTTCGTCGCGCCGTCGGGCGTCGGCGTGACCATGACGATGCGTCCGACCCCCGCGACCCTGGCGGGCAGGATGTTCATCAGCACCGACGAGGGATAAGCGGCGCGCCCGCCGGGGACATAGACCCCTGCGGCATCGACCGCGCTCCAGCGCGCGCCGAGCCGCGCCCCCGCCGCGTCGCGATAGTCGCGATCCTCGGGACGCTGCGCGGCGTGGTAGGCGCGGATACGCTCCGCCGCGAGGTTCAGCGCGTCGCGCAATTCGGGCGCCAGCGCATCATAGGCGGCGGCGCATTCCTCCTTCGAGATGCTCCAGCCCTGCGCGTCCAGATCGAAGCGGTCGAACCGCGCGGTATAATCGGCGAGCGCCGCGTCGCCCTCGGCCTTCACCCGCGCGACGATGGCGGCGACGTCGGCCGACACGTCCGACGCGCTCTCGCGCCGGTCGTTCACCAGCGCGTCGAACGCCGCCGCGAAACCGGGGTCGGAGGCGTCAAGCCGCCGCATCGGCGACGGCCTCGCGGAATTTCTCGACCAGCGCGGGCACCTCGGCCGAGCGCAGCTTGAACGCGGCGCGGTTGACGATCAGCCGCGCGGAAACCTCGCTGATCACCGTCTGCTCGGCGAGCGCATTCTCGACCAGCGTCCGCCCGGTCGAGACGAGGTCGACGATATGCGAGGCGAGCCCCAGCTTCGGCGCAATCTCCATCGCGCCGTTGAGCTTGATGCATTCGGCCTGAATCCCCTGCCCCGCGAACCAGCGGCGCGTCGTCGCGGGATATTTGGTCGCGACGCGGATATGGCTGGACCCGATTCCCGGCGGCTCGCTGCCCGCCGGTCCCGCGAGCGACAGGCGGCAATGGCCGATGCCAAGATCGACCGGCGCGTAAAGCTCCGAATAGTCGAACTCATCGATGACGTCCGACCCGACGATGCCGAGCTGCGCCGCGCCATGCGCGACGAAGGTCGCGACGTCGAAGGCGCGGACGCGGATCAGCGAGATATGCGGCTGGTTCGTCCCGAACACCAGCGCGCGGCTCTTCTTGTCGAAGAAATCCGCCGCGGGCTCGATACCGGCGGCCGCGAGCAGCGGCAGCGCCTCGTCGAGGATGCGTCCCTTGGGGATGGCAAAGATGATCGGTTCGGGCATAAGCGCCGTGCCTTTAAGCGGCGACGGGAGAAAGGGCAATGAGCGAGCGTTACGAGTTCATCGACATGGGCGCGACCGGCGCCGACGCGGTGCGCACCGCCTTCGCCAACCAGGTCGCCTATTGCCGGTCGAGCGAAGCGCCGGTGACGGCACGGATCGTCGCGGCGCTCGCGACCCTGCTCGACGCGCCCGCGACCGGATTTGCCCGCCGCATGGCCGAATGGCAGGGCGCGCCGCTCGCCGATGCGCTGCCGCTGCGCGCCGCGGGCGGGCTCCATGCGCTCCACCTCGCCGGCGCCGCGCCCGAACTCGCGCCCATCTATGCCGATGCCGAGGATATCAACGACGCCGCGATCGTCGCCGGAGTCGTGGTGCGGCACGAGGCGTTGCTGCTCCCGTGGCTCGACGGGCCGCCGCAGACCAACGAGGCGGGGCGCTCGTCGAATTTCATCGCGGCGATGCTGTGGCTCGCCGATCAGGGTCTGCCGCCGCGCTTCGACTGTATCGAGATCGGGTCGAGCGCGGGGATCAACCTGATGATCGACCGCTATCATTACGACCTCGGCGGGGTGCAGGTCGGACCCGAGCCGGGCGCCATCGCTTTCACCCCCGATTGGCGCGGCGTCCATCCGCCGCAGCATGGGATCGAAATCGCGGGCCTCAAGGGCTGCGACGTTGCCCCGGTCGACCTCACCGACCCCGCGCAGGCGCTGCGGCTCAAGGCCTATATCTGGCCCGAACATCATATCCGCTTCGCGCGGATGGAAGCGGCGATCGCCACGGCGCGCGAGAAGAAGCCGAATCTCGTCCGCGCCACCGCCGCCGACTTCGTCGAGGCCGAACTCAAGAAGCCGCAGGCCGCGGGGACGACGCGCGTCCTGATGCATTCGATCGTCTGGCAATATGTCCCCGAGGACCAGCAGATGCGGGTGACGACCGCGATGGAGGAAGCCGGCGCCGAGGCCACCCCCGACCGCCCGCTCGCCTGGATCGCGCTCGAAGCGAATCGCGCCGCGCATCATCACGAACTGGTCGTGCGCCACTGGCCGGGCGGCGAAGCGGGCCGCACCCTCGCCCGCTCGCATCCGCATGGCGCTTGGGTGGAGTGGATGGGGTGATACCCTCCAACTCCCTCGTCATTGCGAGCGAAGCGAAGCAATCCAGAGT
>NZ_JAOZVW010000136.1:0-3567 GCF_025869345.1 Sphingopyxis sp.
CCCGCCTCCCCCCCGGAGTTGACCGGGGGCCCCGCTTTTCCGGTGTCGCTGAGCGGGGCCCCGGATCAAGTCCGGGGTGACGGCTATGGAGATGTGAACATCAGGCAGATTGACGCTTGCGACCGACCGAAGATGCCGCTTAACTCCGTTTCCATGCGAAACCTTACCGCCCCGCTCGCCTTCGCCGCCGCCATGCTGGCCGCGGCGCCCGTTCACGCCAAGCCCGCCGATACCGCGACGGCGAAGAAGATCCTCATGGACAGCGTCGCGATCCCGACGGTCGAGGGGCGTGGCAAGGTGCCCGAACTGGCCGCTTACTATGCAAGCGTGCTCAAGGCCGCGGGATACAGCGACGTGGATATCGAGATCACCCCGATCGGCGAGACCGCGACCTTTGCCGCGACGCTGCGGGGCACGACCAAGGCGAAGCCGATCCTGCTGCTCGGTCATATGGACGTCGTCGAGGCCGATCCCAAGGACTGGACCCGCGATCCCTTCGTGCCGGTCGAGGAGAATGGCTATATCTTCGGCCGCGGGTCGGAGGACAACAAGTTCGACGTCGCGATGATGGTCGCGACGATGGCCCAGCTCAAGAAGGACGGCTTCAAGCCGAAGCGCTCGATCATCCTGCTGCTCTCGGGCGACGAGGAAACCTCGATGACGACGACGCGCGCGCTCGCCGCCAAATATAAGGACGCCGAATTTGCCTTGAACGGCGATGGCGGCGGCGGGCTGATCGGCGAGGACGGCAAGGCGAAATATTACGGGCTGCAGGCGGGCGAGAAAACCTACGCCGACTATGTGCTCGAAGTGACCAACCCCGGCGGGCACAGCTCGCGCCCCGGCCCGGTCAATGCGATCGTCGAACTCTCCGAAGCGCTGGCGAAAATCGGCGCCTATCGCTTCACGCCGCAGCAGAATGAGCTGACCAAGGTCGGCATGCCGATCGTCGCCGATCAGGTCGGCGGCGATATCGGCGCGGCGCTGAAAGCCTTCGCCGCCGATCCGGCCGATGCGAAGGCCATCGCGACGATCCGCGCCGACCCCGAATATGTCGGGCAGATCGGCACCACCTGCGTTCCCACGCTGGTCAAGGGCGGCCACGCCGAAAATGCGCTGCCGCAGCGCGCGACCGCGAACATCAACTGCCGCATCTTCCCCGGCGTCGGCATCGAGGCGGTGCGTGCCGAACTCGAAAAGGTGATCGGCGATCCCGCGGTCAAGGTGAACACCGACCCCGATGCCACGGCGAGCGACGCTTCGCCGTTGCGCCCCGACGTGGTGGCGGCGGTGACCAAGACGGTCCATGCGCGCTTCCCCGGCCTGCCGATCATCCCGTCGATGAGCGCGGGGGCGACCGACAGCCTCCATTTCCGCGCCGTCGGCGTGCCGAGCTATGGCGTCGCGGGGCTGTTCAGCAAGGCGAGCGACAGCTTCGCGCACGGCCTCAACGAACGCGCGCCGGTCGCCGCGATCCCCGGCGCCCTCGCGCATTGGGACAGCCTGCTGCGCGATTTGTCGAAATAAGCGGCTCAACGTCGCCCCCGCCGTCGCGGGGGCGACGTTAGACGAGCGCCCTCACCGCGCGCTCGACCATCTCCACCGCCGCTTCGGCGCCGAAGCTCGTCGAGTCGAGCGACAGTTCGAGCCATAGCCCGTCGACCATCGCGGTCAGCAGGACCGCCAGCCGCCCGGCGTCGGCGGCGCCGCACGCGGTCAGCAAGTCGGCCAATCGTTCGCGATAGCCCGCGTAGCTTTCCGCGTGAATCGCCGCCATCCGCGCATCGCTGCGCGCGAGCGCCCAGAAGGCGGTCCAGGCGCCGAGCAGCGCGGGATCGGTGACTGGCGGGCGGAAGCTCGCGGCGAGGTAAGCGGTCAGCCGCGCGGGCGGATCGTCGCCCGCGCCTTCGACTGCGCCCGCGAAAATCGCGTCCATCCGGTCGCTCGTCGCGGCGTAGGTGGCGGCGACCAGATCGTCGATCCCCGCGAAATAATGGCGCAGCAATCCCGGCGACACCCCCGCCTTGGCGCAGATGGCGCGAACGGTCGTTCCCGCGAGCCCCTGTTCGGCGAGCACCGCCGCGGTCGCCTCGATCAGGCCCGTCCGGCGGGCATCGGCGCTTTCGCGCGTAAAGGCTTGGCGAGCGGCGGTCATCTTGTTATACATATGTATAACAAGGAACGAGCCATGGCAACTGCACCCCTTTGCGATTCGAATATCGACCCGCTCGACGGCTGGTCGCTTCCGGCCTGGACCTACAGCGATCCCGAATTCCACGCGGCCGAAATGGACCGCATCTTCCGCCCGAGCTGGCAGGTGGTCTGCCACGACAGCGACATCCCCAACGCCGGCGACTGGCACAGCATCGACTTTTGCGGCGAAAGCGTGATTCTGGTGCGCGGCGCCGACCATATCGTGCGGGCCTTCACCAACGTCTGCCGCCACCGCGGCTCGCGCCTCGTCGATGGCGCGGCGGGCTGCGCGAAGAAGTTCGTCTGCCCCTATCACGCCTGGACCTACGAACTCGACGGCCGGCTGACCGGCGTTCCCGATTCGGCGAGCTATCCGACGCTCGACAAGGGCAAGGCCGGGCTCGTCCCGGTCGGGCTCGAGCAATGGCGCGGCTTCTGGTTCGTCCGGCTCGACGACGACGGCGGCCCGTCGGTCGCGGCGATGATGGCGCCTTATGAGGCGATGATCGCCCCCTATCGCTTTGCGGACCTCGGCGCGCTCGGCCGCGTCACGCTGCGCCCGCGCGCGGTCAACTGGAAGAATGTCGGCGACAATTATTCGGACGGCCTGCACATCCCCGTCGCCCACCCCGGCCTCACGCGGCTGTTCGGAAAAAGCTATGGCGTCGAAGCCGAATCCGGGGTCGACCGCATGTGGGGCGACCTGAGCGACCGGCCCTCGGCGAACTGGTCCGAACTCATGTATCAGCGCCTGCTACCGCCGGTGCCGCATCTGCCGGAGGCAAATCAGCGCCACTGGCTCTATTTCAAGCTGTGGCCGAACATCGCCTTCGACATCTATCCCGACCAGATCGATTTCATGCAATGGCTGCCGACCGGCCCGACGAGCTGCCTGATCCGCGAAATCAGTTACGTCCTACCGGATGAGCGCCGCGAGATGAAGGCCGCGCGCTATCTCAACTGGCGCATCAATCGTCAGGTCAATGCCGAGGATACCGCGCTGATCACGCGCGTTCAGATGGGCATGCAGTCGAAGAGCTTCACCATGGGGCCGCTCAGCGACAAGGAGGTCTGCCTCCGGCATTTCTGTTCGCGGATGCGCGAGATCATCCCCGAGGCGCGGCTGGAGCAGGCGCCGCCGGCGGGGTGGAGCAAGTAAATCCCCCTCCCGCTTGCGGGAGGGGTTAGGGGAGGGCTTGTTCCCTCCAGGCATCGAAACCACGGGACAGGCCCAACCCCCGCCCCACCCCCAAACGGGGGGGGCGGAAGTGCGAGGATACCAAAAAAAAACTAGGCGGGGGCCCCCCCCGGCTGGTAGCGGGGGCGCACGAGGCGCGCGCCATGGAGATCGTGCGCGAGGAATATCCGGAGTGC
>NZ_JAOZVW010000136.1:3577-27710 GCF_025869345.1 Sphingopyxis sp.
CCGGCCCCTCCCGCAAGCGGGAGGGGAGAATGAGCGAGCTTCCCATCATCATCGTCGGCGGCGGCCCCGCCGGAATGGTCGCGGGGCTGCTCTTCGCGCGCGCCGGGGTTCCCGTCACCGTGCTCGAAAAGCACAAGGATTTCCTCCGCGATTTTCGCGGCGACACGGTGCATCCCTCGACGCTCGAACTGTTCCACGAGATCGGGCTGCTCGGCGCGCTTCTGAAGGAACCGCACGCCGCGATCGACACCATGACGCTGAACCTGCTCGGCGGGCGCTATACGGTCGCGACGATGAAGCATCTCCCGGTCGCGGCGCCTTTCGTGGCGATGATGCCGCAATGGGATCTGCTCGATTTCATCGCCGGGCAAGGGCGGCGTTACCCGACCTTCGACCTGCGCATGTCGACCGAGGCTACCGGGCTGACCCATGATGCCGCGAACCGCGTCAGCGGCGTGACGCTCGCGGGTGGCGAGACGCTGCCCGCGCGGCTCGTCATCGCCGCCGACGGGCGCCGGTCGGTGCTGCGCGCCGCCGCCGAACTGCCGCTGGAAGATCTGGGGGCGCCGATGGACGTGCTCTGGTTCCGCGTCCCCGTGCCGGCGGGCATGGACATGGCGGAGGTCGCGCTCGGCACGATCGACAAGGGCGGGATGGTCGTCGCCATCCCGCGCGGCGATTATTGGCAATGCGCGCGGATCATCGAGAAGGGCGGCTTTCCGCCTATCGAAGCGCGCGGCATTGCGGCCTTCCGCGACGAGATCGTCGGGATCGTTCCCGGCCTCGCCGCGGGAATCGAGGCGATCTGCAGCTTCGACGACGTCAAATTGCTGTCGGTCGCGCTCGACCGGCTGACGCGCTGGTCGCGTCCGGGCCTGCTCGCGATCGGCGACGCGGCGCACGCGATGTCGCCGGTCGGCGGCATCGGCATCAACCTTGCGGTGCAGGATGCGGTCGCCGCCGCGAATATCCTCGCGGCGCCGCTCGCCGCCGGGGCCGATCCCGATCCGTTGCTCGCACGGGTTCAGGCACGCCGCTGGAAGCCGACGACCCGGATGCAGGCGCTTCAGCGTTTCGCCCATCTGCGGGTCATCGAACCGATGCTGCGCGGCGCGATCGACCATGTCCCGCTCGCCGTCCGCCTGCTCGACCGCATTCCGCTGCTCCGCCGCATTCCCGGCCGCATCCTCGGCCTCGGCTTCGGCCGCCAGCATGTCCAATCCCCGCTTGCGAAAGATTTTTCATGACCAAAGCCTATGACGCGCTGATCATCGGCGCCGGCCACAACGGCCTCGTCTGCGCCTTCTACCTCGCGAGGGCGGGGTTGAAGGTGCGCATCGTCGAGGCGCGCGACGTCGTCGGCGGCGCCGCGGTGACCGAGGAGTTCGCCCCCGGCTTCCGCAATTCGGTCGCGAGCTATACCGTCAGCTTGCTCCAGCCGAAAGTGATCGCCGACATGAAGCTCGCCGATCATGGCTATCGCGTCATCGAGCGGCCGATCAGCAATTTCCTGCCGCAGGAGGATGGCGGCTATCTGAAGCTCGGCGGCGGGCTCGACCGCACGCAGGCCGAGTTCCGCAAGTTCAGCGCCCGCGATGCCGAGGTGCTGCCTGCTTATTATGACGCGCTCGAAAATGTCGCCGAATTGCTCCGCGACCTCGCGCTGCGGGTGCCGCCGAATGTCGGCGAAGGCCTGCGCACGCTGCTCGACGGCGCGCGGCAGGGACGGCGCTTCGCGGGCCTCAGCCTCGAACAGCAGCGCGACGTGCTCGACCTGTTCACCAAATCAGCGCGGACGATGCTCGACAGCTGGTTCGAAAGCGAGGCGGTCAAGGCCGCTTTCGGCTTCGACGCGGTGGTCGGCAACTATGCCAGCCCCGACACGCCGGGCAGCGCTTACGTCCTCCTCCACCATGTCTTCGGCGAGGTGAATGGCAAGAAGGGCGCGTGGGGCCACAGCGTCGGCGGCATAGGCCGGATCACCGAGATCATGGCGAAAGTGTGCCGCGACATGGGGGTCGAGATCAGCCTCGAAAGCCCGGTCGCGAAGGTGCTCGTCGACGGCGGCAAGGCGGTCGGCGTTAAGCTGGTGGACGGCGAGGAAATCGCCGCCGCCCGCGTGATCGCCAACGTCGGGCCGAAACTGCTCTACGAACGGATGATGGACGCCGCCGACCTGCCGCAGGACTTTCAGCGCCGGATCAAGGGCTTCAAGGCGGGCAGCGGCACCTTCCGCATGAATGTCGCGCTCAGCGAACTTCCCAAATTCACCTGCCTGCCGCATAATGAAAAGGATGGGCCGGGCGAGCACCACCAGTCGGGGATCATCCTCGCGCCGACGCTCGATTATATGGACCGCGCCTTCCTCGACGCGAAGCAGCATGGCTGGTCGAAGGCGCCGATCGTCGAGATGCTGATCCCCTCGACCGTCGACGACAGCCTCGCGCCCGAAGGCTGCCACGTCGCCAGCCTCTTCTGCCAGCAGTTCGCGCCCGAACTGCCGGGCGGACGCGATTGGGACGATGAAGAGGAGGCCGCGGCCGATTGCATCATCGACACGGTCGAGAAGCACGCCCCCGGCTTCCGCGCCAGCATCGTCGCCCAGACCCGCCTCAGCCCCAAGGGGCTCGAACGCAAGTTCGGCCTGGTCGGCGGCGACATCATGCACGGCAATATGAGCCTCGATCAGCTCTGGGCCGCGCGGCCGGTGCTCGGCAACGGCGGCTATCGCGGGCCGGTCAAGGGCCTCTATATGTGCGGCGCGGGGACGCATCCGGGCGGCGGCGTCACCGGCGCGCCGGGGCATAATGCGGCCGAGGTGATCCTACGCGACCGGGGCTTCTTCGCGCCGCGTTGGCGCTGAGCGCCGCATCGCGAGATAGATCGGCAGTCCCGCCGCGGTCATCGCGGCGCTCCACAGGCTCGCCTCCAGCCCGGCGCCGTAGAAGGCCCAGCAGCTATAGACGAAGCCCGCGATCGTCGCCGCGGCAAAGCCCGCCGAAACCCGGATCGCGCCCCGCCGTTCGAGCAGCAGCGCAGCGAGCGAGCCGACGATATAGAGGATGATCGCGGTCGAGGTCGTCACCTTGACCATGAAGGCGAACAGGTCGGCGAGCCCGCGCGAATAATTGGCATAGACGATCGCGCTCGCCAGCCCGCTCGACACGATCTGGGTGATCCATGGCGAGGCGAAGCGATTGTCGCGCGCGAAGGCGGCGGGAAGCAGGCGCCGATGCGCGAGGTCGCGCGGGATGTCGCCCTGCAGCAGCACGAAGCCGTTGAGCGCGCCGAGCGCCGCGATGGCCGCGAACAGCGCGACCACCTGCCCGGTGCCGGGGCCGACGAGCCGCGCGAAGAAGGTCGCATAGGCGGCGTTCGATTCGTGGAGCGCCGCGACCGGCACCAGCAGCGTCACCGTCGTGCACGACAGGAGATAGAGGAGCCCGACCGCCGCCGCCGCGATCACCGTCGCGCGCGGAATCGTGCGTTCGGGGTCCGCAACGCGGTCGCTGACCACGCACGCGCTTTCGAAGCCGAGCAAGGCGAAGAGGGTGAGCGTCGCCGCGCCGCTGACCCCCGACAGGCTGAGCGGTTCGGTCCCCGCCATCGTCGGCGGTGGCGCCGCGCCGCTGCCGAGCGCCCAGGCGCCGACGAACACCGCGCCGACGACGGGGATCAGCTTGAGCGCGAGGGTGAGCATCTGCGCGCCGCCCGCGCGGCGGACGCCCCCAAGGTTGACGAGCGTGAAGAACCAGATGCAGCCGATCGCGATCCACGCCGGCGCGGCGCCTTTTTCGCCGAGCCAGGGGAGCAGGATCGACATGTTGCTGATCGCCGCGACCGCGAGCGTCGCGACGACGGTCCAGCAACTGATCCAATAGCTCCACGCGACGATGAAGCCGGTGCCGGGGCCGAAGGCGGCGGCACCATAGGTGAAGGCCGCGCACCCCTCGGGAAGCCGTCTCGCGAGCCGTGCGAACACGACAGCGAGGCACAATGTGCCGGCGATCGACACCAGCCAGCCGACGATCGCGTTCCAGCCGAGCGGCGCGAGATCGCGCGGGAGCAGGAACACCCCCGATCCGATCATATTGCCCATGCCGAGCGCGATGCACATCGGCAGGCCGAGCTTCTGGCCCGGCCTGCCGATGCTGGCGACGGGTGCGGTCACCCGATCAGAACTTGGCGCCCAGCCGCGCCCCGATCGTCTGGGGCTGGTTCACCAATATCTGCACCCGCCCGTCGCACTGGCCGCAGTTGGAGAAGCGCGACAGTTCGGCGCGCTCGTCGAACGCATTCTGGAGGAACAGCTCGAAGCTGTAATTGCTCCAGTCGAAGCCGAGAGCGAAGTCGACGGTGGTCGATCCCCGGATGCGCCCGAGCGCGTTTGCCGTCGGGACGCGGATGTCGGGCGTAGCCGAACTGCGGTGCGCGATTACCGACTGGAAGTGCATTTCACCCGGTCCGACCGGGAATTGATAGCGCAGCGTCGCATTGCCGTTGAATTTCGGCGTCACCGGCAGCCGCGTGCCTTTCTCGGCGGCGATCGAATTGCCCGGATCGGTGCATTGATAGGTCGGATCGTCGATCTCGCACAGATTGTTGCGGGTCTTGGCGTCGGTATAGGAGGCCGCGGCGGCGATCGTCAGCCCCTGAATCGGCCGGATATTGACGTCGGCCTCGATCCCCTTGATCCGGGCGTTCGGGCCGTTGTGGATCTCGGTAAAGCTGTTCTCGCCCAGGAAGGAGAATTGGAAGCGCCTCCAGTCCTGCAGATAGACGGCGGCGTTGAGCCGGACCGCGCCGCCCGCCAGCGTGGTCTTGAGCCCCAATTCATAATTGGTGAGGAAGTCGGCGGCATAGGGCGCGATCGTCCCGCGACGGTTGATCCCGCCGGGGCGGAAACCGCGCGACCAGGTCGCATAGGCGAGCACGTCCTCGCTCGGTTTCCACGTCAGGTTCAGGCGGTGCGTGAAGCCGGTGTCCTTGGTGCGCTTGGGAACCAGCTTGCCATTCACATAATCGGCGAGGTTGGTGCAGGGGCTGCCCTCCACCGTCGCCGGCAGCAGCGTCCCGTCCGGATTGTCGCGCAATATCTCCCCGGTCGTCGTATAGCAGCCGGCGACGCCCGTCCGCGAACTGGCCGCCCCATTGTAGGGCGGGCCATCGGGATTGCGGCCGAAACCGAAGAAACCGATCAGGCTGTTATCATATTTATAATAGCGCCCGCCGCCGGTCAGGGTGACGGTCGGCGTAATGTCGAAGCTCGCTTCGCCGAAGGCAGCATAGTCCTTGTCGACGCGTTTCTGTTCGGTGAGCCACAGCGTTCCGGGATGGCCGTTGACCGACAGGGCGTCGGCGAGGCCCGGAATGATGTAATCCTGATGGATATGGTTGCTCTGCCGCTGGTAGAAGAGCCCGGCGACGACGCGGAAGCGCTCGTCCTGCGGCGAGGCGATGCGCAGTTCCTGGCTCATCTTGCGGAAATGGTCGGTGCCGATGATATATTGCCGCGGATCGATGGTGTTGCCGGCATTGTCCTGAAGATAGAAGCATCCCGCGAGCCCGCTACACACGAAATCGCCTTCATAGGTGTAGTTCGCGTAAAGCTGGTCATAGGCTTCGGCATAATCGGTATAATCGTTGATCTGATACGCCTTGCGGTCGAGATAGGCGCCGGCATAGGTGATGTCGAAATTGCCGATCTTGCCCTCGATCGTCAGCGCTGCCTGGATGAACTTGTCGGTGCGTTTGTCGGGGTAGAAGCGCTGGACCTGCAGGTCGCCGACCTTGGGATCCTGATAGAAGGTGCCGTGGCTCGTCTGCTTCTGGTAGAGCAGGGTCGGCGTGACCGTCCAATTGTCGTCGAGATCGACCTTCAGCGCGGCGCGGCCGCCATAGATTTCGGCGTCGTTGAAATTCTTTTCGACGAACGCGTTGTTGTTGACCGTGATGCCCGGCTGGTTGCCGGTCAAATTCCCGTCTTCATCCAATATCGGCGCGCCAAGGAAACTGCGCGTTCCCGGCACATTGTCGATATAACCGGCGTCCTTCTGATACCAGCCGACGAAGCGCACCGCCGCCATCTCGCTGATCGGCGCGTTGATCATGCCTTCGAGCCGGCCGCCCATGCCGCCATGCTTGATGCTGTTGATCTCGCCATCGACCCGGCCCTCGAAGGCCGAGGGATCGGGCTTGTTGGTGATGATGCGGATTGTCCCCGCCTGCGACGAGGCGCCATAGAGCGTGCCTTGCGGCCCCGCGAGCGATTCGATTCGGGCGATGTCGTAGATATGGATGTCGAGCGTCCCGCCGATCGTCGTCACCGGCTGTTCGTCGAGATAGACGCCAACGCTGGGCAGCGAGCCCGAATGATTGCCGTCGCCGCCGCTCGCGACGCCGCGCATATAGACGGTGGTGACGCCCGGCTGGCTCGACTGGAAGGAAACGCTAGGCAGGAGCTTGGAAAAATCCTGGAAATTCGCGACGTTGAGCTGGTCGAGCTTCTTGGTTCCCAGCGCCTGGATGCTGATCGGAACGTCCTGAAGATTTTCCTCGCGCTTTTGCGCGGTGACGACGATTTCGTCGCCATAGTCGGTCTTTGAGGCTTCCTGGGCCAAGGCCGCTCCCGATGACAGGATCGTCGAGGATAGTGAAGCCAGCAGCAGCGCACGGCGTGAAACATGGACCCGCATAGAAAAGCCCCCTCTTTGCCCGTTCGATCGCCGTCTGTGCGGCGCGGAGAAGAGGGTGTCGCAACATGGGGGGGATCGTCAATCGGGCATGTGAAATCGACTCCGCGCGGCGGCGGATTCGCGATCACTATGACAAAATTGCAACAGGGGTCAGAGGGACGCCGGATAGTCCGTCAGGACCGGACCCAGCGCCTCGACCAGCGGCCCCAGCCACGGTTCCATCGCGCGCCATTGATCGACGCCGTCGCGGTTGATCGGGCGCCGCACCTGTTCGGAACTCGCGGTGCGCACCGCGCGGTCGCTCTTGTGAAAGTCGAGGCACGTCTGCTCGAACGGCAATCCGAGATAGCCGAGTAGCGCCCGCACTTCGCTTTCCAGATCGGCGATCACCCGTTCGTGGAAGACGCGGTGGACATGCCCGGGCAGCACCCGGTCGACATGATCCATCAGATCGACATAGTCGGCATAATAGCGCCCCATATCGGACAGGCTGTAGCTGAACGCCTGCCCGCGCGCGAAATGCTGTTTGAAATTGGAGAAGCAGCAATCCATCGGATGGCGGCGCGCGTCGATGATCTTCGCGTTCGGCAGGATCAGCCGGATGAAGCCGGTGTGCAGCCAGTTGTTCGGCAGCTTGTCGATATAGAAGGGCTTGCTGCTTTTGCGCTGCACCTGCGTCTCGCGCAGATATTGTTCGCCGAGTTCGCGAGCCTGATCGGCCGTCAGGCCGGCGACCCCGCCCATATTGCGCGCCTTCGCGTACAGCATGGGAATGTCGGGCAGTTCCATCGTGCCCTCGGCCATCGAATGGCTCGACAATATCTGCTCGATCAGCGTCGAACCCGCGCGCGGCATACCGATGATGAAAATCGGATCGGGCGCGGCAGCGCCATGGCCGCCGCGCGCCGCGAAGAATTCCGGCGTATAGAGCGCCTTGGCATGATCGACCGCCGCCCGCGTCTGGCCGGCGTCATAGTCGATCAGCGTCCGCCTCAGGGCGTTGCCGCGGTCATAATGGGCAAAGGCGGGTTCGGGCTGCTGCCGCTGCTCCCGCGCCTTGCCCAGTGCGAAATGCAGGTGAAAGCGGTCTTCGGCGGTGATGTCGCCGCGATCCAGCGCCGCCTCCATCGCCGACAGGTCGGCGTCGTCGAAGCGCAATGTCTTCAGATTGGCGAGGCTCCACCACACTTCGCCCAGCGCCGGATGGAGCGCGAGCGCCTGGCGATAGGCGGCCACCGCATCGGCCTGGCGCCCGACGGTCTTGAGCATATGGCCATAGGACATCCAGATTTTCGGCTGCTTGCCGGCGCTTTGCAGCACCTGCTCATACAGTTCGAGCGCTTCGTCGAACTCGCCGACGCGGCCGAGCGCGGCGGCTTTCAGATTGGCGTTGCCCGGGTTGCCCGGATCGACCTGCTGCAACGTGTCGAGCTCGGCGATCGCCTCGGCCGACCGCCCCTGGCGATGCAGGACCGTCGCGAGGTTCGACCGCGCGGCGAGAAAGCCGGGGGCGAGTTCGAGCGCCCGGCGCAGCAGCGCCTCGGCATCGCGATAGCGTTCGATCCGCGCCGCCAGCTCGGCGAGCATCCGGATCGCCGCGACGTCGAACGGATCGCGCTTCAGATGCGCCTTCAGCACGGGCTCGGCATCGTGAAGCCGTCCCTCGACCAGCGCCAGCGCTGCCGCCATCAGCTCGGGGTTGCGGACCCCCCGATCGATCGCCGTTTGCGCCGGGTCCGCGGTCATCGTCAGTTCTTTTTCCGGGCCTTGGCGATGGCTTGCCGGAGCGCGTCATAGCCGACCTGCCCCTGGAAGAGCTGGTCGCCGACGATCCACGTCGGGGTGGCGTTGAGCTGAAGCTGGGTCGCGAGCGCGAGGTTCGAATCGATCTCGCGCTGGAACAGCGCCTCGTTCGCGGTCGCGTCGGCGCTGCCGTCGGTGACGACGCCCGCCTTGCCGGCCGCCGCGGCGATCGCCGACGGGTCGAGCGAAGAGGCCGCGAACATCGCGTGGTGGAAGGCGTCATATTTGCCCTGCCGCGCGGCGGCGAGCGCCATGATCGCGGCATCGCGGCTCTGCGGCGAGATGATCGGCAGTTCGCGGAACACGACTTTCAGGCGCTTGTCCTCGCGGATCAGCCGGTCGACGTCGGGCACGCTCGCGCGGCAGAAACCGCAGGCATAGTCGGTGAAGACGACGAGCGTCACGTCGCCGTCGGCATTGCCCGCCCATGCCCCGGCATAGGGCTTTTCGAGCGCGGGCCGCACCGCCTCGACCGCCTTCGCCATTTCCTTGTTCCGCTGCGCCTCGAAGGCTTCGGGGATCATCTCGGGATGCGCGCGGATATAGTCGGCGACGACGGTCTCGACCTTGCTCTTGCTCATTCCGCCGCCGAAGCGGCCGCCGAGCCAGAAGACGGCGCCGAGCACGAGCAGGGCGCCGAGCGCAATCGCCCAGAGCGGCGCGGGAAGGGTGTTCGCTGCGGCCGCGGCGCGCGGCGCGGGGCGATGCGGCATACGGTCGTCGGGTTCGGGGCCGGAGATCGAGGGCGGCGGCGTCGCGGCAGCGGCCTTCGCTCGGGCGGGCTTCGCAGGCGCCGGCGCAGCGGCGGCAACCGCCTCGCCGGTAAAGAGCGGCAGGTCGGGCGCGGAGGTTTCGGCGACGCGCGCTTCGGCCTCTTCGCGCGCGAGTAGCTGTTCAAGGCCCGAGGGCGGCGGTCCGGCTTCCTCGCGCGCCGCGGGGCGCAATTTGGTCGCCGCTTCGCCGATCTGTTCGCGCAGGCTCTCGGTGCCCGCCTTGGCGGCTTGGCCGATCCCGGCCCTGGTCCTGCCCGCGACCTCGCCGATGCCGCGCCCGGCCTCGCTCGACAATCGGGCGACCTTGTCGCCCAGTGCCATCTTGTTCCACGTTTCGCCGCTCGCCTTCGCGGCGGCGCGGCCCGCCTGCGCCGAGCCGCGCCCGATGGCGCTTGCGGTGCGCGCGGTCAGCGCCCCCGTCCTTGCGGCAAGGTCGCGCGAGCGGCGCGGGATTTCCATCGCCTCGACGCGCGCGGGAATATCGGCGCGTTCGCCGACGCCGATCGTCCAGTCGGCGAAGGCTTCGGCGCCGTCCCGGATGCGATCCCACAGCTTCGCGGCACCCGCCTTGATCGCTTCGGGCTTCACCAGCGGCGCCGGCGGTTTTTCGGCGGCTTTATAGCGCGCGAGGTCGATGCCGACCGGCGGTTCCTCCTTCGGCTTGGCAAGGCCCCCCTGATCCGAGGCGTCGCGTGCGGGGGCCGACGCTTCGGGCATCGGCGCCGGGTCGCGCAGCCACGGCTGGTAATAATCGTCTTTCTTTTCGGTCACTTGTCGCCCTTGTGCATCGCCCGCGGCGATGCGTCCCTATCGTATCTCGTTTGAATCTAGCGCTTTTTGCGCGCCTGTTCCACCTCGGCGCGTGACACCAGCGCAATATCCTGTGCGCGAATCCAGTCGGCCGACCCTTCGGGCAGGCCCTGCATCGCGGTTTCGGCATTACGCAGCGCGAGCGCGGACTGTCCACCCTCCAGATTATAGCGTTCGGCCGAAGCGAGCGCGGCGCGCGCCTGATCGCCCTTGTTCGCATAGACGATGCCGAGCTGGTACCAGGCGAAAGGGTTCTGGTTGTCGAGCGCGACCGCGGTCTTCAGCACCTTTTCCGCTTCGGCGAAATTGGCGGGGTCCTCGGTCGCGATCAGTGCGTGGCCGAGCGTCGCAGCGATCAGCGGCTGCGAGCGCGAATTGGCGACCGCCTCGCGCAGCGGCGGGATCGCATCCTTGGGCCGCCCCGATTCGAGCAGCACCTGCCCCTCGAGCTCGAGGAAATAGGGGTCGTGGGGATCGGTCTTGAGCAGTCCCTCGACCTCGCCGAGCGCCTTGTCGGGATAGGCGCTCTTATGCCAGGCATAGGCGCGGGCGTAGCGCGCCGGGATGCTGGTGTCGCTCTCGGGATATTTGCGCAGCGTCCGTTCGGGATCGGCCATATAGCCCGACAGCTTCGCCTTGATGCGTTGAAAGCGCGCCTCGATCTTTGGGTCGGCGGGCTTGTCCCACGCGGGATCGACGACATAGACCTCGCGCAGCGTCTGGATGCGGTCGCCCGACATCGGGTGGGTGCGGCCATAGGCCTGCTCGTCGTCCTGCTTGACGCCATAGCGGAATTCGAGATTCTGGAGCTTCTTGAAAAAGGCGAGGCTACCGCGCCCGCTGATCCCCGCCTTCGAAAGATATTGCGCTCCCGCGGCGTCGGCGGTCGCTTCCTGGGTGCGGCTGAAAGCCAGATATTTGCCGAGCGCGGCCTGCTGGCCCGCCATCATGATGCCCATGCCGGCGTCGCCGCCGCCCGCCGCGATCGCCGCCGCGCCGAGCAGCAGGCTGAGCAGCGAGATGCCCGTCACGGCTTTCATGCCCTCGCTCGATCGGATCGCGTGACCGCCCATGATGTGGCCGAGTTCGTGCGCGAGAACCCCCTGCACCTCCTCGGCGCTGTCGGCGGTCTCGATCAGTCCGCTGAAGACATAGATGTCCTGGCTGCCCGCGACGAAGGCGTTGATGCTGCGGTCGCCGAGCAGGTGGACCTGCACCTGTCCGGGACGCAGCCCCGCCGCGACGAGCAGCGGGTCCATCATGTCCTGGAACAGCGCCTCGGTCTCGGCATCGCGCAGCATCGACTGCGCCGCCGCCGGGCGCGCCGAAATCGCAATCATCGCGAGCAATGTCAGCAGGATGCGGAACAGCGCGCGCAATCGATGCGCCCGAAACGCGGGGAGCGGCGGTGAAGCGGTCATCGCCGCCTGTCTTGCGCCACGCGCCTGAACATCGACTGAAGCCATGGAGGCTTATTGGGACTCAAGGCGCGTGGGCGCAAGGTGCGAGATTGTGGTTATGCGGCCGGTTGCCCAAAAACCTGTGTGCCCCCGCGAAGGCGGGGGCCCATCACCGGCCGGTTCTATTCCGAACCATCAGAAGATGGGTCCCCGCCTTCGCGGGACACACGGTTTTTTCTTTGGTGGAAGCGTTTTAATTCCCGAAGGTGCGTTGCCACCAGCCACGGCGGGGTTCGCCGTCCGGGCCGTCATCGCCGTCGTCCGCTTCGGCCGCCACCGGCTCGGCGGGCGCTTCGGCAAGGGCCGGCTCGGCTGCATCGGCGGCAGCGGGTGCCGCCTCCGCTTCGGGTTCCACCTTCTTCCGGGCGCGGCTGGCACGCTTCTTCGGCGCGGGCTTTTCGGCTTCGGCTTCGGCTGCGACCTCCGGAGCGGGTTCGGCAGCGGGCACTTCGACCGTTTCGGCTGCTTCCGCGGCTTCGGCTTCGGCGGCCAGGGCGGCCTTGGTCTTGCGCGGCGCGCGCTTGCGCTTCGGCTTTTCCTCGGCCGCCGGGGCTTCCTCGGCGACGGGTTCGGCAACAGGCTCGGCTTCCACCGGCGCGGCCTCTTCGGTCGCGACCGTTTCGGCTTCGGTCTCCGTCCCCTCTTCGGCCTTCTTGCGGCCGCGTCCACCGCGCCGGCGACGCGGTTTCGCTTCGGCTTCTTCGGCTTCGGCAGTTTCAGCCTCTACCGGCGCAGCCTCTTCGGCGGGCGCTTCCTCGGCCTCGGCGTCGTCACCGGCCTCGGTCTCGCCGGTTTCGTTGCCTTCCTCGTCGCGGCGACCGCGACGGCCGCGACGGCGGCGTCGGCGGCGTTTACGGCCTTCGCCGTCGCTTTCGTCGTCGCCGCCCTGACGTTCGTGGCGAGCGGGACGGGCCTCGGCCTCTTCCTCCTCGGCTTCGTCCTCATCTTCTTCGACGAAATCCTCTTCTTCCTCGATCTCGACGATCGGGGCAAAGCTGCGGCGCTGAACCGGCGGCGGGCCGCCGACCTCGACCGCCATCCGCGCGCCCTCGGTCTCGCCATCGGGGAGGATTTCGACGCTGACGCCGTAAAGCTCCTCGATCTCGCGCAGTTCGCGGCGCTTTTCGTTGAGGAGGTAGAAGGTCGCCTCCTGGCTCGCGCGCAGGATGATCTTGCTGCCCTTGCCGCGCGCGGCTTCCTCTTCGATCAGGCGCAGCGCGCTGAGGCCCGCCGACGAAGCGGTGCGGACGAGGCCGGTGCCCTCGCAATGCGGGCACGGGCGCGTCGAGGCTTCGAGGACGCCGGTGCGCAGCCGCTGGCGGCTCATCTCCATCAGGCCGAAGCCGGAGATGCGGCCGACCTGGATGCGCGCGCGGTCGTTCTTGAGCGCGTCCTTCATCGCGCGCTCGACCTTGCGGACGTTCGAGCCGTGATCCATGTCGATGAAATCGATCACGATCAGCCCCGCCATGTCGCGCAGGCGCAACTGGCGCGCGATTTCGTGCGCGGCCTCGAGGTTGGTGCTGAGCGCGGTCTGCTCGATATTATGCTCGCGCGTCGACCGCCCCGAGTTGATGTCGATCGACACCAAAGCCTCGGTCGGGTTGATCACCAGATAGCCGCCCGATTTCAGCTGGACGACGGGATTGAGCATCCCCGCGAGCTGATCCTCGACGCCGTAGCGCTGATAGAGCGACACGGGGTCGGCATATTGCTTCACGCGCCGTGCGTGGCTGGGCATCAGCAGCTTCATGAACTGCTTCGCGGCCTTATAGCCCTCGTCGCCCTCGACGAGCACTTCCTCGATATCCTTGTGATAGATGTCGCGGATCGCGCGCTTGACGAGGTCGCTGTCCGAATGGATCAGCGCCGGGGCGCTCGATCCCAGCGTCTTGTCGCGAATCTCGTCCCACAGGCGGGCGAGATAGTCGAAGTCGCGTTTGATCTCGACCTTGGTGCGGCTCATCCCCGCGGTGCGGACGATGCAGCCCATCGTCGGCGGCAGGCCCATCTCGTCGATCATCGCCTTCAGCTTGCGGCGATCGGCGCCGTTCGAAATCTTGCGGCTGATCCCGCCGCCGTGCATCGTGTTGGGCATCAGCACGCAGTAACGGCCGGCGAGCGACAAATAGGTGGTCAGCGCCGCGCCCTTGTTGCCGCGCTCTTCCTTGACGACCTGCACCAGCATCACCTGGCGGCGGCGGATGACGTCCTGAATCTTGTAGCGGCGGCGCAGCGACATGCGGCTTTCGCCGTCCTCGTCGTCGCTGCGGCGGCCGCGCCCGCGGCCCCGTCCGCCCTTGCGGCCATCGCGGCCACGGCGCTTGCGGTCGCCGCGCCCGTCACGGCCTTCTTCGGCGCCCTCGTCGCTTTCGCCATCTTCGGCGTCGCCATTCTCCTCGTCCGAATCGGACTCCTCGCCCACGGTTTCGGGTGCGGGCGGGGCGTCGCCATTCTCGTCGTCATGCTCCTCGACGTCGGCGACATCGCCTTCGAGCTCGTCGAGATCCTCCTCGGCGCGCAGGGCGGCCTCGGCGGCATGTTCGGCCTCTTCGCGCAGCAGCGCGTCGCGGTCTTCCTTCGGAATCTGGTAATAGTCGGGGTGGATTTCGCTGAAGGCCAGGAAGCCGTGGCGGTTGCCGCCATATTCGACGAACGCCGCTTGCAGCGACGGCTCGACGCGGGTGACCTTGGCCAGATAGATATTGCCCTTGAGCTGCTTGTGCTCGGCGGACTCGAAATCAAACTCCTCGATGCGGTTTCCCTTGGTGACGGCGACCCGGGTCTCTTCCCGGTGCCGCGCGTCGATCAACATGCGCGTGGTCATTATTATCACTCCAGGCGCGCCGCGGCGCGCCAAACAAAAAGGCCGCGACCATCCGGGACGGACGGCGGCGGTCGTTAGGGTTCAAAGAAAAAAAGACGTTATTGCCGTGCGCGGCCTGCGTCCGGTCCTGGACGCGCATGCGGTCTCCGGTCGCGACAAGCGCAGGGGCGAAAGCGCCTGCGTCGCGATCTGAAGAGGGCATGGCAAGCCTCATGCGGCATCAACCTGGTTACTTGGGTGAGCGAGGCGGCTGGTCGACATTCCGGGGAAGGTCGCGCCGGCCGCCCGATCATCCGGGTGGACTGACGGACGTGCGTTCTTCCCCGCGTGTCCGGCACCGGGGCGGCTCCGATCCGCGATTCGCGCAGGCCGGGCCTTCCCCTCAAAAGGCCGGACGGCGCCGGGTCGGACACCGTCAGTGGGGGGGTGCTAGCATCGGCATGGGCCGACGGCAACCTCCGCCGCCGCATAAGATGGGAATATGTCACCCGATTGCAATCATCGCGTGCGCTTCGCGGCGGGTTAACCCCTGTTTGACAGGATGCGGCTAATAAGGGATTCACCGTGTTTCACGGCCGAGGGCTTCATGGTTTCGAACAGACGCTGGTTCCATATAGGGTCGCGACGCGGCGGTCAGGCGGCCGCGCTGGCGTTCGCCCTCGCGAGCCTGTGGTCGCCGATGGCGCAGCCGGCCGATGCGTTCCGCCACAGCGTCGGGCTGGAGCGCGTCGCCGGGCCCGATATCGCCCGATTCCGCGCCGAGCGGCCGAAAAAGCGCTACAGCGTCACCGTCCCGATCGGCAAGCCGAAGCCTGCGCTGCCGCTTCCCGCGATCGAAGGGCCGGCCGATCCGCGCCTGCCCCTCGTCGTGATCGATGCGGGGCATGGCGGGCACGATCCCGGCGCGATCTCGCCCCACGGCGGCCAGCGCGAGAAGGATATCACCCTCGCCCTCGCCAAGGCGATCCGCGACGCGCTGGTCGCGCAGGGCCGGGTGCGTGTCGCGCTGACCCGCGCCGACGACCGCTTTCTGGTGCTCGAGGAGCGGTACGGCATCGCACGGCGCCTGAAGGCCGATCTCTTCCTCTCGATTCACGCCGACGCCGCCGCGAACCAGCAGGCGCACGGCGCGTCGGTCTATACGCTGTCGGAGGTCGCTTCGGACCGCGAGGCGGCGCGGCTCGCGGCGCGCGAGAACAAGGCGAACATCATCAACGGCGTCGACCTGGGTGCGCACGGCAGCGCGGTATCGTCGATCCTCCTCGACCTCACCCAGCGCGAGACGATGAACACCGCTTCGGATTTCGCGCGCCTGCTCCAGCGCGAGGCGTCGGACGAGGTGACATTCCGCACGACCGCGCACCGATTCGCGTCCTTCGTGGTCCTGAAGGCGCCCGACACGCCGTCGATCCTGTTCGAAACCGGTTTCGTGTCGAACAAGGCGGACGCCGAATTTCTGTCGTCGAAGGCGGGGCAGCAGAAGATCGCGCGCGGCGTGCGCGACGCGGTGCAGATTCATTTCGCGCGCCGGATCGCGGCGAAGGGGCGCTGACGGCATGAGCGACGATATCGGCCTGCACGCGCATCTGATCGGCCGGCAGGGCTCGCGCGCCGACCTCAACACGCCGGTGCTGGTGCTCGATGTCAAGGCGCTCGACCGCAACATCGCGGCGATGGCGGCGCTCGCCGCGGGGCATGGCGTCGGGCTGCGCCCCCATGCCAAGACGCACAAGAGCGTCGATATCGCGAAGCGGCAGCTCGGCGCGGGCGCGCTGGGCGTTTGCTGCGCGAAAATCGGCGAGGCGGAGGCACTGGCGGACGGCGGCATAACCGGCATCCTCATCACGTCGCCGGTTGCCGCGCCGCGTGCGCTCGACCGGCTCGCCGCGCTCGCGGTGCGCGCCGATGGCCTGATGGCGGTCGTCGATCATCCCGCCGTCGCCGGGCGGATCGACGCGGCGCTGGCGGCCGAAGGCGCGACGCTCGATGTCGTCATCGACATCGATCCGGGTATCCGCCGCACCGGAGTCGCATCGGCCGAAGCGGCGGTCGATCTGGCGCAGGCGATCGCGGCGCTGCCGTGCCTGCGCTATCGCGGCGTCCAATATTATTGCGGGTCGCAGCAGCATATCGAGGCCTATGCCGAACGCCGCGCTGCGATCGCCGAGCGCACCGACTATCTGAAAAGCGTGATCGCGGCGCTTGCGGAGGTGGGCTTCGTGCCCGAAATCGTCACCGGATCGGGCACCGGCACGCACCGGATCGACCTCGACCTCGGCGTCTTTACCGAGCTTCAGGCGGGGTCCTATATCTTCATGGACAAGCAATATCTCGATTGCGATTTGACAGGCGCCGGCGATGCCCCGTTCGAGGTCGCGCTCGGCGTCGATGCGCGCGTCGTCAGCGCCAACCATCCAGGACTTGTCACGATCGACGCGGGGTTCAAGGCGCTGTCGACCGACGGCGGGGTCGCGGTTGTCCGGCGCGGCGCGCCCGAGGATGCGCGCTTCGCCTTCATGGGTGACGAGCATTCGGCGCTGATCGCTTCCGGTATCGGAGACCGGCTCGCGCCGGGCGATCCGGTGACGCTGACGGTGCCGCACTGTGACCCGACGGTGAATCTCTACGACCATTATCATGTCGTGTCGGGCGATACGCTCGTCGCGATCTGGCCGGTCAGTGCGCGCGGGCGGGCGCGGTAAGGAAAAAAGGGTTTCACGCGAAGACGCGAAGGGGCGAAGAAGAAGATTCGGGCCGACAGGCCGTTTCTTTCTCGTCGGCGCGACAGATTGCAGCGTTGACGGAGATAAAGCCGCTTCGCGGCAATCACGACATCTTCGCGCCTTCGCGTCTTCGCGTGAAACCATCAAAGGACCGGCGGTGCATCGTCGGCAACCCGCCGCAAGCCCGCTTCCCTTTCGCGCGCGCAGCCTTTAGAGGCTTGGCCCTATGCCGTCCGAGACCATGTCCCATTTCCGCTACCGCCTGCGCCGCGACGGCAATGCGGCCCTATCCTGGTTTCGCGAGATGTGGCTGCGCCGCTGGTTCCGCTGGCTCGGCTATCTGGCCGGCGCGGGGCTCCTGGCGCTGATCCTCGGCTGGATCGTCTTCGCGCGCAACCTGCCGTCGGTCGACCAGCTCCGCGATTACGAGCCGCCGCTGCCGACGATGGTCCGCGACGGCGAGGGCAAGCCGGTCCACAGCTATGCGCGCGAACGGCGCGTCCAGCTCGAATATAGCGAATATCCGCCGCTGCTCGTCCGCGCCTATCTGGCCGCCGAGGATCGCACTTTCTTCGAGCATGGCGGGATCGACTATCCGGGCATCGTCAGCGCGATCATCACCAATCTGACCAACAGCGGCCGCCCGATCGGCGCCTCGACGATCACCCAGCAGGTCGCGAAGAACCTGCTCCTGACCAACGAGGTCAGCTATACCCGCAAGATCCGCGAGGCGATCCTCGCCAAGCGCATCGAGGCGGCGCTGACCAAGGAGCAGATCCTCGAGCTCTATCTCAACGAAATCCCGCTCGGCCGCCGCAGCTTCGGCGTGCAGGCGGCGGCGCGCGCCTATTTCGACAAGGACGTCGACCAGCTCGCGCTCCACGAAATGGCCTTTCTCGCCATCCTGCCCAAGGCGCCCGAAACCTATGGCCGCGCGCGCAATGCCGGCAAGGCGATGGCGCGGCGCAATTTCGTGCTTTCGGAAATGTTCCGCAACGGCTGGATCACCGCCGCACAGCGCGACGCCGCGCAGGCGATGCCGCTCGGCCTCTCCGAAACGGGCAACAAGGCGGTCGCGCAGGTCGGCGGCTATTATATGGAAGAGGTGCGGCGCCAGCTGATCGACCAGTTCGGCGAGACTCCCGACGACGGGCCGCTGTCGGTCTATGGCGGCGGCTTGTGGGTCCGCACCGCCTATGACGGCAAGATGCAGGAAGCGGCGACGGCCGCGCTGCGCCGCGGGCTCGTCCGCTACGACGCCGGCAAGGGCTGGTCGGGGCCGATCGCGCGGATCGAGGCCGACGACCAGTGGAAGAGCCGCCTCGCGTCGAGCTTCATCGGCATCGACTACGACAATTGGCGCGTCGCGGCGGTGCTGTCGAAAACGGCGGGCGAGGCGCGGATCGGCTTTGCGAACGGCGATACCGGCCGCCTGCCCGCGGGGGCGGCGATGATGGGGTATCGCAAGACCGGCGGCAGCGCCTTTTCGGCGATGCGCCCGGGTGACCTGATCGCGGTCAAGGCGACCGCGCCCGGCGTATACCAGCTTCGCAACATTCCCGAAGTGTCGGGCGGCATGGTCGTCGAAAGCCCGCATTCGGGGCGCATCTATGCGATGCAGGGCGGCTTCGACGTGCGCCTGTCGCCGTTCAACCGCGCGACGCAGGCCGAACGCCAGCCGGGATCGACGATCAAGCCCTTCGTCTATGCGACCGCGCTCGACAACGGCATGACCCCGGCGACGCTGATCGTCGACGGGCCGTTCTGCGTCTATCAGGGCGCGAACCTCGGCAACAAATGCTTCCGCAACTATGGCGGCGCGGGCGGGTCGGGCGAACATACGATGCGCTGGGGCCTCGAACAGTCGCGCAACCTGATGACCGTACGCACCGCGAGCCAGGTCGGGATGGAACCGATCGTCGAGACGATCAAGACGATGGGCATCGGCCAGCACGAGCCCTATCTGTCGACCGCTCTCGGTGCCGGGACGACGACGGTCGAGCGGATGACCAACGCCTTTTCGATGCTCGCCAACCACGGCCGCGAACTCAAGCCGCGTCTGATCGACTATGCGCAGGACCGGCGCGGCAAGGTGATCTTTCCGAAGAACTGGCGCCCGTGCGACGGCTGCAACATGAAGGATTGGGACGGACGGCCGATGCCGCGCTTCGCGCCGTCGGGCAAGCAGCTCATGGACCCGCTGACCGCCTATCAGGTCGTCCACATGCTCGAGGGCGTCGTCCAGCGCGGCACCGCGGTGCGGCTGCGCGACCTCGGCGTGCCGCTGTTCGGCAAGACCGGGACGACGACGGGGCCGAAGGATGTCTGGTTCGTCGGCGGTTCGCCCGACGTCGTCGCGGGCGTCTATGTCGGGTTCGACCAGCCGCGCAACATGGGCGGCTATGCGCAGGGCGGCAGCCTCGCGGCGCCGATCTTCAAGGATTTCTTCCTCGGCGCGCTGACCGAGGCGCCGCCGGTGCCCTTCATCGCGCCGAAGGGCATCCGCATGGTGCGCATCGACCGCCAGTCGGGCCGCCGCGTCTATGGCAGCTGGCCGGGAACCGACCCCAAGGCAGCGATCATCTGGGAGGCTTTCAAGCCCGAAAGCGAGCCGCGCCGGACGATCCGCGAAGAGGAGATCAAGCCGGTCAAGACGCCGAAACGCCAGGACGTGCCTGTCCAGCAGGGCAATGGGCGCCGCACCGATGCCGATTTCCTCGACGATCGCGGCGGGATCATCTGACGCTTGTCTATGGCGCGCCAGCCTTTATGGCCGGTGCCCGATCGAATTTCAGGAGCAATACCATGCGCGCCGAAGCGCAGGATCATGTCGATACCATCAACGCCGCGCTGGCGCTGCTGCGCCGATTCCTCGACTGGGACCGCGCGGTGCGCCGCCTCGACGAATTGAACGCTAAGGTCGAGGACCCGACGCTGTGGGATAGCCCCAAGGCGGCGCAGGAGGTCATGCGCGAACGCCGCCGTCTCGACGAGGCGATCACCGCGACGCGCGCGATCGAGAAGGAGATGGGCGACACGGTCGAACTGATCGAACTCGCTGAGATGGAGGGCGACGAGGCGCTCGTCGACGATGCCGTCGCCAGCCTCGCCACGCTCGCGGCGCGGGCCGAGGAGGACAAGGTCAAGGCGCTGCTCGCGGGCGAGGCCGACAGCTACGACTGCTATATCGAGGTTCATGCCGGCGCCGGCGGCACCGAAAGCCAGGACTGGGCCGAAATGCTCCAGCGCATGTACAGCCGCTGGGCCGAAAAGCGCGGCATGAAGGTCGAGCTGATCGAATATCAGGCGGGAGACCAGGCGGGGATCAAGTCGGCGACGATGCTGGTCAAGGGCGAGAATGCCTATGGCTATGCCAAGACGGAAAGCGGCGTCCACCGCCTCGTCCGCATCTCGCCCTACGACAGCTCGGCGCGACGCCACACCAGCTTCTCGTCGGTGTGGGTCTATCCGGTGATCGACGACAATATCGAGATCGAGATCAAGGAAAGCGACCTCAAGATCGATACCTATCGCGCCTCGGGCGCGGGCGGGCAGCACGTCAACACCACCGATTCGGCGGTGCGCATCACCCACATGCCCACCGGCATCGTCGTCGCGTCGCAGATCGACCGCTCGCAGCACAAGAACCGCGCGACCGCGATGGGAATGCTGAAGGCGCGTCTTTACGAGGCCGAGCTTCAGAAGCGCGAGGCCGAGGCATCGGGCGAGTATCAGGCGAAGACCGAGATCGGCTGGGGCCACCAGATCCGTTCCTATGTCCTTCAGCCCTATCAGCTGGTGAAGGACCTGCGCACCGGCGTGACCTCGACCGCGCCCGGCGACGTGCTCGACGGGGCGCTCGATCCCTTCATGGCGGCGGCATTGTCGCAGAAGGTGACGGGCGAAAAGGTCGAGGTGGAGGACATCGACTGATGATCCGCCGCGCGGCCTTCCTTGCCGCGCTGGCGGCGTTGTCGCTCGGCGGCTGCGACAATCCGTGGAGCAGCGACAGCGACCGCCCCGAGACCGCGCGCGAATTTCCGCCCGCCGACCGCCCGGTCGCGCCGATCACCTCGACCAAATGGTCGACCGAGGAAGCGCGCGACCGCGTCAACGAAGCCGACGACATCATGGATTCGGCCGACGTTCGCCCCGGCATGACCGTCGCCGACATCGGCGCGGGCGACGGCTATTACACGGTGCGCCTCGCCCCGCGCGTCGGCGCGACGGGCCGCGTCCTTGCGCAGGATATCCAGCCCGAGGTCATCGAGCGGCTTGCCGACCGCGTTGCGCGCGAGCGGCTCGACAATGTCTCGCTGAAACTCGGCGCGGTCGACGATCCGCGGTTGCCTGCGAGCAGCTTCGACCGCGTCTTCATGGTCCATATGTATCACGAGATCGGCGAGCCCTACGCCTTCCTGTGGCGGCTGCGCCCGGCGCTCCGCAAGGGCGGGCAGGTGATCGTCGTCGACGGCGACCGCCCGATCGCGCAGCACGGCACGCCCTTCCGCCTGCTCGTCTGCGAATTCGAGGCGGTGGGCTACAAGCTCGTGTCCTATGACGACAAGGCGCACGCCGGGGGCTATCTCGCGCGCTTCGTTCCTTACGGCAAGCGCCCCGCGCCCGACGCGATCACTGTCTGCAAGAATCCGTGACCATAACGCCGCCTTCGCGGGGCGGCGGCATTCAATAAACGACTAGCTGGTCTTCGGCGCTCGCTTCGGCAAGAAAGCTGACGAGCCCGCCCGCGAGGATATCGGGCACCAGCTCGCTCGCGGTCATGCCGGCAAGCGCCATGCCCGACTGGCAGACGATCAGCCGCACGCCCATCGCCATCGCCTCGGCGATCAGCGATGCGAGGTCGGGTTGCCCTGCGGCCCGGCGCGCGGGATCGCCGTCGAACGACACCGGCGTGCGGAGCAATGCCGCGGCCTCGCCCTGCAGAAAGACCCGCGTGGGGCGGCCCAGCGCGCTCGCCGCGGCCGCGGTTTCGAGCGCGGCATAGAAGCGGCCACCGTCGGCGGCGGCGACGACGATGTTCAGCCCCGGCATATCGGGCACTCCGGTTCCTTGGCGACCGCGACCTCGCGCCAGCGCCGGTCGAGCATGTCGAGGATCGTCAGCCGGCCGGTCAGCGCCCGCCCCCAGCCGGTGAGCGCGCGCACCGCCTCGAGCGCCGCCATCGTCCCGACCATGCCCGCGAGCGCGCCCATCACGCCCTGTTCGGCGCAATTGATGCCGGGGCGGTCGGGGTCGTCGCCGACGAGACAGGCGTAGCAGGGGCTCTCCGCGCGCCACCCCTCGTAGAGCGCGACCTGCCCCTCGAACGCGCCGATCGCGGCGGAGAGCAGCGGGATATGCAGCGCGACCGCGGCCGTGTTGACCGCGAGCCGGGTCGCGAAATTGTCGCAGCCGTCGAGGATCAGGCCGGCGCCCGCGAGCAGCGCCTCGGCATTGTGCGCATCGAGCCGTTCCGCCACCGCCACCGCCTCGACATGCGGGTTGATCCGCCGCGCGGCATCGGCCGCGACCTCGGCCTTCAGCGCGCCGAGGTCGGCGTCGGTGAAGAGCGGTTGGCGCTGGAGATTCGACAACTCGATCCGGTCATGGTCGATGATCGTCAGCCTGCCGATGCCCGCGGCGGCCAGATAGGTGATCGCCGGACAGCCGATCCCGCCCGCGCCGACGATCGCGACATGGGCGCCCTTCAGCTTCGCCTGCCCCGCGCCGCCGAAGGCGGGCAGGACGATCTGGCGCGCGTAACGGTCGAGTTCGGCGTCGCTGAGCAAGGCTTATTCGCCGGGCTGGCGCATCTTCATCGCCGACAGCGAGCCGACATTTTCGGGGATATTGTCGTCCTCGATGGCTTCGTCGCTGGCAACCCCGGTCGAGCCGAAGCCGCCCGCGCCGCGCGCGGTTTCGTCCAGCGTCTCGACCTCGGCGAAGGCGGCGCGCTGGACGGGGGCGGGGACGAGCTGCGCGATGCGGTCGCCGCGGGCGATATCGAAATTATCGTCGGACAGGTTGGCAAGGATCACCTTCACCTCGCCGCGATAGTCGCTGTCGATCGTTCCCGGCGTGTTGAGGCAGGTGATGCCGTGCTTGAGCGCCAGGCCCGAGCGTGGGCGCACCTGCACCTCATAGCCGGGCGGGATCGCCATCGCGAAGCCGGTCGCGACCGCGTGACGCGCGCCGGGGCGCAGCGTCAGCGTCTCGGCCGCGACGACGTCCATCCCCGCCGCGCCGTCGCTGGCATAGGCGGGCAGGGGCAGCCCGCCGCCGTTCGGCAGGCGCTGGATCGCGATTTCAATGGGAGTCAGCGGGTGCGCGGATTGCGAGTTCATCGGCGATCTTTTCCATCAATTTGCGGGCGACGGCGCCTTTCGGCAGCCGGTCCCAACTGTCCACGCCAGCCTTGCTGACGATATGCACGCGGTTCGTCTCGCCGCCCATCGGGTCGGCGGAAACATCGTTGGCGACGATCCAGTCGCAGCCCTTCTTCGCGAGCTTTGCCTCGGCGTGCGCGAGGACGTCGTTGGTCTCGGCGGCGAAGCCGATCAGCAGCGGCGGGCGCCGCGCACTTTTCGCGAGGCCGGCGAGGATGTCGGGATTCTCGGCGAGCGCGAGCGGCGGGACCGCGCCGCTGCCGTCCTTCTTGATTTTCTGCGCCGCGGTGTCGGCGGCGCGCCAGTCGGCGACCGCCGCGACCATGATCGCGGCATCGACGGGCAGGCCTGCCTCGACCTCGGCCGCCATCTCGCGCGCCGTCTCGACGTCGACGCGGATCACGCCGGGCGGGGTCGGCAGCGGCACCGGGCCGGCGATCAGCAGCACCTCGGCGCCCGCTTCGGCAGCGGCGGCGGCGATCGCGAAGCCCTGCTTGCCGCTCGACCGGTTGGCGATGTAGCGCACCGGATCGATCGGCTCGTGCGTCGGTCCCGCGGTGATCAGGATGCGGCGGCCGTAAAGCGGGCGATGGTTGGCGGGGGCGAAATCGGGCTGGCCGCTAAAGTCCCCCTTCCCTTCAGGGGAGGGGTTAGGG